>CAIWFK010000631.1 GCA_903911905.1 uncultured Myxococcales bacterium
CGCCGCTGCAGAAGCGGGTGCTGGGCACCTTCGCCTTCGCGCTCAGGCCCGAGGGCGTGATGGTGCTCGGCAGCAGCGAGTCACTCGGAGAAGTCAGCCCGCGCTTCGAGCCCCTCGACCCGCACCTGAAGATCTTCCGCCGCCTCGACGGCCCGCGGACCTTCCTGCCCAACGCGATGGTCCCCGTGGGGCGGCAGGCCGCGGCGCCGATCAGCGACCAACAGCAGGCCATCGACGCCGCGACCCGGCTGCTGCTGGACCGGGTGGTGCCGGCCGCGGTGATGACCAACGACAAGCTCGAGCTGGTACGGGTGTTCGGCAACGCAGAGCGCCTGCTCTCGCTGCCGTCCGGGGCGGTCAGCCTGGCCCTGCCAGCGCTGCTGCCACCCTCGCTGCAGACGGTGACCACGCTCGCCGCGCACCGCGCGCTGTCCATTGGTTCCGACACCGCGATGGCGGTCGCGGCCGACGAGCACCACGTGGGTCTGGTGCGCGTGCAGCCCTTCCATGCGGGGCGCACGAACTCGCGCTTCCTGGTCGTCACCTACGAGCGCGGGGTGCCCAGGCCCGAGCGGGTCGACGCGGTCAGTGACGAGGTCACCAGCCAGATCGCCGACCTGCAGCGAGAACTGCTCTTCGTTCGCGAGAGCCTGCAAGCCACCATCGAAGAGCTCGAGACCTCGAACGAGGAGCTGCAGGCCACCAACGAAGAGTTGCTTGCCGCCAACGAGGAACTGCAGAGCACCAACGAAGAGCTGCAATCGGTCAACGAAGAACTCAACACCGTCAACGCCGAGCACCAGGCGAAGATTCGCGAGCTCACCCAGGTCAACACCGACCTCGACAACCTCTTCGACGCCACGACCGTCGGCACGGTGTTCGTCGACGAGGACCTTCGCATCAGGCGCTTCACCCGTGCGGTCACCCAGCAGTTCTCGGTGCTCGAGCGCGACGTCGGCCGGCCGATCGAGCACATCACCCACCACTTCCGCGACCTGCGCCTGGTGGACGACCTGCGCCAGGTGCAGTCGAACCTCACTGCGCTCGAGCGCGAGGTCAGCACCCTCGACGGCCACCGCTTCCTGGTCAGCGTGAGCCCGTACCTCACGGCGAGCAGACAGGTGCGTGGCGGGGTGGCGACCTTCGTCGACGTGACCCAACTGCGTGACGCCCAGGCGCATCACGCCCACCTGCAGGGGGTGCTCGACTCGCTGCCCGCGCAGGTCGTCGTCATCGACCAGTCGGGCACCATCGCCCTGGTCAACCGACGATGGCTGCAGTCGGCCGGCGAGGCCGGAGGGGTCACTTTCGGCGCTCGCGCGGGCCTGGGCAGCAACTACCTCGAGGCGTGTCGCTCGGAACCAGAGGTGCGCGCGGCCCTCGAAGCGCTGCTGTCGGGAACCCGCGAGGACTTTTCGCACAAGTACCCGTGTCACGGGCCGACGAGCCAGCGGTGGTTCCTGATGCACGTCGGTCGGTTGCTGGACGGGTCGGGCGCGGTCATCACCCACGTCGACGTCACCGCCGAACATCTGCTCGCCACCGGGCCGAGGGCCGCCTCATGCGAAACCCGTCGCCAGGAATTGCTGGCCGCGGGCGTCTGCGAGGTGCTGCACAAGCCGTTCGATCGCGACGAACTCGGTGCGTTGGTCGCGAGCGCCCTGCGATGAGTGGGCAGACTACTTGCGCTGCCAGCGATCGCCCTTCTCGAGCAGGGCCTTCACGCCCTCGCCATCGATCCACGCGCGCGCCTCGGCGTCACCCTTGAGCACCGAGTCGAAGAACGCGGTGGTGACCGCCAGCATCAGCTTGTGGTGGTTGGGGTTGCGCGGCTGCGAGTCACCCGGCAACGCGCGATCACTGAACGCCGAGTGCTCGGCCTTGTCGAGCACCAGCTCGTACTTCTGGCCGGGCGGCAGCGCGGGGAAGACCTCGAGTCGCGAGGCCACGGTCTGCCCGCCGATCGGCGCGGCATCGTTGGTGCCGGTCATCAACAGCCAGGGAATCTTCACTGGCGCGAAGGCCTTCTCGGCGCTGCCCATCTTCGGCGTCGACGGGCTGAAGGCCACCGCCGCCTTGATGCGTGGGTCGGTGAGCGAGGGACCGATGGGGTAGACCTCGCCGCTGACGGCCTCGGTGGTGACCGCGCCGAAGGAATGGCCCGACATGCCGACCTTCGTGAGCTCGAGGCGACCGTGCAGCTCGTGCCCGGCCTTCTCGTTCCACGCCGCCAGCACGTCGAGCACGACGTGCACGTCTTCGATTCGCAGTTGGAAGTTCTCGACGTTGGCCGCCTTCTTCATCGCGCGCAGGCGTTCGGACTTCTCGAGCGGCTTCCACACCGATTCATCGCTGCCCGGGTGTTGCATGAAGACCGCCACGTACCCGCGGGCCGCCCAGTGCTCGCCCAGGAACACGTCGTTCTCGCGGCTGCCGCCCAGGCCATGGCTGAAGAGCACGACGGGGGCCGGTGTGCGCGTGGCGGGCAGATAGACCCTCACGGGAATATCTCGCTGCCGCGAGCCGTCATGCATCGTGAGTTCAAGGTGTTCCACCGGTGCCGAGGGCACGGCCAGCGGGTCGTAGGCGCCCAACGCGAGCAGCAGGAGCAGGGTCATGCGGGTCAGAACACCACAGCGCGGGCCTGGTTGCGGGCGTAAGCTGGAAACATGACGGCGCTCCTGTTGATGCTGCTGCTGGCACCGCCGATCGCCAGGCCCCTGCCCCCGGCGAAGAAGCCGACCCCACCTGCCGCGCGGCCCTGGTGCAGCGGCATGTACGCCGACGATTTCTCGGCCTTGAGCAAGGACTCCATCGACCTCAACAATCGGCCCGATTCGTCGTTCACCTATTGCGTGCGCAGCACCGCGACCTACGAGTGCCTGTCGTACGCGGCCGACGGCTCGGTCAAGCGCACCCGGCGCACCACCACCGCGCACGGCACGGGCTTCGCCTACAAGCGGCAGAACCAGGAAACGCTGCTGCTGACCAACCAGCACGTGGCCGAATACGCCGGCGTGACCGACGACGATCACGTCATCTCGGGCATTCCGGCGGGCTGCAAGCGGGTGAGCGACTCGCTGAAGATCGTCGACAACGAGCGCGACAATTACGAGGGCGACGACATTCCGCTCTCGAAGGTGGTGATCGACGGGCCGCTCGACATGGCGGTGGTGAAGGCCAAAGCGCCGCTCAACGTGATGCCGTGGAAGGTCGGTCGCAGCTCGGCCCTGCGCGAGCGCAACATCGTCGAGGTGCGCGGCTTTCCCCTGGGGGCCTTCCGCGCCACCGTGCAGGGCCGGGTGACCAGCGTCTACGATCACGACGATTACAAGGACTGGAACCACGACGACTTCGTGATCGACGCCGCGCTGTCGTCGGGCAACTCGGGCTCGCCGGTCTTCGCGGTGAACTGCCAGAGCGGCGAATACGAGCTGGTCGGGGTCTTCCACGCCGACTATTCGCGCGGCAATTCGCTCAACGTGGTGGTGCACGTGGACGAGGTGCGCGAGCTGATGACGACCTTGAAGCGCACCAGCCCCACCCGGCCTGCCGACGAACCGCTGTCGGTGAGCGCACGGCGTCGGCTGATGGAAGAAGCGGCCGAGACGGGGCGGGTCTTCCTGCCTTTCGGCGTGACGACCGCCGAGCTGCGCCCGCGTGAAGACGGTGCGCTGATCTTCTCGGTCTTTCCCCGCGAATTCCCGGGCCGCGGCTGGCCGTCGCTGGTGCTCGAAGATCTCGACAGCTCGTCGGCGGGCGGCTTCGGCCACCTGGACCGGGTGTGGTTCGGCAACGCGCGTGGGCTGCGTGAGCGGCGCATTCAGGACCTCGAGGAAGGCGACCGGCTGATCGTCGAGAAGGCGCTCGATGCCTTGCGGCGCTCGGCGCTGACCGCGGCGCAGTACCGGGCGCTCACGGTGCGGGCCAGCTCGTCACGCGAGGCCACCGAAGACCTGTCGCGGGTCGAGGCCGAGCTCAAGCGGCTGGCGGTCATCAACCGCGACGTGAGCCAACCGGCGCTCGACGTGGCCGACCGCCTGGCGCCGCTGGGGACCGACGACGCGATTCCGCTTGCGCGCCCCTTCACCCATGCCCCAGAACCCACGAGCAGCAACGTCACCAGTGAGGGCTCGCCATGACCTTCGAGCAGACCCAGAAGCCGCCGACCGCTGCCAGGCCACCCGACAACACGCCGCCGAAGGCCTTGTTGGACTTCATGATGACCGACTGGAAGCCCCAGTCGCGCACCGCGCCTCCGGTGCACCCGCACGCGAAGCACTTCGCCGCCCGCCGCGCCGCGCTCTCGGCGCTCTTCCCCGGTGACGCGCTGGTCATTCCCACCGGGCACGAGCAGGTGCGGGCCAACGACACGTACTTCCGCTTTCGCCCGGGGTCCGACTTCTTCTGGCTGACCGGCAACCAGGAGCCCGACTGCGTGCTGGTGCTGACGCCGAAGGCCAGCGGTGGCCACCACGCGCACCTCTTCGTCGAGCCCAACCCGGGCCGTTCCGACGCCACCTTCTTCACCGACCGCAACAAAGGCGAGCTGTGGGTCGGCCCGCGGCTGGGCGTGGAGCAGAGCCGCGTGCGCTACGGCGTCGACTACGCGCGCCCCTTGAGCGAGCTCGAGACCTTCCTGGGCACCAACGCGTCGCAAGCGCGGGTGTTGCGCGGGCTGTCGGCGAAGACCGAGGCCTTCGTCAGCTCGACCGAGGAGCGTGACGGCGCGCTGGCCACTGCGGTGAGCGAGCTGCGGCTGGTGAAGGACGCGCTCGAGCTGGCCGAGCTGCGCAAGGTGATCGCCGCCACCAGACTCGGGTTCGAAGACGTCATTCGCGGGTTGAAGGTGGCGAAGTCCGAGCGCTCGGTCGAGGGCGTGTTCAACCTGCGCGCGCGCGAAGACGGCAACGACGTGGGCTACGGCACCATCGCGGCCGCCGGTGCCCACGCCTGCATTCTGCATTGGACGAAGAACGACGGGGCGCTGCGCAAGCAGGACCTGCTGCTGCTCGACG
>CAIWFK010000632.1 GCA_903911905.1 uncultured Myxococcales bacterium
ACGCGAAGGACGCGAAGGACCAGAAGGACAAGAAGGACCCGAAAGACCTCACCCCCATCAAGGACGTGAGCGTCACCGTGTCACCGCTCCCCCGCGACGCCGGCGCTCCCGAGCCGAAGGTGGCCGCCGACCCGAAGGCCCCCGCGAAGAAGGACAAGGAAGCGAAGCCCGCCGCGCTCATCGTGGTGCGCCCGACCTCCGACGCCGAGCTCGATGCCGCCTGGCAGGACTGGAAGCGTGTCGAGGCCGGCCACGACGTCGACGCCGAGAAGAAGGCCCGCGCCCGGCTGGTGTCGCTCAAGAACTCCATCGGTGCCACGAACATGGACACCTGGGCCATGGGCCTGCTGCGGGTGTCGGCTGGCCACGAAGCGCGGGGTGACTCGGGTGGCGCAGTGGAGATTGCGCTCACCGCCGTCGAGCTCGCGCCGAAGCTGCCCTCGGCGTGGGTGGGCCTGGCCCGTGCCCACTTCCAGGCCGACCCCAGCGGCGTCGGTCGCTACCTGAGTGCCCTGGGCAACGCGTTGCTGCTGGTGCCGGGTGACCCGCGCTACAGCCAGTCGGCGCTCGCCGACCTCTCGGCCATGCTGTTGCTGGCCCTGGTGCTCACCGTCATCGGGGTGGTCGGCGTGCTCTTCGTGCGCCGCGCGTTCTACTTCTTCTACGACTTCCACTTCTTCTTCCCGCGCTCGGCCTCGCGCTGGCAGACCTCGGCGCTGGCGCTGCTGCTGCTCTCGCTGCCCCTGGTCTTCCGCATGGGCGTGGCGCCCGCGCTGCTGGCCTTCTTCGCCGCCGCCACGCTGTACGTGACGCAGGCCGAGCGGGTGGTCGCCGCGGTGCTCATCGCCTCGCTGGGGCTGGTGCCGACCATCGGCGGGCTGATCGTCGAGCACACCGCGTTCGCCGGTACCACCGCTGCCGACCTCGACGCCATGGAGCGCGGCGGCGCCGGCGTCGAGCCCCTCGCGCAGAAGTACGAGACGCTCGCCACCCAGGACAAGGTCGGCTTCGCCGAGCACTTCGTGTTGGGGCGCCTGCACCTGCGCCGCGGCCGGCTCGAGCAGGCCCAGCAGCACTTCCGCAAGGCGCTCTCGCTCAACCCCGACCACGTCGGCGCGCGGGTGAACCTGGGCGTCACCTTCTTCCTCGCGGGCGACCTCGAGAACTCGCGCTCGGTGCTCGAGGGCGTGGCGCGCGATTCCCACGACCCGGTGGCGCTCTTCGACCTGGGGCGGCTCTACCAGCAGCGGGTCTCGATGTTCGGCGACCAGGTGGCGGGTGAGGTCGACAAGTTCCTCGGGGCCTTCGCCGAGGCCGGCCAGCGCGACCCCAGCCTGCCCCGCATCTCGGCCGACGAGCGGCTGACCGGTACCGTCGACGGCGTGACCCTGACCCGCACCATTCCCCTGGAACGCTCGGCGTTGATGGCCCTGGCCCACGGCACCGACGCCGCCGAACGGGTGCGCTCGCAGCTCTCGCTGATGCTGCTGGGCGACCTGCCTGGTGAAATCGCGCCCTTCTTCCCGCTGCTGATGGCGCTGTTGCTGGTCGGCTTCGGTCAGCTCTCGCTCACGTTGCACACCGCGCGGGAATGCAACAAGTGCGGCAACCCCGTCAGCCATCGCGGCGACCCCGACCTCTCGCCCGGCAGCCGCATGTGCACGCAGTGCGTGAACGTGTTCGCCAAGAAGAACGTGGTGGCGCCGTCGCTCAAGGTGCGCAAGCAACTGGAAATCGCCCGCTACCAGAGCCGCATCGAACGCACGGGCCTGGTGCTGGGCGCGGTCTTCAGCGGCCTGGGGCACGTGTTCTCGGGGCTGCCGGTGCGGGGCGCGATCTACGCCTTCCTCTTCGCCTTCGGCGTGGCTGGTGTGGCGCTGCGCAACGGCGTGTTGCGCACGCCCTTCGAGCCGATTCCCGTGTTCGTGCGCCTGGTGCCGGTGGTGTTGGTGTCGCTGGCCGTCTACCTCGTCTCACTGCGCGCGCTGCGCCGGAAGCAGGGGTAGGCCATGGCGCTCAAGGGCACGCTCAAGGACTTCGGCATCGCCGACATCCTCCAGTTGATCGGCCAGCAGCAGAAGACCGGGCACCTGGTGCTCACGCAGAAAGGCGACTCGGTCACCGTCAGCTTCAAGGACGGCAACATCATTCGCGCCGAATCGACCTCGCGCAACCGCAAGGACCTCATCGGTTCGATGCTGGTCAACGCGTCGTTGGTCACCGAGCAACAGCTCGAGTTCGCGCTCGAAACGCAGAAGCGCACCCTGCAGCGCCTGGGCGACGTGATGGTCGGGCAGGGGCGTCATCTCGCTCGAGAAGTTCCGCGAGATGGTGCAACTGCAGACCAGCGAGACCCTCTTCCGCCTCTTCAACTGGAAGACCGGCAACTACGAGTTCGAGCAGAAGGACATCGAGGTCGACCCCGCGCTGACGCCGCTGCGCGCCGAGTCGGTGCTGATGGAAGGCTTCCGCCGGGTCGACGAATGGCCCGTGGTGCGCAAGCGCATCACCAGCCTGCAGATGACCTTCGAGCGGCTCAAGGAACTGCCGCCGCCCGCGCTGCA
This sequence comes from uncultured Myxococcales bacterium, assembly GCA_903911905.1. Lineage (GTDB taxonomy): Bacteria > Myxococcota > Myxococcia > Myxococcales > Myxococcaceae > Xiheilimnobacterium > Xiheilimnobacterium phototrophicum. The sequence continues at coordinate 2,565 of CAIWFK010000632.1, forward strand.
GAAGGACGACTTCGACGACGCGCTCGACGACGCCTTCGCGGAAGAGAAGAAGACCGTCAACAAGGGCGAGTTCCAGTCGGTCGGCGAGAACGAGCGCAAGTGCTTCAACCTGGTGCAGGGCGGCCGCACCGTGCAGCGCATCATCGAGCTGTCGGGGCTGGGTGAATTCGAGACCGCCAAGGCGCTCTGCAACCTCATCAACCTCGAGTACCTGAAGGGCGTTCCACCCACCGGCAAGGGCGGCGACGACTTCGAGACCGAGGGCCGCTTCGCCGGGCTGCTGGGGACCGTCGGCCGCATCGCCGTCACCATGCTGGTGGTGGGCGTGGTCTTCTTCATCGGCTCGCGCGTCGACTTTGGGTCGGTCCGGCTGGGCGGCTCGAACGCCACCTCGTACACCGACCCCGCGGCGCAGCGCTTCTGCTCGCAGCAGCAGCGCTCGCGCATCGAGTCGGCGCTCGAGGTGTATCGGCTCGAGAAGGGCTCGTTGCCCATGGCGTTGTCCGAGCTGGTCGACGTGGGGCTGCTGTCGAGTGACGACCTTCACTACCCGTGGCGTGACGACTATTTCTACCGCCGCGCCAGCGATGGGACGTTCGTACTCCTGCCTCCCCTGAGGTGACCGCATGAAGCGGTGGCTCGCGCGGTTGGCGTGGCTGGTGTTGGCGGTGGTGCTCGTGGTGGTGGTGGTGCTGATCGCGCCGGTGGGCCGGTACGTGGGCCTGGCCCTCGAAGACGACACCTTTGCGAAGGCCGAGAAGGTGCGCCGCGCCCAGCCGGTACCCGCCGCGCCGGCGCTCGACGCGCCGAGCTGCCTCGAGGGCACGGTGACCCTGAACGGGGCGCCTGCCCCGAAGATCGCGGTGAGTGCGGGCCACCATCGGCGGCTCGAGGCCATCTGCGCGGCGTGCGTCGAGGGCTGCGACTGCGATGCGGCGCTCGAGGGGAAGCTGGGGTTGCCCACGCACGAATATGCCGACGACGATCTGCTCGGCACGATCAGCGACGAACAGGGCGCGTTCCGTCTCTGCGGTCTGTGGAGCGATGGGCTGCCCATTCACGTGTGGGCCGAGGGCCCGAACCAGACCAGCGACGTGGTGTCGTTGCGATGGCCGACCACCAGGTCGGTGCGACTCGAGCTGAGCCCGCCGGTGAACCTGGTCGGCCGGGTGGTCGACGACGAGGGCCAGGGGCTCGCGCAGGCCAGGGTGGTGGTGGTCTCGCTGGCGGGCGGCCCGGGCGTGGTGACCACCAGTGACGAGCACGGCGCCTTCGCGGCGACCACCGCGCGAGGCGTCACCTTCGTGCTCGCCAGCGCGCCTGGCTACCGACCGGCCCAGGTGAGGGTCAGCGCCGGGTCGTCGAGGCCCGTGCCGGTCGTGCTGCGGCCTGAATTCGAGACCTTCGTGACGGTGCTCGATGGAGACCAGCCGGTGGCGGGCGTCGAGGTGCGGGCGCGCGACAGCCAACGCCGGGCCACGACCGACCGTCTGGGCGTCGCGCACTTCGAACGCCTCGGGAAGGATCGGCTTTCGGCGAGCAGCAAGGGGCGCGTCGGTTCGCTGGTGGTGGGGCCGCGTCCGCCCGGGCCGCTGCGGGTGGTGATGCACCTGGCGCCTGCGTTCGTGTTGCGTGGGGTGGTGACCCGCGGCGGTGCGCCGCTCGAGGGGGCCGCGGTGACGCTGCGCGCCTAGGGCGCTGACGAGCTCACGGTGAAGACCGGCGCCGACGGCGCCTTCTCGACGGGAGCGTTGGCCGGCGGCCTCGTACGCGTGGACCTCGCCGACCCGCGCTGCGAACAGAGCCGCCAGTACTGGCTGGGCGAGCACGACCTCGACGTCGAGGTGCCCTTCGAATGCGACGGCGGGCTGCAGGGGCAGGTCGTCACAGCCAGGGGCCGGCCGCTCGAGCAGGCGTACGTGCGCGCCAGGTGCGGCGAGTCGGCGTCGACCGCGTGGACCGATCGCTTCGGTCACTTCGCGATGTGGCCCGAACCCGGGCTGTGTGAGCTGACGGTGTCCGACTCGCGCATGGCGCCCGTGCGAAAGCGCGTCACCGCGCCGGCCCGAGACGTCGTGCTGGTCGGCGACGAGGGCGCGAGCGTGCATGGCCGGGTGGTCGACGAGCAGGGCCAGGCCATGGCGGGCAGCAACGTCATCGTCTTCGAGGAACTGCTCAGTCAGGCCGTCGCCACGGTGCTCAAGGACCGCTCGGGTTTCCGCGCGCACACCATCACCGACGAGCACGGTGACTTCGAGCTCGCTGGCCTCACCGCCGGGCGCTACCGGATCGCGTCGGCCGAGCCTAATTCGACGCCCACCTTTTCGTCGTCGGTGGTGCTCTTGCCGGCCCAGTGGCTCGACGTCGGCACGCTGGTGGTTCGGCAGGGCGTGGTGATTTCGGGGCGGGTGACCGACTCGCAGGGGCAGCCCATCGTCGGCGCGAGCGTGCGGGCCAACGACGGTCAGGACCGCAGCGAGGAGATCGCCAGCGTCACCCAGGCTGCGGCCCAGGCGTTGATTGGTGACTTCGCGGGCGCGGCCGAGCATTTCCCCCAACGCACCTCGACCGACGTGTTCGGCCGGTACTCGCTCGACCACTCGCGGGCGGTGACGACGCTCACCGTCGCCGCCGAGAACTACCGGACGCAGGTGGTGCGCGTCTCGCGACACGAAGGGCTCGACGTGGTGCTCGAGGGGCTGCCGAAGGTGACGGTGCGCGGCCGGGTCATCGACGCGGTCAGCAAGCGGCCGGTGGTGAACTTCCAGGTCGAAGGGTTCACGTACCAGGACGCCGACGGTCGCTTTTCCCGAACGGACTCGGCGTCCGAAGGCCAGGGCCAGCTCTCGGTGCAGGTCGTCGCCGAGGGGTACCGTGCTCGTTCGGTGCCCTTCGATCGCAGCGCGGCGACCGAGGTCGACCTGGGCGAGGTCGAGCTGCAGCCCGAGGAGCACTTTTTCACCACGGTTCGCGTTCGCGGCGCGGGGGCGCCGGTCGCGAAGGCCTCGGTGCAGTTCTCGATCGACGGTGAATTCGAGAGCGCCGAGCTCACCGACAGCACCGGCCTGACCCGCCTCGAGCGTTCGCGGACCGCGGGGACCCTGGTGGTGACCGCGCACGGCTTTTCGAAGAAGACGGTGCCGCTCGGGGAAGGGCAGGCGGAGCTCGACGTCGAACTCGAACAGTGGAGTCGTCGGATCGAAGGGCATGCCACTGGGCTCGACGGCAAGCCGGCCGCCGGGCAGTCGGTCACGCTCGGTGATTCCACCGCCATCGTGGCCGACGATGGGCACTTCGTGCTCGAGCACGTGGCCGCCGACGCCAACGAGCTGCGCCTGGCCACCATCGACGCGACGTGGGGACGGGTGATCGACGCCGCAGCGACCTCGGTCGACATCGGGTTGGTCGAGGGTGACGGCGTGCTCGAACTCACCGTCACCGAGCCGGGGCCCTTCGCGCTCGAGAGCGGACTCGCGGGGGCCACCGAGGCCAAGCAGCTGTTCGACGGCGAGATGGTGGGCACCTTCGTGACCGCGCCCATGTTGTCCGCCGGGACCTGGCGACTGACCATGCCACCCGGGCAGGTCTCGGTGTTCTTCGTGCCCTTCAACGAGCGGGGCCTGAGCGCGCTGTTCCACGAACTGCACCTGGCGCCGAAGGTGGTCGAGGTGCGGCGCGGAGAGACGGTGCGGTTGACGCTCGAGTGACGCGTCAGAGGCTCACCCCCAACGCCACGGTTGGCCCGGTGAACGGCGTGGTCTGGAACAGCGTGCCCACCGAACCGGTCGCGTCGACGTAGCGCACCCGGTAGCCGACCTGCAGCTCGGTCGGCCCCAGGTGCAAGGCCACGCCGAGCCGGGCGTCGAGCTGCGGCAGTCCGAAGGGCACCAGGGTCGCGGCCGCCTCGACGGCGAGCACGCTCAGGCCCACGCGTGCGCTGGCACCCAGCACGGGACCCACGCGGGTGCTGGTCTCGGCCGAGGTCTGCACGGCCACGCCTCCGAGCAGTCGAAGCTTCGCGACGCCGACGTCCAACACCGAATAGCCCAGGCCGCCGGTGAAGGCGTCGGTACTCGAGAGCAAGAAGGGCGTGGTGCCGGCGCGGTCCCAGGTGAACCAGGCGTGCGCTCGCCAGAGGTCCAGCTCGGCGCGACCGCCGACCAGGAACGAGGTGCCGGTGAGGGCGATGGGCCAGTTCACGGTCGCGGTGGCCAGCACGCGCAACGAGAAGCCCGAGCCTTCGTCGCGTGAGGGGGCGGGCACCACGCTGGCAGTTGGCGGCGTCTGCGCCGGGGGAGGCGGACTGGTGGTGGGCGCGGTCGTCTGCGGTGGCGCGGCGGGAATTGGAGCGGGGGGCAGCGCCGGCGCAGAGGTGAGTGGCGGCGCAGACGGTGCAATCTCGGCCGACACCTCGACGGCCACGGGCGTCGACGGTGGCGAGGGCACCAGCGGGGGCGACGAGGGTTCGGCCTGACTCAGCATCACGGACAGCAGCAGCGCGACGTTCATGTTCCACGAGTCGCCGCGCGCCGCGCGCGAATTCATTTCGTCGTCGAGTGATCACTTTTGCTCCGTCGCGGCAACTCCTGTCTCGTCACGGTGAGGCGCGAGCGCTCGGGTGCGTGCCGAGAGGCGGACCGCCGCGTACGCGTCGTGGGTCCCGCGTGCTGCGTGCTCCTTGCTCCTCGCGACGACGCCGGGTCTCCTCGTCGATGCCCGTGACGAAGCCGTCGACTTCAGGTGCTGACCGAGTCGCGCCACACCCGGAGACGCTCTGGTCGGAGTCCGCGCGCCGTGGAGTGTTCGTCCGATTCGCTGAACGTTCCCGACGGCGTTCGCGCTTGCTTCGCGACTCCCGGCGTTCCGAAGGGAACGGGTTCCGGTTTTGGCCCGCCAGGTCGCGTGTGGCAAAACGCCTCCACTCCGCGAGGCTGATCTCTCGCGGGAGTGGCGCGGTCGGGTGAATTTCGGGCACGCTGTCGCGGTCGAAGCGCCGCCGCCCCTCCTCACTTTTGGGGTGGCCACCCGAGATGTCGCCCTCACCGCCTTCTGGAGCCTGCCCGATGATGAAGCCGCTGCTCGTCGCCCTGTCGTTCGTGAGCCTCTCGGCCTGCGTGGTGCGCGTGACGCCCGCGCCAGTGCGCGTGGAGCGCCACCCTGCCTACCTCCAGGCCATCACCGATCTGCGCCACGCGCGCGCCCACCTCGAGCGGGCGGCGGCGCTCAACGGCGCGGCTGCGTTCGACGAGGCCTCGGCCATTCGCGACCTCGATGGCGCCATCGGCCAGGCCCGCGAAGCGGCGCTCGACGACGGCAAGAACCCCTCGGTGTTGCCGCCGGTCGACCTGCCGCCCGACTACGCCAATCGACTGCGCCGCGGCCTCGAGCTGCTCGAGCGCGCCCGCGCCAACCTCGCGCGTGAGGAGGACAACCCGGTGGCTCGTGGCCCGCAGCAGCGCGCGCTGGGCTTCGTCGACCAGGCCATCGGCTACGTGCGCGCGGGCATGAATGCCAACTCGCATGCCGCCGCCCCGGTGCCGCCGCCTCCTCCGCAGGTGGTGGTGGTCTTCCCGCCCGCGCATCACCCGGCCTACTTGCACGCGCTGTCCGACCTGCGGCACGCGCGCGGTCTGCTCGAGCGCCCGGCGACGCTCACCGCCAACGCCGCGTTCGACGAGGTGGTGGCCATTCGCGAAATCGACGTCAGCCTGAACGAGCTGCGGCAGGCCGCCATCGACGACGGCAAGAACGTCAATGAGCACCCTGCGGTCGATGCGCGGCTCGACTGGCGCGGTCGGCTGCACCAGAGCCTCGGTCTGTTGCGCAGCGCTCGCCGTGACGTGGCCCAGCCCGAAGACAACCCGCAGGCCCAGGCCGTTCAGCGCCGCGCCCTGCAGCACCTCGACGCGGCCATCTCGTTCGTCGAGGCCGGCATTCGCAACAACCGCTGGTGACCTTCAGCGGTCGAGCGCGCGCAGCACCCGCATCGCCGCGCAAGCCGCGCCGTACCCGTTGTCGATGTTGAGCGTGGTGACGCCCGGGGCGCAGCTCGAGAGAATGGCGTGCAGCGCCGCGTGCCCGCCCTGGGCCACGCCGTACCCGGTGCTGGTCGGCACCGCGATGAGCACGCTCGAGACCAGGCCGCCCAACACCGTGGGCAGCGCCGCGTCCATGCCCGCCACCGCCACCACCACCGGGTGCGAGCCGATGAGCGCGACCTTGTCCATCAATCGCCACAGGCCCGCCACGCCCACGTCGACGATGGTGGTCGAGTCGTGCCCGGCGTAGCGGAGCGTGCGCGAGACCTCGCGGGTCACGAAGGCGTCAGAGGTTCCCGCCGCGACGATGGCCACCCGCGGCGGCCCCGACAGCGGCTTGACCGTGCCGAAGAAGGCGGTGCGTGAGACCGGCTCGTAGTCGAGCTTTTTCCTCAGCGCGGGCGGCAGGCCCTCGAGCTGGCTGAGCGAGAGCCGGGTCAGCAGGAACGACGCGCCCCGCTCATCGGCGCGCTCGAGAATCTCGACCAGGTGCTCGGGCGCCTTGCCCTGGCAGAGAATGGCCTCCTCGAGGCCGATGCGCTCGGGTCGCTGGAAGTCGAGGGTCACTTCGCTGGTCGCCATGGGTCAGCCCCTCTAGCGACGAGCGGGCCTCGGCGCTACCCCACCCTTCAAAACGAACCGGACAGCATCGCGCGCACGCCGAACGCATGCTCGCTCACCAACGGCCCGTACAGGGGCACGATGGCGCTCAGTGACGGGTGCAGCCGACCCAGCGCGGTCAGGCGAACGCCCGGCTCGACGATCAGCATGTCGCGCGAGACGCCCGCGAACGAGAGGTTGGTCCACAGGTGCACGAAGGGCTCGACCACGTGCGCGATGTCGTAGGCGGCCCGCGCCGTGCCCACGAACTCGGTGATGATCGCTTCTTCCGAGGTGCCACGAACGTCGGCCAGCACCTCGAGCTTGGCCACGGCCCCCAGGTGCCACCCGCCATGCCGCCAGGTCAGGGCCACCTTGGGCACCACGCCAACCCGACCGGGCTCGAAGAGCGCCGAGTCCTGCGAGCCGCGCACCTGCTCGGCCGCGCGCAAGATGTCGCCGCGCATCACGGCTGCTTCGTCGACGGTGGCGCCTTGTTCCTTCGGGGCTTCGATGCCCGTCGAGGTCGGCAGCGCAAGCTCGAACGAGAACTCGAAGTCGAGGCCGTGGCCGAGCGCCGTGTGATGCGCGGCTTCGAGCTCGAGGTTGCCCAACGCCACGCCGGCGAACCGGGTCGCCCCGTCACCTTCGATGGCGGTCAGGCCGCCCATGACGATGGGCAGGCGCACGCCGAAGGTGGCGTGCGGCGTGGGGTGCTCGGCGCTCAGCAACAACGACGTGCTCCAGGCTCGCGAAGCGCCCGTCACGCCGTTCGAGGTGGTCTCGATGGTCGCCAGGCCGAAGGCGAGGTCGACGCCGTATTCCAGGAGTTCCTCGTGCTCCGACGCTTCGTGCGCCTCGTGCGCTTCACCGTCCGGTGCGTGTTCGGCGTGTTCGGCGTGCTCGGCAGCGAAGCCAGTGAGCGGAAGCAACAGCGAGAGCAGTGACGGAAGGCGTGCGGTGGCCACGTGGTGCTGATGGCAGCGCGCTGGCGTGTCGTCAATGACGACGAGTCGCCCGCCTGGCCTTCGCCGCAGGTTTTCGTTTCGCGGCGCTCGGCGTCGTCGGCTTGGCCCGGGTCGGCTTCTTCGCCGGCGCCATCATCGCCAGGCGGTGCGCGCGTTCGACCCAGGGCGTGAGCGCGTCGAGGTCGTCGTGCAGGGCTTCGGGCAGCATCACCCACCAGCCCATGCCCTGGCCTTTGGGCATGGGCGACCAGCGACCGGCGCCGTCGAGGGCCAGCGCTTCGTCGAAGCGCCGTTGCTCGGGAAGCTTCACGCACAGCCGCCCGTCCCACACGAGCGCGTAGATGGTGCGGTTGGCGAAGAAGGCCTCGCAACCGAACATGTACCGCGTGGTCACCTCGGGCAGTTCGGACGAGATGGTGGCCAGCAGGTCGCTCAGATGGGCGTCGAGCGTGCTCACGGGGCGGCGGGCAGGCGATGCGCGTCGAGCAGCTTCACCTTCACGTCGGGCGGCTCGAGCGTGAACTGCCAGCGGCTCTTCCACCAACTGGTGCCCAGGCGCTTGTCGTCGGAATCGGGCAGTCCGCGGAAGACCTTGCGGCTGAGGTGGAGCACCGATTCGTCGAAGCGCGCGTCACCCGACTTCTCGACCACCGTGACGTCGGCGATGGCCCCCTGCGGCGTGGTGGTCATTTCCAGCACGGTGCGCAGTTGCACGGCGCGCAGCTTTTCCTTCAGGGCCTCGGTCGCGCCGATCATCTGCGCGGCGCTCTCGCGGAAGCGTTGATCCTCGGTGTTGGGGCCCGAGCCGACGCCCGCAGCGATGGAGCGACCCAGCGGAGAATCGGTCATGTTGCGCGCGGCCTGCTCGGACACCCCGGGGTTGATCAGCAGCGCCTTGGCGATGTCGCGCACCACCTCGCCTTTGCTCTTGGGCGTCATGTCGACCTCGGTGGTCTTGAGCGCCGCGCGCAGCGCCCGTTGCGCGTCGAGGAAGTGGCCGGGCACGTTGCCCACCGCGACCGCCGCTTCGCCGAACTGTTGTTGCAGATCGCCGTTGAGCTTGCGGGTCAGCGTTTCGCCTTCGTATTCCTTGGCCGCGACGTGGTCGGGCTCTTCACCGGGGCCGTTGCGCAGGGTGGTGCCGCGTGGCGCGTCTTCGTCGGCCGCCCGGGGCATGCGCAACACGCCGCCCAGGTTGGGCGTCAGGTTCACGCCACCGGCCAGGGGCATGTCGCCGCGCGTGCCGACGGTCGGCGCGCTCGAGGGCTCGGTGGGAGCGGTCGGGGGCGCTTCGGCCACCGCCTGCTGCTCGGCCTTCTTCTTCCTCGGGTCGGTGGGGGTGGCGGTCTTCGTCTTCGGCGCGGCTGGTGGTGGCGTGGGCTCCGGCTTCGGGGGCTCTGGCGGTGGCTCGACGTCGACCCAGGTCAGCGGGTGGTTGCGCTCGAGCGGCGGGGGCGGGTCGCCGGCCAGCAGCCAGAGCGCACCGCCGTGCAGGAGCACTGATGCGAGCACCAGGGCAGGCCAGCTCGCTGTGCGGCGGGAAGTCACTGTCGTCCGTCATACACGGGGTGTGGGCGGCTGTCACAGGGGCCGCCTGAAGGGTAGGCGGTCGGAGCCATGACGCGACGGCCACCCTCGCGGCGAATGCATTCTCAGCCCTGCGACGCGTCGACGAACCCCTCGGTGCGCTGCTCCTCGAGAAGCGACTGCATCGCCCGCTCAGCGGCCTGGGCCGAACCGTGCGCGCGTTCCCGAGTCACCACCTCGCCATCCTCCAGCGTGATGCGCAGCTCGACCGTGCTGCCGCTCGTGCGCACACTCCAGCGGCGACCGTCTGGGTGCCGCAGCTCGTGGAAGGGCGGCTCGAACAGCTCAGACCTCGATTCGAGCAGCGTGCTGCGCGCGAAGGTCGCGAAGGTTCCCCGCGCGCGGGCCTCCTCGGCCATCGCGAGGGTGAGGGTGATGGGCGCGGTCTTCAGCGGCACCTTTGCGGCGAGCTGAACCGGGTCGAGCGTCGGGTACTAGCGCCCAGCCTTGCACCACTCAAGAGCACGCCCGCGCCTCGTGCTATCAGTCACACCCGCCATGCTCCCCTTCGCGTCGCCCCTGATGCCGATGCTCGCCGAGGCGCAAGACGAGATCCCTCGCGGCGAGGGCTGGGTCTACGAGCCGAAGTGGGACGGCTTTCGCGCCATCGTCTTCCGCGACGGCGACGCGGTGCACCTGTGCAGCCGCAACGGCCAGCCGCTCGAGCGCTACTTCCCCGAGGTGCTCGCGACCCTGAAGACGGTCTTGCCCGAGCGCTGCATCGTCGACGGTGAGCTGATTCTTCCGGGCGTGAAGGGCCTCGACTTCGACGCGCTGCAGGCCCGCATTCACCCCGCACCCTCTCGCGTGAAGCGCCTGAGCGAAGAGACGCCCGCGGGCTTCACCGGGTTCGACCTGCTGGCGGTGGGCGACGACGACCTTCGCGAGCTCCCGTTCAGCGCGCGGCGCGAGCGACTGCTGACCGTGCTGCGCGCGACCGAGCAGGCCTTCCCCACGCCGCAGACCGCCTCGGCTGACGAGGCCACCACCTGGTTCCACGACTTCGAAGGCGCGGGGTGTGACGGCATCATCGCCCGACGCGTCGAGCTGCCGTACTCGCCGGGCAAGCGGGTGATGGTGAAGGTGAAGCACTACCGTACCGCCGACGTGGTCATCGGCGGCTACCGGGTGGGCAAGACGCCCGACTCCATCGGCGCGCTGTTGCTGGGGGTGTACGACCACGCGGGCGCGTTCCACCCGGTCGGCCACACCTCGAGCTTCAAGGCGAAGGAGAAGCGCGACCTGTTCGCCAGGCTCTCGCCGATGGCGTTGCCCGTTCCCCCCATTCCCCCCGAGCCCGAGCAGAAGAGCCGGTGGACCCGAACGCCGAAGGGGCAGGAGCAGGCGCCGTGGACCTTCATCGAGCCCAGCCTGGTCATCGAGGTCCGCTACGACTACCTGCAGGGCCGTCGCTTCCGCCATGCGTCGACCTTCCTTCGCTGGCGCTCCGACAAGGCCCCGAAGGACTGCCTGCAGTCGCAGCTCGAGCCGCCCAACGCCTTCTCGCTCTCGCGCATCGTCGCGCTCGCCACGGGGCGCTGAGCGATGTCGTTGCGGCCCGCCGAACTCGAGCAACTGGCGTCGGAGCTCAACCGGGAGCTGCCCCAGAGCGTGATTCAGAAGGTGCACGCGCCCACCACCACCCGCGTGTACCTCGAGCTGCGCACGCCCGGCCGCTCGACGACGGTGCTGGTGTGCTGTGACGCCAACGCCGCGCGGCTGAGCGCGGTCGCCGAGCGCCCGGCCAACCCGCCCACGCCACCGGCCTGGCAGTCGGTGCTCCGCCGGGAATTGCTGGGTGCGAAGCTGGAGGAGACGCAGGCCCTGCCCACGCGCCGCACGCTGGTGCTCAAGGTCTCGCGGAAGGCCGACGACGGCACGCCCATTCACCGCTCCCTGGTGCTCGAGGTCTCGGGCTCGCCGGGCCTCTACCTGCTGACCGACAAGGGTCGGGTGCTGGCGCAGTCGATTCCGGTGCGTGAAGGCCTGAAGCTGGGGGCCACCTGGTTGCCGCTGGAAGAGGCGCCTGTGAAGGACACGCCCTCTCGGCTCCAGTCGGACCACGAGCACCTGCGGTTGGCCCACGGCGCCGAGCTGCTCTTCGCCACGCTCGAGCAGAAGACCTGGGTCGACGCGCGGCGCGGGCCGTTGCTCGCCAAACTCAAGCGCCTCGAGCGCACCAGGCAGAAGGTGCTGGCCGAGGCCGACCGCACCTCGCAGGCCACGCGCATGCGGGTCGAGGGCGAGCTGCTCACCCAGAACCTCCACCTGCTCAAGCGCGGCCTGACCTCGGTGAGGGTCACCCGTTACGCAGAAGACGGCAGCACCGACGAGCTGACGGTCGCACTGGACCCGAAGCGCACGCCGCGCGAGGAGGTCGACTGGCGCTTCCACCAGTACCGGCGGCTCTTGCGCGGGGCCGACTTCGCGAAGGAACGGCTGCGGCAGCTCGACGCCGACGAGCAGGCCCTGCGCGGCGACCTGGCCGCGTTGGACACCGCGCCCCCCGAGGCGCCGTCACCGGGCGAGCGCCGCAGCAAGCCGCAGGACTCGAAGCTGCCGCCGTACCGCGAATACCGTGGGGCCGATTCGCGCATCTGGGTGGGGCGGGGCGCGGTGCACAACGATTCCCTGACCTTCCACGTGGCGCGGCCCTTTCACGTGTGGTTCCACGCGCGAGGCGTGACCGGCGCGCACGTGGTGGTACCGGTCGAGAAGAACGCGTCGCTCAGCGCCGAGGCCCTGCTCGACGCAGCGCACCTGGCGCTGCACCATTCCGACGCCAAGGGCGAGCCGCGTGGCGAGGTCAGCTACACGGAAGTGAAGTTCGTGCGGAAGGGCGCGGCCCCCGGCGCGGTGACCTTCACCCGGGAAAAGACCATCAACCTGCGGGTCGACCCCGAGCGGCTCAAGCGGTTGCTGGCGACCGCAGACTGATTCAGGGCGGCGCGCAGACACCATGGCCGAGCGCGCCGCCGTCGCGCAGCAGGGTGTTGCAGGTCCACCCCGTCGGGCACCCGGCCGACGAGCCGACCGCCGCACAGCTCGGCGCGCACACCGTGCGTTGGGCGGGCGTGACGCCGGTCGAGACGTCGGCCAGCGACAGGCACTCGAACGACGCGGGGCAGGTGTACACGTCGACCAACACCGGGCCGGCATCAGCCGGGGTGCCGCGGCCGCCGTCGGCCAGTTCGACGAAGCCGGCGTCCGTGAGGTTCGCCACCGCGCAGTGCCGCAGGCACCCGTTGCTGCCCTCGTCGTTGACGCACCACTGCAGCGCCTTGCCGCGCGAGAGCTGGGCGCGCTGCGCGGCTTCGACCGACCGGCCTCCCCGCTGCAACTGGCGGTAGAGGCGCGAGAGGGTTTCATACGTCTCGGCGGTGAAGGGGTGGTGGAGCCCGAGCGCGGCCTCGGACGCGGTGGCGGCGAGCTTCTCGAGCTCGGCCATCTCGTTGGTGACCCGGCCCTTGTCGGCGAGCACGATGGTGAGGTTGTGGGCGGCGACGGCCATGCCGGCAGACTTCTCGGCGTCGGCGTTCGCGTAGAGGTCGATGGCCTCGCGGTAGCGGCGCTCGGCTTCGATCATCGAGCGGTGCCACTGCAGCAGCGCGCCGAGGTTCGAGCGCGCCGACGCCATCTCGAGCGGGGCCTTCGAGGCGTCGGCCAGCACCAGCGCGCGCCGCGCGAACTTCTCGGCCTCGTCGAAGTGATCGCGCATGAACTCGGCGTACGCGATGATCACCAGCAGGGGGGCGGTCTTCGGGTCCTCGGCTCCGACCAGCTTCGTGCGCAGCTCGAGCGCGCGCCGCGCCGTGGTCTCGGCGGTGGTGAAGCGCCCGTCGATGCGCTGAAGCCGCGCGAGGTCGCCCAGCACCTCGGCCACCGGCAACGAGTCATGACCGTCGACCTCCTCTGCCAGCTCGAGTGCGCGGTTGTCGACGTTGAGCGCGAGCGGGTAGCGCCACTGCTCTTCGGCGAGGTGGGCCAGGCGGCGCAGCGGCTCGACGGCAGCCGGGGTTCGGCCCAGCGTGGCCACGACCTCGCTCGCCGCCGCCAGCACCGCCAGGTCGGCCTGCTGGGGCTTGCCCTCACGGTAGAGCGCGAGCGGCTCGGGCGTCGCCGCCAGGAACGTCACAGACAGCAGCACCGCAGGCACCATCACTCGGCTCCTTCGGCACCATGCCTACACCGACGCGGAAAGGCGCGCTTGCCTCTCCAGCGGGCGGCGTCGCACAAAGCAACTTGCAGTTGTACTGGGTGCGTGGACCGGTCAAGCTCAAGGCAACTCGAAGTTGCTTTGGAGACATCGCTGGTCCTCGCCAGCACGAGGCCAACCACACCGTCGGCGTGTCCCTCGCGTCAGTTGGTCGCAGCCAGCTCCGCGAGGCGTCGCTCCAACACCACGCGCTCGAACCCGGCGGCCAGCACCACCGCCTGCTCGTAGAGCGAGCGCGCGCGGTCGAGGTTTCCCAGGCGCCGGTGCAGGTCGGCGGCGGTGGCGCACCACAGGTGCGAGCCCGCGAGCCAGCTCGGTGGTCGCAACGCCTCGAGCCGCTCGAGCGCTGCGGCAGGCCCCACCGCATACGAGAGCGCGATGGCCCCATGCAGCTCGTGGAGCGGGGAGGGGTCGACGCGCGCCAGCTGCTCGTAGAGCGTGACGATCGACTGCCACCGAATCTCCTCGAAGCTCGGCGCGAAGGCGTGCTCGGCGGCGATGGCGGCCTCCAGCTGGTACTTCGCGCCGGGGCCCGCACGGCGCGAGCGCTGGAAGGCCTCGAGCCCGAGCGCGAGCTCTTCGCGTCGATAGCGGGTGCGGTCCTGCTGCTCGAGCAGCACTGGCAGGCCCGAGGCGTCGGTGCGCGCGTCACGCCGCGCGTGGTGCAGGTGCATGAGGGCCAGCAACGCCCAGGCCTCGCTCGAGGACCAGGTCGGGTGCCGGGCCACCAGCGCGCCCAGCCGCAGCGCTTCCTGGCACAGCTCGAGTCGCAGCACGGTGTCGCCGCTCGAGGCGAAGTAGCCCTCGGTGAACAGCACGTACACCATGCGCAGCACGGCCTCGCTGCGCGCGGGTCGCTCGTCGGCCTCAGGTTCGCGCTGCAGGTCGACCGAGCGCATCGCCTCTCTCGCGCGCTCCCAGCGCTTCTGCACGTTCTCTTCCGAGGTCACCAGCCGCGCGGCGATCTCCCGGGTCGAGAAGCCGCACAGCGTGCGCAGCGCGAAGACGATCTGTGAGGGCAGAGGCACCGACGAGTCGGCACAGGCCAGCAGCGCCCGCAGCTCGTCGTCGTGCACGTCGTCGCCGAGCGCAGGCACCAAAGGCTCGACCGACGGCTCGTCGCCTTCCAGGTCGTCGAGCGCGGCGCCCGGGCGCTCGCGGCGCAGCTCGTCGATGACGCGGTGACGGGCCGCGCGCAGCAACCAGGCCTGGGCGTTGGGTGGCACGCCGCGGGTGCGCCACGCGAGCGTCGCTTCCAACATCGCCTGGGCCAGCCCGTCTTCGACCAGCGCCAGGCGCGCGGCGCCGAATTCGCGCAGCAGGCGCGCGACGACCCGCCCGTACGCGTGCCGCAGCACGGGCTCGAACGGGTCGTGCGCGGTGGTCATCAGTAGTCGGCCAGCTCGCGCACTTCGACGCGGGCGCCCGGCATGAAGAGAATCGGGCAGGCACGCGCGACCACCACTGCCGCCTCGTAGTCAGCCGCGGCGACGATGGAGTAGCCCGAGATCAGCTCCTTCGACTCGACCGTGGGCCCGTCGGTGACGACCTTGCCGGCGATGCCGCGGCCGGTGGGCTTGAGCGCGTTGCCCAGGTCGATGATCGAAGGGAACGCCTGCTGCCATTCCCGCCACTGGGCCAGCATGGCCGTCATTTCCTGGGGCGAGCGCGGCGTCGAGGGCTCGGAGGAGGTGGTGCGGTAGAGCAGCAGGTACTTGTTGGTCATGGTCGTGTCCTCGGTGGTTCAGAGGCCGGAAGTGGCCGTCACTCTCGAGAGCGGGCGAGCCTGCCCGTTTCCGACACCGGCCTTCACTTCTTTTCTTTCGTCGGCTTTTCGAGCGCTTGCGCGCCGCGCCAGGTCGTCAGGTCCAGCGACTCGCCGGCCTTCAGGTAGAACTCGAGGTACCCGCAGCCCTTGCACAGCCAGGCCTCGAGCGGCCCGTCGACGCCCCCGGTCCACACGCTGCGCAGCCCACCCAGGGCCATCTCGAAGGGCGCGGGGCCGACGATCAGCTCTTCCCCGTGGCACTTCGGGCACCGGTGGTGTTTGCGCATGCGCGCAAGCCTACCCCGGGGAAAGGCTCACTTCGCAGCTGCGGTGACGCGCCAGACGGTGTTCCCCACGTCATCGGCTACCAGCAGGGCACCCTTCGCGTCGAGCGCCACGCCCACCGGCCGGCCCGAGGCCTCGCCGTCGCGGGTCAGGAAGCCGGTGAGCACGTCGGTGGGTTGGCCGGCGGGTTGGCCCTTCGTGAAGGGCACGAAGATCACCTTGTACCCGCTGCGCGGCCGGCGGTTCCACGAGCCGTGCAGGCCGACGAACATGCCTTCCTTCCAGGGCAGCGCGCTGCCAGTCGCCGCGGCGAGGCCGAGCGGAGCCACGTGCGCGCCGAGCGCGTAGTCGGGCACCACCGCGCTCGCCACCAGGTCCGGGCGCGCGGGCGTGACGCGCACGTCGACGTGGGCGCCGTACCAGCTGTAGGGCCACCCGTAGAACGCCCCATCGCGCACCGAGGTCAGGTAGTCGGGCACCAGATCGTTGCCCAGCTCGTCGCGCTCGTTGACCACCGTCCACAGCGCGCCGGTGAGGGGCTCGAAGGCCAGGCCGTTGGGGTTGCGCAGGCCGGTGGCGAACACCCGGTGGGTGCCGGTCTTCAGGTCGACCTCCCAGATGGCCGCGCGGCCTTCTTCTGCGGCCAGGCCCCGCTCGCCCATGTCGCTGTTCGAGCCCACCGTCACGTACAGCCTGCTGCCATCGCGGGTCGGCAAGAGGTTCTTCGTCCAGTGATGGTTGATGGGGCCCGCGGGGAGCGCGAGCACGGTGACCGGCGCCGCGGCGATGCTCGTCTGGCCCCGCGCGTACGGAAAGCGCACCACCTGGTCCGAGTCGGCGACGTAGAGGGTGTCGCCCACCAGGGCCATGCCGAAGGGCGAGTTGCGCTGCGCGAGCAGCACCGTGCGCAGGTCGGCCACGCCGTCGCCGTCGGTGTCGCGCAGCAGGGTGATGCGGTTGGCGCTCGGCACGGCAGCTCCGGAGCGCTTCATCTCGGACTTCATCACCGCCCCCTTGAGCCCGGGCGAGTCGTCGGGGCGGGGCGGGGCGTTGGTCTCGGCCACCAGCACGTCACCGTTGGGCAGCACGTACAGCCAGCGCGGGTGGTCGAGGTCTCGGGCGAAGGCCACCACCTGCGTGCCCGGCGCCGCGAGCGGCGTCTGCCCGTCTTGCCAGCCGCGCGCCGTCGCGATGTTCACGTCTGGCACCAGCGCCTGGTGTGGCTCGACCAGCGTCGGGTGAGGGCCGGTCGTGTCGGCCACGGACAGGGGCGCGGTGGACGCGCAGGCCAGCAGCACCAGCAGGACGACGCTCGGTTTCGAGGAGGGCATGTCGTGCGCTCGTTGCACGCCGCGCGCCGGGTGAGCGCGGCGCGGCGCATGCATCGACGACGCTGATGCGAACGACCCTGCTCTCTGCCCTGCTGGTGCTGTCTGGTTGTGCCCACGACGACCGAATGACCGCGGCCGAGCATCGCAACGAGGCGGCGATTCACGAGGCCCGGGCGTCGAGCGAGCGGGAAAAGGTCGGGGCCGATGAATTTCCCCAGCGCGGCGCGATGATCAACGAGCCCCTGGTCTTCGCCAACTTCTCGCCCACCGCCGACCACCAGCAGCGCGCCGATCGCGAACTGCAGGAGGCCGCGGCCCACTTGGGTGCCGCCAGGCGCCTCGAAGCGTTCGAGGCCGAGGCGTGTCGGGGCCTTCCGCCCGCCGAGCGCTCGGCGTGCCCGCTGCTCGGCTCGTCGGTCACGCTGGTGGAATCGACGAAGCAGGGCTTCGTGCTCACCCTGTTGCCCACCATCGACGCGGCCCAGACGTACCGGCGGCTCTCGTGCCACCTGGCCTTCGCCCAGGCCATGGGCTTCGAGCAGCCGACCTGCCCGCTGTTCGTCAAGGGCACCTCGCTGCGCCGGGTCGGCGGGCACGGCCTCGCGTTCGACGGTGACTTCCCCGAGGTGGGCGTGGCGCTCAGGGCGCAGGCCAAACGCATCTTCGCCGGGCCCTCGCTGTCACTCTGAAACGACCGCCCCGCCCATCGTTGTGATGGGCGGGTGGGTCCACGGGGCTTCAGGGCCCGGTGACGGTGTTGCCGTCGAGCGCCACCGCGGTCTGGGCGAAGGCCCGACCGGTGAGCGACGCCCCCGTGCGCAGGGTGATGGCGGTCTGACACAGCACGATGCCCTCGAGGTGCGAGGTCGTGCCCAGCTCGACCGCGCCAGCCACCTGCCAGAAGACGTTCTTCGGCAGGGCCCCGCCGGTCAGGGTGACGCGCACGCCGTTGGCCACGGTCAGGTTCTGGGCGACCTGAAAGATCCACACGTCGGTCGCGCTGCCCGAGAGCGTCACGTCGGTCGGCAGGCCCAGGCCCGTCGACCAGCGGTACACGCCCGCGCCGAGGGTGCGACCGCCGATGCTGCCCGCACCGAGCTCGGTGACGTCGGCGGCCCGGCCCGCAGCGTCGGTGAAGGCCAGCACCTGATCGCTGATGGCAGTGGTCAGCAGGGCGGGCGTAGGCGCGGCGAAGTCCGCGGCGTAGAGCTTGCCGGTCACCTGCGGCGAGGTCGAGAAGGCGTTGGTCGCGTCCATCGAGAGGGCGAAGCCAGTCAGGAAGGTGCCGGCCGCGGGGCTGAGCCCCACGTCACCGGTGATGGTCGAGGTCGGCACGTTGGACACGCCGCTCTTGGCGAGAATGACGAATGCCGACGCGCTCCCGAGCGCCACCGGCAGGCCGGGCGTCACGGTGGTGCCGGTGGTGAACCGAAAGACGTGGTCGGTCGCCAGCGCCACCCCGGCCGCGCTCTTCGCGGCAGTCGTCACGGTCACCGTGAAGCTGGTCATGGGCGGCAGGTGGGCGATGGGCAGGAAGGTCGCGGTCGAGTTGGTCGCGCTCACCGTGCCCAGCACCGGGGTGGTCGAGCTGACGGTGAAGGTGGTCTCGTTCAGCGTGGCGGGGTCCATCGCCTCGCTGAAGGTGACGCGAATCGGAGCATTGAGCGGTACGTCGGTGGCCAGCGCGAGCGGAGAATTCGAGACCACGGTCGGCACCGTCACCGCCTGGTCGGTGGTGGTGAAGCGCCAACTGCGCGCGGTGCCGAGTGCGACGCCCTTCACGCTGGTGGCGGCGGTGGTGATGCTGGCGGTGTACTGCGTGGACAGCGTGAGCGGCGCGGCCGGGGTGAAGACCGCAGTCGAGCCGTCGGTGCTGATGGTGCCCGCCACCGGTCCGCTGGCCGAGGCCACGGTGAAGGTGCCGGCGAGCGAGGCGGGTGCCATCGGTTCGCTGAAGGTGATGCTGATGGTCGGGCTGCGCGCGATGCCGGTCGCTCCGTCGACCGGGGTGGTCGAGACGATGGTGGGCGCAGCGCCGCACGCGAGGGTGAGCAACACGAGGGGGGCGAGTCGTCGATGATGGGTCAGGAGCATGGGGCTGGCCTCAGCACGTTGAGCGCCAGCCGATGATTCGAGCGACTGCGGGCGGTTGGCACCAGCGATGCCATCACGGTGAAGGAGCAGGGACGGCGCGCCTTCATTTTCTGGGTGTGTCGGGCGCCGGGTCGAAGGCCTGCTCCTGTCGACGCCGCTTGGCAGCGTACATCGCGGCGTCGGCGCGGGCGATCAACTGCTCGGGCGTGGTGCCGTCTCGGGGGTAGAGCGCGATGCCGATGCTGGCCGTGACGGTGACGGTGGTCGGCCCCGCAGGCCCGGTCACCGCGCAGGGCTGCTCGATGAGCGCCGCCAGCTTCTGGGCGACGCGCTCGAGGTCTTCCGCTCGCTTCACCTCGAGCAGCAGGTACAGGAATTCGTCACCGCCCTGTCGGCTCACGGTGTCGTCGCTTCGGGTGTGGTCGGTCAGCCGCCCCGCGATGGCGCACAGCACGGCGTCGCCGGCTTGGTGCCCCAGTCGATCGTTCACTGCCTTGAAGCCGTCGAGGTCGACGAACATCACTGCCAGCAGCCAGGCATGCCGCTCGGCCTGCGCGAGGCCATGGGCGAAGCGATCGGCGAAGAGCGCGCGGTTGGGCAGCCCGGTCAGCGCGTCATGCAGCGCGGCATGCTGGGCCCGGTCGGCCTGGTCGGTCACCTGGCTCAACTGGGTCTCGAGCGAGTGGCGCTCGACGACTCCGGCCGCCAGCGCGGCGTTGAGCTGCGTCAGTTCGCCCGACGCGACCTGCACCGTGTCTTCGATCTCGGCGTTCTTCTCGACCGCGCGGGCGAGCGAAGGCTGGAGCGCGAGCGTGCCCTCCAGTTCCTGGTTCACCGCCGAGAGCCCTTCGGCGGCCTCTTCGACCAGCACCTTCGCGCGTGCGCCCTTGCCGGCGGCTTCGGTGAGCGGGTCAGGCAGCGTCGGGGGCGTGTGGGGCAGTTCGCGGGTCATGGCGGTTCTTCAAGCAAGCGCCACGCCCGCGACCGGCCGGGGCGAGCGCTTCAGGACAACGAGCGACCCTGAATGACCCGCACCAACACCACGATGACCGCGACCACCAGCAGCGCGTGAATGAACCCACCCATCGTGTACGAGGTGATCATTCCCAGCGCCCACAGCACGATGAGCACGACCGCGACGGTCCAGAGCATCGGTCAGTCGTCCTTCCTGGTCGGGGTCAACGTCGCCAGGAACCCGTCGAACTGCTTCTCGGCTTCTTCCTTCGCCAGGCCCGTGCGTTCCTGGAGCGTGCCCAGGAAGATGTCCTTCTTGCCCTGCAGCAACAGCAGGTCGTCGTCGGTCAGCTTCGCCCACTTTTCCTTGAGCTTGCCGCCCAGCACCTTTGCCTGACCCTGCACCTGTTCCCAATTCATGTGTGACTCCTGTTGAGGTGACCGGCGCGACCCATTCGCGCCGGGAAACGGCGGTACGTCACTCGGTGCGTTCGACCTCGCTGGTGAAGACCGGCGCGGAGGTGGGCTGCGAGGCCTGGGGCCCCGGTTCGGCCGTCACCAGCACCGTGAAGCGGTGGTGCGGCGTGGTGGTTTCCATCGAGCCCTCGAGGTTCTCGGTGAGCGTCATCGCGCCCACGTTCTGGGGAGGCCCGCCACGCGGCTGAACCCACACGATGTACCCGGTCGCCGCCAGGGCTCACCTTCGAGGCCGGCGCCAGGTGCTTCACCTTGAGCGAGAGCAGCGTGTTGCCGTTCGCGCCGGTGACGGCGTGCACCGTGCCCTCGGCGCCCAGGGTGGTCTCGCCCGATTGCATGGGCTGCGTGAAGGTGGCGCAGCCCGTCTGGAGGGCGAGCGCGAAGCTCAGGGTGGTCAGGCGCAGCGCGTGGGGGGCGTTCATGAGGTCCTTTGAGGAAGGTGGCCCGCTCGATGAGCACGAACGGGGCCAGCGAAAGGGGCCGTGGTTCTGCGTGGCTGGCGCGCAGGGGCCGGTCAGACTGAAGGAAGCTCGCCATCGAAATGATGGCTTCACCCGCCCGCAGCGCCCTGCGCCCGGGGGCCTGGCGCTTCGACCAGGCGAGGCCCCGTGCCGCGCGGGGTGATGAGCCCGTAGCTCTTGAGCTTGCGGTACAGCGTGGCCTCTCCAATCTGCAGGGCGCGGGCGGTGCGGCTCTGGTTGCCGCCGTTGAACTCGAGCGCGGCGATGATGTGCTCGCGCTCCACCTGGGCCAGCGTTCGGGTGGCCCGCTCCCGACCCGGGAGCACCTGGGCCCGGCCGTCGCTGCGCAGCTCGCCTGGCAGGTCGTCGACCTCGATGCGCGCGCTGCGGGCCAGCGCCACGCCGCGCTCCATGGCGTTCTCGAGCTCGCGCACGTTGCCGGGCCAGTCGTGGTGCGTGAGCAGCTCGCCCACCGCCGGGCTGAACGAGGTCACCGGGCGCTGCATGCGCTCGGCCGCGGCCGCGAGCAGTTGCTGCGCCAGCGGCAGCACGTCTTCGCGACGCTCGCGCAGCGGAGGCAACTGCAGCTCGACCACCTTGAGCCGGTAGTACAGGTCCTGGCGAAAGGTGCCCTCGACCACCGCCTGCGCGAGGTCGCGGTTGGTGGCAGCGATGATGCGCACGTCGACCGAGCGGGCCTTGTTCTCGCCCACGCGTCGAATCTCGCGGGTCTGCAGCGCGCGCAGCAGCTTGATCTGCATCGCCAACGAGACCTCGCCCAGCTCGTCGAGCAGCAGACACCCGCCGTTCGCGGCCTCGAGCAGCCCCGGGCGATGCTCGGCGGCGCCGGTGAACGCGCCGCGCGCGTGGCCGAACAGCTCGCTCTCGAGCAGGGTCTCGGTCATCGCCCCGCAGTTGATGGCGATGAAGGGGCCACCCGCGCGCGGCGACTGCTCGTGCAGGAAGCGGGCGATGCGCTCCTTGCCGGTGCCGCTCTCGCCGGTCAGCAGCACCGTGCATTCCACCGCGGCGAGGCGTCGCGCCAGCTCGAGCAACTGCTGCATCGCGGGGCTGCGGGTGGGTGACTCGACCGGCTGGATCGGGGCGACGGACGAGAGCGACATGCCAGCAGGGGATTTCACGAGTCGTGCCACCCACGCTTTCGAGGGAAGACGCACGCGCCGACCGGTTCATCGGGTCACGGTGTGTCAGCACCGCACGGTCACCCAGCAAATGCTGCCACCTGGCGTGTGCCGAGGCGTGGAGCGCGCGCGTGCTATGAGCGAGGCATGCTCGATGCTCCCCTCATGACCGCTTCGAGCCCGCCCGGCGTGTTGCTGGTCGACGACGACGTCGCGCTCTGCGAGTTCCTCGAGGCGGCGTTGACCCGCGAGGGCCACCGGGTCTTCACCTTTCACGACGCGCGGCTGGCCCTGGCGGCGTTGCCCGAGCTCGACGTCGACGTGGCCATCACCGACCTCTCGATGCCGGGGCTCGATGGGCTGGGCTTCACCAGTCGTGCGCTCGAGGTGCGGCCGGGGTTGCTGGTCATCTTCATCACCGGCGAGGCGTCGCTCGAGACCGCGGTGGCGGCCATTCGGCTCGGCGCGTGGGACTACCTGATCAAACCGGTCGATGGCCCACGGCTGGGGCTGAGCGTCGCCCGGGCCAGAGAACATCTCGCCTTGACCCGCGAGGTTCGCCGGCTGACCGCGTTGGGTCGACCCGCCGCGAGCGGCGCGATGATTGGGGCCAGCCTGGCGCTGCGCCAGGTGCAGGCGATGGTCGAGCGGGTGGCGAGCAGCGAGGTCGCGGTGCTCATCTGCGGCGAGAGCGGCACCGGCAAGGAGCTGGTCGCCCGGGCCGTGCACGACCAGAGCCCCCGCGCGGCAGGGCCCTTCGTGGCCGTGAACTGCGCGGCGCTGCCGGCCGCGCTGGTCGAGAGCGAGCTGTTCGGCCACGTGAAGGGCGCCTTCACCGACGCGCGCGCCGACCGCAAGGGGCTCTTCCTCGACGCGCAGGGCGGCACGCTCTTTCTCGACGAGGTGGGCGAGCTGCCGCTCTCGACGCAGGCCACGCTGCTGCGCGCGCTGCAGGAAAAGAAGGTGCGCCCCGTCGGCGGCACGCTCGAGGTGCCCTTCGATGCCCGACTGGTGGCTGCCACCAACCGCGACCTCGAGACCGAGGTGCAGGAAAAGCGGTTCCGCGAAGACCTGTTCTACCGCATCAACGTGGTGCGCATCGACGTGCCGCCCCTGCGCGAGCGACCGGCCGACGTGCTGCCGCTGGCCCAGTTCTTCCTCGAGCGCGAGAGCGCTGCAGGGCCGCGAGCGGTGAAGGGGCTCTCGCACCGCGCCGCCGAGCGGCTGCTGGCCTACGACTGGCCGGGCAACGTGCGCGAGCTGGCCAACGCCATGGAACGCGCGGTGGCCCTGGCGCGCTTCGACCAGCTCGCGGTCGACGATTTGCCGACGGCGGTGCGCACGTTTCGCTCCCAGCGGGTGTTGCTGACGGCCGAGACCGCGGCCGAGCTGGTGACGCTCGAGGAAATGGAGTCGCGCTACCTGCAGCGCGTGCTCTCGCTGGTGGCGGGGAACAAGACGCGCGCCGCCGAGATTCTGGGGGTCACCCGACGCACGCTGTACCGCATGCTCGAGCGCGACGCCGAACGCCGGTGACTACCTCGGCAGCGTGAAGCACACCCGGCTGCCCGAGCCCGTACGCCGCTCGGCCCAGATGTGCCCGCCGTGGCCCTGCACGATGCACCGCGAAATGTAGAGCCCCAGGCCCACACCGCGGCGATCGCCTTCGCCGCCCTGCAGGTACCGCTCGAAGATGCTCTGCAACTGGTCGACCGGAATTCCGGGACCGGTGTCGTCGACCTGGAAGACGACGGCGGTCGCGGTGGGCGAGACCCGCACCACGACCTCGCCTCCGCGCGGCGTGAACTTGAGCGCGTTGCTCAGCAGGTTGCACAGCACCTGGAGAATGCGGGCCGCGTCGAACTCCACCTGCGGGAGCGAGTCGGCCAACTCGGCGCGCAGGGTGAGGCCTCGCCCGGTGGCCTGCCCCTGGAAGGTGTCGACCGCCTCCTGCACCACCGGGGCGGGCGGCTGCAGGCGACGGCTGACGCCCAGGGTGCCGGCGTGAATGCTGGCCACGTCGACCAGGTCGCCAATCAACCGATACATGCGCGCGCCCGAACGCTGAATGCGCTGGGCGTCGCCCAGCAGGCGGGGGTTGGTGCCGTCGCGCGCGACCTCCTGGCTGATGAGCCCCGCGAAGCCGAGCATGGTGTTGAGCAGGTTGCGCAGGTCGTGGCTGACGATGGCCAGGAACTCGTCGCGGGTGGCCAGGGCGTCGTCGGCGCGCTCGCGTTCCTGCACCAGGTCGGCGTCGGTCTCGCGGCGCTCGGCGGCCAGCAGCGCCACGTGCTCCGCCCGCTCGTCGCGCAGCACGAGATCGGCCGCGTCACGCTCGGCCTGCACGGCCTGGTTTTCTCGCGCGCGCTCGCGGGCCAGGGGCGCCGACGGGCTGGCCGACCCCGTGGCGCGCCGGGCCTGGCCGTCGACCTTCGAGCGGGCCAGGGCGAGCACCTCGTCGGCGCGCTGGCGCGCCAGGGTGATGACCGAGTCGGCTACCTCGTCGAAGGCGTCGACCCCTTCGGTGAGCGCGGCGTCGGCCTTCTCACGCTCGGCGCGCAGGCTCTCGTCGGTCTGTTCCCGTTCCGAGGTGGAGGCGTGGTCGCTCGTAGGCACGCACCTGCCTAGCACGCGCTGGTGACCGCCGGTCAGGCCGGGTGAACGCCCGGATTGAGATTCTTGAGAAGGCGTGGGGAAGACCCGCAGCGATCGTGCGGGTTCGAGCGAGGGGCTTGCCGCCGAGGGCGACGAATGAGCGCTCAGCGGGAGGGCACGCAAGAAAGCGCTGAAGGAAGCGTCTGACGCCGAGCTGTGCCGCGAACTCACCCGCCGCCACGGCGAGAAGACCGTGGGCTGGGGACGGCCGGAAGAGCCCGAGGGGCAGGCCGTCTGCTTTGGGGCGCGCCTCCCTGCGCGTCGCGTGCATGCCCCTTGGACCTCGTGCGCCCGGTCAGGCCCTTGCGCCGCCACCGTGGTCGCCCTTCCGAAGTCACCGTGAAAACGCCGAAACGTTCGGCTACAACTTGGCCATCGTGCAGTTGGCCCCGCGGCAGATGGACTTGTTTCGAGCGCGTGCAGCGCCGGCGGTGCGGCCTGCCGAGCGGTTGCCGGCGGTCGCCGAGCCGGCCCCCAGGCCCGTGCCGCCTGCTCCGAGCGCGCCGAGCCCCCAGCCGGTGCCCCGGTCCGAGACCTTGCGGCTGGCGCGGGCGCTGGCGCAGCAGATCGCCGAGCGGCTGGGCAGCGAGGTGAAGGTGCAGTTGACGGTGCACGACAACCGCTCGACGATGATCAGCTTCCGTCGTCAGCCGCCGTTCCTGCGGGTGCGGGTGCACCACATGTTCCTCGAGGCGCCGCCCGAGGTGGTCGACGCGATGGCCGACTACGCGGGCCGCGGCAAGCGCAACGCCGGCAAGGTGCTCGACGACTTCATCGCCTCGCACCAGACCCGCATTCGTGCGGTGCCGAACAAGCCGTCGCTGCTCGAGTCGCGCGGCAAGTGCTTCGACCTGCAGGTGCTCTTCGACGAGCTCAACGCCGAGCTGTTCCAGGGTGGCATTCGGGCGCGCATCGGTTGGGGTCGTCACACCGCGCGGCGCCGTCGCAAGTCCATTCGGCTGGGCGTGTACGATCACAAGGCGCGGGAAATTCGCATTCACCCCGCGCTCGACCGGCCCGACGTGCCGCGCTTCTTCATCGAGTACATCGTCTTCCACGAAATGCTGCACCAGCTCTTCCCGTCGGACCGCCCCGACGGCCGCAACGTGCACCACCCGCGTGCCTTCCGCGATCGCGAGCGCGCCTTTCCCCGCTACGCCGCCGCCATCGCGTGGGAATCACAGCACCTGCATCAGCTCCTGCGCTTCTGAGGCTGTTTCTTCTCGAGCGAGAGGAAGGCCTGACCGCGCGGGCTGATTTCGTAGCCGACCTCGAAGCTCTGGGTCAGCCCCAGCTTCTTCAACTTGCGAACGTCGATCTTGAACGGTTCGGTCTCGCGCCCCAGCGTCACCGCCAACTGCGAGGCGGCCACGCGCGGGTGTTTGCCGATGAGCGCGAGCACTTGGCGGGTCCACGGGCCGTCACGGTCGAGCCGCTCGAGCTTCTTCTTCAGTTGCGCCACGTCGTCGGCCGAGAGGTTCGTGTCGAGCGCGCCTTCGACCCGGTCTCCGTCGCCGCCATGCACGAGCGTGACGTCGAAGATGGGCGTCGCGTCGGCGATCTTCGGGTTCACGCCGCGCAGGTAGTCGATCAGCTCGGCGCGCGACGTGAAGCCACCAGCGAGCGCGTCGGCCTCGCTCAAGGCGCCGACCGTCACGTGGCGAAGCGCCTCGACCTGCACCACGCCGATGGGGTGCACGCGATAGCGACCGCCGGGCTTGACGTGGGGCTTGTCCCACAGGCGAAACGTTCGGGTCACGGTGCCGGCGACCAGCCCGGCATGAAAGCGTTTCTGGAAGAGGAGCACGGGTTTTCCCGTATAACGCCCAGCCATGAGACGCGCGAAGATCGTCTGTACGCTGGGCCCCGCCACCAACACCGAAGAGATGCTCGAGAAGTTGATCAACGCGGGCATGGACGTGGCGCGGCTGAACTTCAGCCACGGCACCCACGAAGATCACCAGGCCACCATCGACAAGTTGAAGGCGGCGCAGCTCAAGGCGCGTCGGGCCATCGGTATTCTGGGTGACCTGCAGGGCCCCAAGATCCGCACCGGCAAGCTGGTCAACGGCGCGGTCGAGCTGGTCGAGGGCAAGGAAATCTCGATCACCACCGACGAGACGGTGCTGGGCACGCAGGAACTGGTGTCGACGACCTACCCGCACCTCGCAGAAGACGTGAACGTGGGCGACCGCATTCTGCTCGACGACGGCCTGCTCGAGCTCAAGGTGCTGGCGACCGACAAGCAGAAGCTGGTGCGCACCGAGGTGATTCACGGCGGCACGCTGAAGAACAACAAGGGCATCAACCTGCCCGGCGTGGCGCTGCGGGCCGACGCGCTGACCCCGAAGGACAAGGAAGACCTGATCTTCGGGCTCAAGGCGGGCATCGACATGGTGGCGCTCTCGTTCGTGCGCACGCCGGCCGACATCGACATGTGCCGGCAGGCGATGGTCGAGGCGGGCAGGGTGGTGCCGATCATCGCCAAGCTCGAGAAGCCCGAGGCCATCGCGCGGCTCGACGCCATCCTCGACAAGACCGACGGGGTGATGGTGGCGCGCGGGGACCTGGGCGTCGAAATTCCCCCCGAAGAAGTGCCGGCCATTCAGAAGGACATCATTCGTCGCGCCAACGCGCGCGGCCTGCCGGTCATCGTCGCCACCCAGATGCTCAATTCGATGATCGAGCACCCGCGCCCCACGCGCGCCGAGGCCAGCGACGTGGCGAACGCGGTGTTCGACAACACCGACGCGGTGATGCTCTCGGGCGAGTCAGCCTCGGGTCGCTACCCCATCGAGTCGGTGCAGATGATGAGCCGCATCGTCGAGGCCGCCGAGTCGGCCATGCGCCAGTCCTTCCCCCGCATCGGCAGCGGTGAGAGCGCGCGCATTCCGGCCGACTTCCCCGACGTGACCTGTGGCGTGGCCTGTCGCGCGGCGCGGGAAGCGGGGGCCAGCCACATCGTGGCCTTCACGCTGACTGGGACCACCGCGCGGCTGCTCTCGCGCTACCGCCCCAGCGTGCCCATCATCGCCTTCAGCCCCAACCAGGAGGTGCGGCGTCGCCTCGCGCTGCTCTGGGGCGTGATGCCGCGCGTGCTCGAGCCGGTGCAGGAAACGGAAGAGATGGTCCGCCGCGTCGAGGAGGAGCTGCTGTCGCGCGGGCTGGCGAAGCGTGGGGACAAGATCGTGATCGTCTTCGGCGCGCCGATTGGGCAGGCGGGGAAGATCAACTCCATGCGGTTGCACACCATCTCGATGTAGTCGCGGGCGCTGGGAAATCGGCACGTGGAGCCCCACCATGAAGGGGCCCCACGCGCCTTTGCCGACGGCCTCCACGATCGTCGCCCTCCTCCCTGACCACCGGCGAGCGGATGGAGAGCACGAGGTGTGCCAGGCGCGAGGTGTCACAGACCTCGTACGCGCCGTCAGGTGCCAGACACGTTGTACGGGCAGGAGCCGGCCTGAAGGGGCACACTCTGTTTGTGTCGGGTCTCCGTGCTCGTTGCGGGCTTGCCCCTCGGCACGACGCCAGTTCGCTGACTTTGGCTGGAATCTGGTCTCCTGGGCGACCCGAAATCATCCCAAGTCGCTCGACTTGAACGTCACTTCGAGAAGCGCGCATCGCAGCGGTCGTCGGGAGGGGCTGGCGGGCGGAGCCAGCAAGGCGAGCACGAGCCGGCCGTCGCCGCCTGCCATTCAGGCCTGCTTTGCGGGTTGATGGTCAGGTGTCACACACGTTGTCCCCGCGTCCCGACGAGACCGTGGTGCGAGATGGTCGCAGTCGCCTCTCGAGTCGTGAGTGTTCGTCAGCGCGGTCAATCCACGGCAGTATCGCCCTCCATGCGCCTCCGACTCCTCTGTGTCGTCGTGATGGTTGGCTGTTCGGCTCCCCCGGTTGGGGCTGACGGAGGGACCGGCGGCGGCTCAACGACCGGCGGCGGCTCAACGACGGGCGGCGGCTCAACGACAGGCGGCGGCTCCGCGACGGGCGGTGGCTCGACGACGGGTGGCGGCTCGACCACTGGCGGCGGCACCGCAACTGGCGGTGGCACCACCAGCACCATCGCCCTCGCCACCTGGACCGACGCCCCCGGCGCCTGCCCACCCGGCCTGCCCCAGAAGGACCTCACCACCATCGGCGACCTCGAGTCGGCCAGCCGCGGCGACGCGCCCTTCGCCAGCGACGCGCCCTCGACCTGCTACTTCATTCACGACGGCACGTACGTGCAGAACGGCACCACGCTCGCCCTCTACATTCAACACGGCGGTACCGACGCCACACACCGCCGCGTCTTCGTGGGCCAGTCGCGCACCGGCGTGATCATCAAGGGCCGCGCCACCATCGACGCCAACATCAGCCACGTGCAGCTGACCAACCTCACCTTCGACCTGACCGGCTTCCCCCAGACCAGCTCGTTCAACACCATCTCGCTGCTCTCGGGCAGCGTGGACCTGCGGCTCGACCACCTGACGCTCACCGGCGACTGCGCGACGGGCGCCAACGGCGGTCACGTCGAGGTCGACGGCAGCAGCGACGTCATCGTCGAGTCGTGCATCATCGAGAAGTTCGGTCGCTGCGGCCCCAACGGCCACCAGGACCACGGCGTCTACCTCGCCTCGGGCGACCACCTGACCATTCGCAACAACGACATTCGCGGCAACTCGTCGCGCGGCATTCAGTTCAACACCCAGGGCGGCAGCTTCGGCACGCTCGACTCCGTCACGGTCGAATTCAACCGCATTCACGACAACGGGCACGCCGACTACGAAGACGGCATCGTGTTCAACGCCACCGGCACCGGCACCATCTCGAACGTCACCGTTCGGTACAACGCGCTCTACGGCAACTACTACGCGGGCGTGCGGCAGGTGGGCGACGTCTTCACCAACGTGCTCATCGAGAAGAACACCTTCGTGCAGGACGGCGCGCGCTCGAGCGGCAGCGGGCGTTCGGAAGCGAACCTCGACGCCTCGGGCTCGGGCGCCAACACCACCTTCACCCACAACCTCTTCGTGCCGGCCTCGGTGGTCCTCAACGACTGCTACGACGCGACGCCGAAGGGCTACCTGCTGCAGGACAACGCGGTGAAGGGCCCCGTGCCCTCCGGCACCTGCGTCACCGGCGCCACCATGCTCGACCCGCTGTTCACCAACGCGGCGACCTTCGACTTCCACTCCGCGCCTGCGACCGCCGCGGGCTACGGCGCCTACGCGCCCTGAGCATCAGCACCATGGGAACGTGGGTCGAGCTGGTGTGGCAGACGAGCCGGGTGACCTTTCAGGGGCGGGCCCGCTCGTTGGTCGAGCCGTTCGAGCTGAACGGGCCGGTCACCGTGGGGCCCTCGGGGTGTGCGATCACGGTCGACGCACCCGGCACGCCGTCCCTCACCCTGAACCCGCTCGAGGGCGGGTTTCCCCGGTTCGACAGCTGAGCGCCTTCGCGTCGGAGAATGTTGACGCGTCGGAACATTCCGACGCATAGTCGAGGGTATGACCACCACCCCCGACGTCTTCTCGGCCCTGGCCAGCCCCGTGCGCCGCCAGCTGTTGGTGCGCCTGAAGAAGGGCCCCCGCACCGTCACCCTGCTCGCGAAGGGCCTGGCCATCGGCCGGCCCGCGGTGTCCGAGCACCTGCAGGTGCTGCGCAAGACCAGGCTGGTGCGCGAGGTGCAACGCGGCCGCGAGCGCTACTACCACCTCGACCCGCGCCCGATGGCCAGGGTCGACGCCTTCGTCAGCGCGTTCTCGCAGTACTGGCAGCAGCGCCTGGTCGACCTCGAGGCGGTGCTCGACGAGGAGGCGGCGCGATGAGCACGCCCAAAGGCCGCATCGAGCTGCACCACCTGTACGCGCACCCGCCGGCCTCCGTCTGGCGCGCGCTCACCACCCCAACGCTGCACGCGAAGTGGTGGGCCGCCGGCGACGTGAAGGCCGAGGTCGGTCACCGCTTCGAGCTCGACATGGGCGCCTTCGGCAAACAGCCGTGCGAGGTGACCACGGTGGTCCCCGAGCGCATGCTGGCCTACCGCTTCTCGACCGGCGGCCTCGAGACCACCATCACCTGGACCCTGACCGCCGAAGGGAAGGGCACCCGCCTGACGCTGGTGCACGACGGCTTCGACCTCGACTCGCCCATGGGGCGGCGCGCCTTCGAGGGCATGAAGCCCGGCTGGCCGACCGTGCTCGCGCGCCTGGAGCCGGTGCTGGTCGCCTGAGGGCGAAAAGAATCGGGGCCCGCTCCCGAAAAGGAACGAGCCCCGAACGACCTGCATCAAGCGACTGAAAATCAGTCCTTGAGGAGGTGCTTGTTGTACTTCGCGGTCAGCTCGAACATCGTGATCGACTTCTTGCCGATGACCGCGGCGAGCTTCTCGTCGGGGTTGATCTGGCGCTTGTTCTTCTTGTCCTGCAGACCGTGCTTCTTGATGTAGTCCCAGATCTTCTTGGCCGCTTCGAAGCGGGCAAGAGGCTTGGTCCCGACGATCTCGGCAAGCTCGGGCGACGGGTTCAGCGGCTTGGCAAAAGCGGCGTTGACAGTGCGCTTCGCTCCAGACTTCTTCGCAGCAGGCTTCTTCGCGGCCATTCGGTGTGTGTCTCCTCCCCTCCCGGGGACGTTGCATGCGGTTTTTCAACTCGGCTCTTTGGGGGAACCGGACGACGGGAAGTAGCACCGTCCCCTCAGGAAAAACAGGGTTTCGGTGAAATTTTCGAGCGAGACTGGCTTCCACCATGACCCGAAGCATGCTCATCACCGGCGCGAACGGCTTCCTCGGCGGCCACCTGGCGCGCGCGCTCGTCGCTCGCGGCGACACGGTTCGAAGCCTGGTGCGACCCGGCTCGGACCACAGCGCGCTGGCTGGCCTCGAACACACCATCGTCGAGGGAGACGTCACCCGCCCCGACACGCTTGGCCCCGCGCTCGAGGGCGTCGACACCGTCTTCCACCTGGCCGGCATTCGTCGCGCCACCAGCCGTGACGACTTCATTCGCGTCAACGCCGGCGGCACGCAGTTGACCTGCGAGGCGATGGTGAAGGCGGGCGCGCGCACGCTCGTGCTCTGCGGGTCGCTCGCGGCGTCGGGGCCCTCGACCGCCGAGCGCCCGCGCGTCGAAGACGACCCGTTCGCGCCCGAGGAATGGTACGGCGAATCGAAGGCCGAGGCCGAGCGCATCGCCTTCTCGTTCGGCGACCGCCTGCGCGTCACCTCGTGTCGCCCCTCGCGCATCATGGGCCCGGGCGACCACGAGAACCTCACCTTCTTCAAGTTGGTCAAGCGCGGCATCGTGTTGCGAATCGGCGGGGCCGAGCGGCGCCTGTCGATGGTCGACGTCGACGACGTGGTGGCGATGCTGCTGTTGCAGGCCGACCGGCCCGAGGCCATCGGCCAGGCGTTCTTCTGTGCGTCGGAACAGGCCACCACCGTGCAGGCGATGATGGAGATGATCGCCGACGCGCTGGGCCTGCGCGCCCGCACGCTCTACCTGCCCGAGCGCGTGCTCTCGGCGGCCGGCGCCCTGGCCGACGTCATTTCCGACCGCACCGGCCGCAAGCTGCCGCTCAACCGCAAGCTCGCCCGCCAGTTGCTCGCGCCCGGTTGGGTGTGCAGCATCGAGAAGGCGAAGCGGTCGTTGGGCTACGCGCCCACGCGCAGCCTGCGCGAGTCCATCGACCGCAGCGCGAAGAGCTACGTCGAGCTCGGCTGGCTCTGAGCCACCTCGACCACGATCTTCCCCACCGCACGGCCGCCGATCGACTTCGCCCACGCCTCGGCGATCCTGGTCAGTGGAAAGGTCGAGTCGATGACGACCTTCAGTTGCCCGCTCTTCCACAGCCGGTCGAGTACGCCCAGGTCGGCCGCAGTGGGCTTGAGCATCACCATCAGCTCCTTCACCTTCGCCAGCGGGTTGAGCACCTGACGCGCCAACAACCCCGGCGTGATGACCGGAGACGCGTAGCGCCCGCCGGCCTTGATGAGGGGCAGGTACGGTGACGCGTCGCCGCTGACGCAGTCGAACACCAGGTCGACCGGCGCCAGCCCCGTCAGCGCGTCGGCCTTCGCGTAATCGACGACCTCCTTCGCGCCCAGGCTGCGCACCAGCTCGACGTTGCGCGCGCTGCACACCCCGATGACGTGGGCGCCGGTGCTGGCGGCGAGCTGCACCGCGAAGTGCCCCACGCCGCCCGACGCGCCCACCACCAGCACCCGCTGCGTCGCGTTCTTGAGCGGCAACCCCAGCGTGTCGCGCAGCCCCTGCAGGGCCGTCATGCCCGCCAGGGGCAGCGCGGCGGCGTCGGCGAAGCTCATGCCGTCGGGCATGCGGGTCAACACGTCGAGGCTGACCAACGCGAACTCCGCGCTCGCGCCCCCCCGCGAGTCCGAGATGCGCGCGTGCACCTTCGTGCCCGGCGGAAATTCGCTCGCCCGACCGCCCGCCTCCACCACCGTGCCCGACACGTCGTAGCCCGGCACCAGCGGCAGGAACGCCGGCATCAGCAGCCTGAGCTTGCCGCTGCCGCGCTTCCAGTCGATGGGGTTGATGCTGGTCGCTTCGACCTTCACCAGGACCTCGTCGGTCGACGGAGCAGGGCGGGGCAGTTCACCCAGCTCGAGCACTTCGGGACCGCCGTACCGTCGATAGAGCGCTGTCTTCATGACCTTGTGTGTGCTCGCCGCCCTTCGCGCGCTTGTCAATCGCCCGATTTCGGTTCAAGTGCGCGCCCATGAAGTCCGTGCTCCTGCTCAAGCCCGGCCGCACCAGCTCACGCGCGGTGCTGGGTGACTACGAGGCGTGGTTCGGCGCCGCGGTCGACGGGCTCGCCCGCCTGACGCCGGTCGAACTGCACGAAGGCGAACGCCCGCCGCCGCTCGAGGGCTTCGAGGCCGTGATCATGACCGGCTCGCCGCTCTCGGTCCTCGACGCCCACCTCACGCCGTGGATGAAGGACGCCGCCGACTACCTGATGACCGCCAGCGCGCGCGTGCCGGTGCTCGGCGTGTGCTTCGGCCATCAGTTGCTGGGCTGGAAGCTGGGCGCCACCGTGCGCCGCAACCCCAATGGCCGCGAGCTGGGCACCGTCGACGTTCACCTGCGCGTGCGCGACCCGCTCTTCGCCGAGCTGCCCGACGTGGTGCAGGTGCAGGCCACCCACGACGACGAAGTGGCCGCGCTCCCCGAGGGCGCCGAGCTGCTGGCCACCAACGAGCACTGCCCCGTGCAGGCCTTCGCGTGGGGGCCGCGCGTACGCGCCGTGCAGTTCCACCCCGAGATGAACGCCGCGTCCATCGGCTTCTGCCTCGACCACCCCGAGACCCGGGCCGAGCATCGCGCTCGCGCCCGTGCGCTCGAGTCGACGCATGGCGCCATCATGCTGCGGAACTTCGTGACCCTCTTTCGCTGACGCGCCGCGCCGCGCCGAGATGACGCGGCGTTCCTTTCTTGCGCGAGCGTCGTTGGCCTCTACTGTGCGCTTCCAGGGTGGTGCGAGCGTGCGGGTTTCTTCTCTCATCCTCATGTCGGTGGCGGTCGGCGCCTGCACCGAGAAGCGCTCGTCCGTGCCCGACGCGGGCGCTCCTGCTTCCACCGCCCGGGCCGCGAAGCCGTCAGCCGACTTCGAGCTCGACCTCACCACCGTGTCGCTCGACCCGCCCGGTCGCTTCACCGCGGAAGTGGTGCCCAGGAAGGACCCGATGGCGCCCGCGCTCGAGGCGAAGTTCGGCCCCGCTGGCCACGTCTACGACGAGAGCGGTGAACACCCCGCCACCTGGGAAACGCAGGTCGCCGGTTCGCCCGACACCTCGATGGTGGTGCACGTCACGGCCGACGGCGTGCTGCACCTGGCGGTGGTCGACCAGACCGACACCGTGACCGTCTACAGCGGCGCGTGGCCCGAGCTCGCGGTCAGTCGTCTGGTGGCCTTCGCGCTGCCCACCCGGCGCGACGAGTTCGTGGCGTGTCTGGCCGAAGACTGCACGCTGCCCGGGCACTGCCTCAACGCGCACGCGCAGCAGCGGGCGCGCCAGTGCGTGTGGGTCGCGCCCAACTGCGAAGGCGCGCCGGGGGCGCTGCTCTCACCGCGCTTCGGGCGGGTCGACCACAAGGCGAAGTCGTTGCTGGCCGAGGTCTACGGCGAGCACCCGCAGTGCCTGCCGTTGGACGTGGCCGAGCCAAAATGGTCTGCCGACGCGCCGCGCCGCCCCAGCTTCGGCCCCGAGTGGGTGCTGCACGCCGAGCTCGCCGTGCCCGGCTGCGCGCCACCGACCTGGCAGCGCCTGACCGAGGTGCTCGCGTGGGACCCCGAGAGCACGTCGCACCGCGCGGTGGGGCTCAGCTCGATTCCGCGCTGTCAGCCCGACGGCTCGGCGCCGCCCAAGTCCACCGCTGCCACGCCGTGAGCGGCTGATACAGTCCGCCTCCTGATGCGCGAGCTGACGAGCGAGGTCTGGCCCGGAGTTCCCTACCCGCTGGGCGCCACGTGGGACGGCAAGGGCGTCAACTTCGCGCTCTTCTCGGCCAGCGCGTCGTCGGTCGAGGTCTGCATCTTCGATCAGAACGACCCGATGAAGGAACTGGGCCGCTACCGTCTGCTCGACCAGACCAACCAGGTACACCACGGCTACGTGCCCGGGCTGGCGCCTGGGGCGCTCTACGGCTTTCGCGTGTCGGGGCCCTGGGCGCCCGAACGCGGCCTGCGCTTCAACCCCCACAAGCTGCTCGTCGACCCCTACGCGCGCGCCATCAGCGGCAAGGTCGACTGGGCCTTCCCCCTGGTCGGCCACGGCGCCGATGGCCGGCCCGACCCGCGCGACTCCGCCCCCGGCGTGCCCAAGGGCGTGGTGGTGCACGACGACTTCGACTGGTCGGGCGATCGCCGGCCCGAGGTCATCTGGCGCCGCGCGGTGGTCTACGAGGCCCACGTGAAGGGCCTGACCGCGATGCACCCGGACGTGCCCGAGGCGCTGCGCGGCACCTATTCTGGCCTCGCGCACCCCAAGGTCATCGAGCACCTGGTCAAGCTGGGCGTCACCAGCGTCGAACTGCTGCCGGTGCACGAGTGCGCGCCCGAGGGCTTCCTGCTCGAGCGCAAGCTGACCAACTTCTGGGGCTACAACACCCTGGGCTTCTTCGCGCCCGACCAGCGCTTCTCGTCGCAGGGCTCGCGCGGTGGGCAGGTGCTCGAGTTCAAGGCCATGGTCAAGGCGCTGCACCAGGCCGGCCTCGAGGTGATTCTCGACGTGGTCTACAACCACAGCGCCGAAGGCAACCAGTTGGGGGCCGACCCTGAGCTTCCGCGGCATCGACGCGCCGACCTACTACTGGCTCGACGAGGGTGACCGCGGCCGCCACGTCGACTTCACCGGCTGCGGCAATTCGCTCAACGTCGGCCACCCCGCGGTGCTCAAGCTGGTGATGGACTCGCTGCGCTACTGGGTCACCGAGATGCACGTCGACGGCTTCCGCTTCGACCTCGCCACCACCCTGGCCCGCGCCGGCAACGGCGGCTTCGACGCGCGCAGCGACTTCTTTTCGGCCCTGCATCAGGACCCGGTGCTCTCGCGCGTCAAGCTCATCGCCGAGCCGTGGGACGTGGGGTTCGAAGGCTACCGCCTGGGCAATTTCCCCCCGCTCTTCGCCGAATGGAACGACCGGTACCGTTCGACCGTACGGCGCTTCTGGCGCGGAGATTCGGGCACGCTCGCCGACCTCGGCTTTCGCCTGACCGGCAGCAGCGACTTCTTCAAGCTCTCGGGGCGCCGGCCCACCGCGTCCGTCAACTACGTGGCCTGCCACGACGGCTTCACCCTGCACGACCTCGTCACCTACTCGCGCAAGCACAACGAGCTCAACGGCGAAGACAACCGCGACGGCAGCAACGAGAACCAGTCGGCCAACTGGGGCGACGAGGGCGAGGTCGACGACCCGCAGGTCAACGAGCTGCGCGGGCGCATGGTGCGCAACCTGCTCTCGACGCTCTTCCTGTCGGTCGGCACGCCCATGCTGCTGGCCGGCGACGAAATGGGCCGCACCCAGTGGGGCAACAACAACGCGTATTGCCACGACAACGAGCTGGGCTGGGTCAACTGGCAGCTCGACGAGCACCAGCGGGCCCTGCTCGAGTTCACGCGACGGTGCATCGCGTTGCGCCACGCCAACCCGGTGTTGCAACGGCGCAACTTCTTCCTCGGTGAGACGCTCGACGATTCGCGCTTTCGCGACCTGGTGTGGTTTCACCCCAGCGGGCGCGAGCTCGAGCGGGGCGACTGGGAAAACCCCGAGCTGCGCTGCTTCGGGCTCTTCCTGGGAGGCGACGCCATCGGCGCGCGCGGCCCCACCGGGCAGAAGGTGGTGGGCGAGACGTTGCTGGTCTACTTCAACGCCCACGCCGAAGCGGTCGAGGTCACCATGCCGCCGAAGTCGTGGGGCGCCGGGTGGGAACTGCTGCTCGAGACCGCCACCGTCGAGGTGCGCTCGCTGTGCACCGCGTCGACCACGATCACCGTGCCCGCGCGCTCGCTGCTGGCCTTCAAGCTCGACGGGCCGGCCAGAGGTTGACCTGACCGCCATGCGCCCGTATTGGTGACCCAACGTGGGCACTCCGGTGTTGTGGGCGTCATTCCTCGCGGGGGTCTTCGTCGTGGTGGCGATCGACCTCTTCGTGTCGGCCGGCAAGCCCATCACCCCGAAGCTGGCCGCGGTGTGGACCGGCGTGTGGGTCTCGGTGTCGCTGGCCTTCGCCGGCGTGCTCTACGGCCTGGGCGGCGCTCGGCCCGCAGGCACCTTCCTCACCGCGTGGGTCATCGAATACGCGCTGTCGGTCGACAACCTCTTCGTGTTCCTGGTGGTGTTCTCGTACTTCAAGGTGCCCAACGCCTCGCAGCACCGGTTGCTGTACTGGGGCATCATCGGCGCGTTCATTCTGCGCGGCACGCTCATCGGCCTCGGCACGCAGTTGGTGTCCCGCTTCGAATGGCTGCTGTACGTGTTCGGCGCGTTCCTGCTCTACACGGCCTACAAGCTGCTGTTCTCGCGCGGCGACGACGACGAGGTCGACCCTGGCGCGAACCCGGTCTTGAAGGCGGCGCGGCGCTTCCTGCCCGTGGCCTCGCAGGACCACGGGGCGGCCTTCGTGGTGAGGGAAGCGGGCAAGCTGGTCGTCACCCCGCTGTTCCTGGTGCTGCTGGTCGTCGAGACCATGGACCTCTTGTTCGCCCTCGACTCCATCCCCGCGGCGCTGGGCATCAGCAAGGACCCCTTCCTCGTCTTCTCGGCCAACGCCTGCGCGATTCTGGGCCTGCGCTCGCTCTTCTTCGTCATCAGCGCGCTGATGGACAAGTTCCGCTTCCTCAAAGTCGGGCTGGGCGTCATTCTCGCGTTCGTGGGGCTCAAGCTCATCGCCGAGACGACCTTCCAGGAATGGACGCTGCAACACGAGACCTGGCTCATCGTGGGCTCGCTGGGCTTCATCGCCGCCGCCCTCGTGGTGACCATCGCCGCGTCGGTGCTCATCAAGCCCAAAGCCACCCCGGAGAACGGACATGTCTGACACCACGACCGCCGGCATTCGGGTGCAGGTCGAAGCCAATTGGTGGGAAGAGCGCTCGCAGGTCGAGGCCGAGCAGTGGGCCTTCACCTACACGGTGACCATCACCAACGTCGGCACCGAAGACGCCATGCTGCACAGCCGGCACTGGGTCATCACCGATGCGTCGGGCCACGTCGAAGAAGTGCGCGGTGACGGCGTCATCGGCAAGCAGCCGGTCATCAAGCCTGGTGAGACCTTCGAGTACACCAGTTGGGCCATGCTGCGTACGCCCTTCGGCACCATGCGCGGTGAGTACTTCATGGAGCGCAATGATGGTCGTCGCTTCGAGGTGAAGATCGGCGAGTTCGTGCTCACGCAGCCCAACGCGCTGAACTGAAGCAAAGCCCCCTGGGGGGCGACGCCGTTGGGGAGAGGACCGGCTCGATGATCTGCCCCGAGTGTGGAGGTCGCAACGGGCACCTCTTCGGGTGCTCGAAGGTCGACCCGGCGTTCCTCGCGCCGGCACCCGTTGAGTTCGTGACGGTCGAACCGTTGGCTGGAGTCGACGAGCGCCGGCGACTCCTCGCGTTTCCGCTCGTCTTCGTGGGCGCGTGGTTGCTGGTGAGCACCGACCTGGGCGGCTTCATCGGGCGCACCTTCTTCGGCATGTGGCTGCACGAGCTAGGGCACGCGGTCGCGTCGTGGCTGTGCGGGCGCTTCGCGGTGCCGCTGCCGTGGGTGACGTACACCTCGGGCCACAGCTGGCTGGTCGACCTGGCGTGGCTGGGTGGGGTGCCGGCCTTGTTCGTCTTCGGCCGGCGCCGGGGCTCGCGGGTGTGGCAGGGGCTCGCGGTGGGGCTGGCGGTGCTCGCGGTGCCCGCCCACCTGCTCACGCCCACGCAGCAAGAGGCGTTCTTCACCTTCGCTGGAGAAGGCGGTGCCATGCTCTTCGGTGCCGCGCTGGCCTCGACCTTCCTGCTGCCGCCCACCGTGAAGCCGCTGCAGGGCGGCCTGCGCCTCGGGTGGCTGGTCATCGGCGCCATCGCCTGGGCCGACGCGACGCACCTGTGGGTGTTGGCGCGGCGTGACCCGGCGAACCTGCCCTTCGGGCTCGAGAACGGCATGGAGTCGGACGCGACCAAGCTGGTCGACCGGTTTCACTGGGCCGAAGACGTGATGATTTCGCGCTACCTCAGCCTGGGCGCGGCGTGCCTGGTCGCGGTGCTCGTGGCGTGGGCCTGGGCTCTTCGGCGCGCGACTATCGCAGCGCCGCCCACGCCAGCGCGGTCCAGACCAGGCCCTTGAGTGTGAATAACGCGACGGCTCCAAGGCCGAGGCGCGTGGCGAGCCGGTGGGCGGTGTGGGGCTTCATGCTCCCCGGTTTTCAGAGCAGCAATCAGACCAGTCACAACTTCTTGAATTCAGCAGCGCGCGTGCGGGTCGAGGGGTTCGTTGGGGCATCCGCGACCGCGCGGTCAGAACTTCCACCACGGCTTCTTTTTCGGTGCCGGAGGAGTCGTTGGTGCACGAGGAATCACGATGCCAACACCCGAGACCGGCGCGAGGGGCGGGAGCTGCTCGACCGGTGGCCGCAGCGGTCGACGACGGAACTGCTCGAACCCATCGGGCAGGTTACCTCGAGCTTCCCATGCTGAGAGCAGGGCCTGGCACCTTGCACACGCCACGGCGTGGTCCGCGAAAGCGGGCGTGCAGACTTCGAAGCGATAAATTCCCTGGATGGCCGCCTCGGTGTCGGGCGAGTTCAACGAGCCGACCGCCCAGGTGTCGTCCACCGCGAACTCGGTGCGTCGTTCTTCTGGGCGCAGCAGGTAGAGCGTCGAGCCCTCGGCTTCGATCGAAAAGAGCTGCGGCGCCGAGTCGGCGTCGTCGCTGTGATGCGCGTCGATCATCAGCGCGTCGGCGACGTACTGAACCAGACTTTCGTCTCGCAACGGGGGCAGGGGGCTGGCGAGCCATCGAGACAAGACGGTCGACAACGCTCGGGCGTTCGCTTCATCGCCAGGACGCACCACGAACACCTTCGCCATGGCTGCCCGGTCAGGGTCCGCGTACCACTGGGTGAGCGCTTCGAAGACGGTGTCGAAGTCGTCAGTGGCCGCGTCGTCCAACGTGGCCTCGAGGCCATAGGACTGAAGAAACGTGACCACCTGTCGACTCGAGGTGCGAGCAGGGCCGTGAGCGACGTTCGCCATGTGCGTCTCTCCGATGCTTCAGGAATTCCGAGTGGACATCGCGCGCGCCTGCAGGTCGACACCCGCCTGCACCTTCGAGAGCGGCACGAACGCCACCAGCACCCCGGTGAAGGTCTCTTCGCTCTCGTAGCGACAGCGCGTCGGCGAGAGTTCGATGACCCGCTGCACCCGCTCGGCGCGGACCAGGTTGAGCGAGGCCAGCGCGCCGGTAAAGGCCCACGCCACCTCTCGTTGCTCGGGCTCGAGTCGCGTGACGACGAGCGAGGGCCGCGCGCCGCCGCCGCCGGGCCAGCGCACGTCGAAGCGCAACTGGGCGCCCAGCGTCGCCCTCGCCGCGCCGTCGACCTTCACCACGAACGGGTTCCACGACGGGTAGGCGGCGAGCGAGACGACTTGCTCGAAGACCTGCGCGGCGGGC
>CAIWFK010000633.1 GCA_903911905.1 uncultured Myxococcales bacterium
CAGCTCCCTGCCGCGACCCGTACAGGCCGTGCTGCCCAGACACCACGCTCCGCCCGAGGGCACCCTGCACGCGGGGCCGCCGGTGAAGCTGCCCGACTTCGACGCCATGAGGGCGAGTGACGCGGGGCTGCCGAAGGCCGTCGCCCACGTGCCGGTGAAGTCCGCGACCACGCCGGTGACCCCTTCTGCCGACGGCGACTGCTACGCCGCGCCCCGGGGGCACACGGGCGCCATCGCGGTGGTGGTCGAAGGCTCGGTGCGGGTCGAGGTCGACGGCCGGAAGGTGTGCGGCGACGTGGGGCGGGTCGGGGTGGCTGCGGGCTCGCACGCGGTACGCGTCGTGGACGTGGCGACCCGACGCGAGTACGTCACTACCATTCACGTCGATGGTGGTCGTGTCTTCAAGCTGGTGCCTGCGTTCCGATGACCGAACTGACTCCCTCGCGCGTCTTCGTGGTCGAAGATCAGCCGCCGCTGCTCAAGAACCTGCTCAAGGCGCTGGCGCTCTACCCCGAGATCACGGTGGTCGGCAGCGCGGCCGACGGTGAATCGGGCGTCGACCAGGTGACGGCGCTGCGGCCCGACGTGCTGTTGCTCGACCTCGAGCTGCCCGGCATCGACGGCATCGAGGTCACCCGGCGGGTCAAGAAGCTGGGCGGGCAGATCGAGGTGTTGATCCTCACCTCGTTCGACGACGAGACCAAGGTCTACGAGGCCATGCAGGCGGGCGCGTCGGGGTACCTGGTCAAGCGCGTGGGCCCCGAGAAGATTCGGCAGGGCATTCAAGACGTGCTCGCTGGTGGCACGGTGCTCGAGGCGAGCATCGCCAGGCGCTTCTGGAACTACTTCCACTCGGTGCAGACGGCCAGGAAGCAGCAGCCCGACAACCCGTGGAACCTGACGCCGCTCGAATTCGACGTGCTCAAGTTCGTGGCCAAGGGCCTGTCGAACGCCGAGGTCGGCCAGGTGATGAGCCTCGAGCGCCGCACCGTGCGCACCCACCTGAGCCACATCTACAAGAAGATGGGCGTCAATTCGCACGTGGAAGCGGTGGTGCTCGCACTCAAGGCGGGGATCGTCGAGCTGTGATCGCCGCCGTCGTCCTCTCGCTGGCCACGGCCCAGGCCGACGTGTCGGTCGCGCATCGCCGCGTGCTCACCGACGACGGCCTGTCTCTGGGGCTGCTGCGGTACTCGCCCCCCGGCCACGACGCGCGACCGCCGGTGTTGATCGTGACCGAGTTGGGCTTCGGGCGCGAAGTGGCCGACCCCCTGGCCCGCGCGCTGGTCGCCGACGGCCGGCTGGTCTACGTGGCGCAGGTGCGAGGGCAGGGCGCGTCTGATTCGGGCGCGTCGCTGCGGTCGATCGTCACCTTCGATTTTCCCGCCATCGCCAGGGCCATCGGGGGCGAGGTCGACCTGGTGGCGCACGGCTGGTTGGGCACGCTCGCGCTGGCGGCCAGCGGGCACGAACTGCCGGTGCGGCGGGTGGTGGCGCTCGAGGCGCCCGCGCGGTTCGAGGTGCCCAGCGCGATGGCCGAAGACCTCCTCTCGCAGGGCTCGTTCGTGGCGCTGGGGCTGACGCCGCACGGTGGCGAGCGGTTCGACGCGCTCTTCGTCGTCGGCTCACAGGTGCGCCCCGAGGTGCTGCGCGCGGTGAAGGCCGGGCTGCGCGACGTGCCCGCGCCCATGGCCACCGAGTGGCTCGCGTGGATGCGCAGCGGCGATCTGCCGCTCGACGGCGTCGGCACCGTGCGCTCGCGCCTGCGCTCGTACGATCGCGACACGCTGGCCGTGCTGGGCCTGGGCGACGGCTTCGCGGGCCCCGAGCTGTGCGCGCCCCTGCGTGACGATGCGCGCGCGAAGGTGAAGCTGCACACCTTCAGCCGCTTCGACGTGGGTGACGACTTCTCGCATCTGACCTCGCTGGTCGGCTCGAACGCGCCCCGCCTCATCTTCCCCGAGCTGGTGGAGTTCCTTCGATGAGCCGGCTGCTGACGCTGAGCCTGCTGCTGGCCGGGTGCGCGACGCTGCACGTGCCCCTGCCGCCCGAGGCCGAGCTGCACCGCGCGAAGACCGACGACGGCTGGGAACTGGGCTTGGTGCGCTACAAGGCGGTGGGCCCGCCGACCGGGGTGCCGGTGCTCCTGTGCCACGGCATTTCGGCCAACGCCCGCAACCTCGACCTCGACGAAACGCATTCACTGGCGCGGTGGTTCGCGGCGCACGGTCGCGAAGCGTGGACCATGTCGATGCGCGCGGCTGGCGACTCCGATGGGCCCGACGAGTCGAAGGGCCGCCATCCGCCCAGCTTCGACGACTACTGGCAGCACGATCTGCCTGCGGCCATCGGCCTGGTCCGGCAGGTCAGCGGCGCCTCGACCATCGACTACGTCGGCCATTCGATGGGGGGCATGATCATCTACGCCTACCTCTCGCAGGGAGGGCAGGGGCTCAACGCGGTGGCCACCCTGGGCAGCCCGACCCGCCTCGACTGGGGCAGTGGCACCGAGTCGCTGCTCAAGGTCGCGCCCGCGCTGCTCTCGAAGAGCTCGATGCTGCCCAGCCGGTTCGGCTCGTGGCTGACGGCCCCGTTCCAGGGGGCGGTCGACGATGGCGTGTTCGAGCGGCTCTTCTACAACCACGAGAGCACCTCGACCACGAGCTTCCAGCGGCTGATGGCCTACGGCACGTCCGACACGGCGGGCGGCGTGGCCCTGCAGCTCATTCGCCTGGTCGAGACCGGCAGGTTCGCCTCGAACGATGGCGCCCTCGACTTCCGGGCAGGCCTGGGGCGCGTGACCCTGCCCGTTCTGGTGGTGGCTGCTCGACTCGACCGCATCGCGCTGACCCCCGCGGTGCGCGACGGCTACGAGGCCCTGGGCGGCCCGAAGGAATGGCTGATGATTAGCAGAGCGAACGGCGCTCGCGCTGAGTACGGTCACATGGATCTCGTCATCGGAGAGCGCGCCCCCGATGAGGTCTGGAGTCGCGTCCTCGACTTCCTGAACCGCCACGCACGCAAGGAGCCTTGATGGCGACCCGTCACACCCCGAAGACCACCTCGAAGAAGTCCCCCACCGCGAAGCTGCCCCCGGC
The DNA here is from genome assembly GCA_903911905.1 of uncultured Myxococcales bacterium. Lineage (GTDB taxonomy): Bacteria > Myxococcota > Myxococcia > Myxococcales > Myxococcaceae > Xiheilimnobacterium > Xiheilimnobacterium phototrophicum. The sequence goes on from CAIWFK010000633.1 coordinate 3,099, forward strand.
CCTCGAGGCCATCGCCGAGACGGTCATCGAGCACACGCTGCCCAACGGCCTGAAGGTTCGCCTGCTGCCCAGCGACGCGGTGCCGACCTGCAGTTTCTACACGTTCTTCCGGGTGGGCTCGCGCAACGAGCGCCCCGGCATCACCGGCATCAGCCACCTCTTCGAGCACATGATGTTCAACGGCGCGAAGAAGTACGGCCCTGGCCAGTTCGACAAGACGCTCGAGTCGAACGGCGGCTCGTCGAACGCGTACACCTCGAACGACGTCACCGTGTACTACGAGGACTTCATGAGCGAGGCGCTCGAGACGGTCATCGACCTCGAGGCCGATCGCATGAAGTCGCTGGCCGTGACGCCCAAGATGCTCGAGAGCGAGCGCCAGGTGGTGATCGAAGAGCGTCGCCTGCGCGTCGACAACGAGATCGGCGGCCTGATGGACGAAGAGCTCTCGACGCTCATCTGGAAGGCGCACCCCTACCGCTGGCCCGTCATCGGGTGGATGAAGGACATCGAGAACATCACCCGCGAGGACTGCCTCGACTACTTCCGCACCTTCTACGCGCCCAACAACGCCACCGTGTACGTGGCCGGTGACTTCGACCCGAAGCAGGCCCTGGCGCTCATTCGCAAGTACTACGGCGGCATCGAGGCCGGCCCGCAGATTCCCAGGGTGCTCGACGCCGAGCCCGAGCAGAAGGGCGAGCGCCGGGCCGAGGTGCGTCACCCCGCGCAGGCCCCGTCGTTGATGATCGCCTGGCGTGGCCCGGCCGGAGATCACCCCGACACGCTCACGCTCGACGTGTTGCAATACGCGCTGTCGGTCGGCCAGTCGAGCCGGCTGACCCGCGCGCTGGTCTACGAGCAGGAACTGGCGGTGTCGGTCTCGGTCGACTGGACCTGGCGCTTCGACCCGGGCTCGTTCCTGATCGGCGTCGAGCTCAAGCCGGGCGCCGACCCGAAGGCCACCGAGGCCGCGCTCTTCGCGCAACTCGAGAAGGTCGCGAAGCACGGGCTGGAACCGCACGAGCTCGAGAAGGCCAAGAACAACCTGGCCGCGCACCTGTACCGCGAACTGGCCACCAACAACGGCCGCGCCCACGCGCTGGGCACCTACGAGATCATGCTGGGCTCGTGGAAGGCGGGCCTGGGCCTCGCCTCGCGCTACCAGACCATCACCGCCGAAGACGTGCGGGCCGCCGCGGCGAAGTACCTGACGCCAGAGCGCCGCTCGGTCGTCACGCTGGTGCCCACGGAGATCGCATGAAGACCGTCAAGCGCTCGGGCATCGAGCTTCGCCCCCTGAAGCTGCCGCACCACGACGTGCGGGTGCTGCCCAATGGGCTGACCGTGCACCTGATTCCCCGGGGCCCACTGCCGCTGGTGGCGGTGCGCCTGGTGACCCGCGCGGGCAGCGTGTTCGACCCCGCTGGCCTGTTGGGCGTGGGTGACTTCGCCTCGCGCCTGCTGCGCCGTGGCGCGGCTGGGCTGACCGCGAATCAGATCAGCGACCAGGTCGAGTTCGTCGGCGCCTCGGTGGGCGGCTTCGCCAACGAGGAGAACGCCATCGTCTCGTTGAGCACGCCTTCGCAGCACCTCGAGTCGATGTTCGAGATCTTCGCCAAGGTGGTGCTCGAGCCCGATTACGCCGAGAGCGAGATCGAGCTCTCGCGCCGCCGCGTGCTGGCCCAGTTGTCGAACGAGCTCGACGACCCCGGTTCGCTGGCCGATCGCGCGTTGTCGCGAGCCGTGTGGGGCACGCACCCGTATTCGCACGAGGCGCGCTCGGGCAAGGCCGACTACGAAGCGTTCCAGCGCAAGGACCTGGTCGCCTTCCACCAGCAGCGGCTGGGGCCCGCCATCTCGCACCTCTACGTGACCGGCGAGTTCAAGGCCGCGAAGGTCATGGCGCTCGTCGAGCGCACCCTGGGGGGCTGGAAGAACGGCCCGGCGCAGGCTCCGGTCATTCCCACCGCCCTGGGCATCGCCCAGCCCGGCGAGGTGATCATCGTCGACAAGCCCGAGCAGACCCAGGTGCAGGTGCGCATCGGCGCGCCGGGCGTCAAGCGCGGGCACGTCGATCACTTCCCCCTGATGGTGATGAACACCGTGCTGGGCGGCGGCTTCACCTCGCGGCTGGTGACCGAGATTCGCGTCAGGCGTGGCCTGAGCTACGGCGCGGGCAGCGGCTTCGAGATGATGAGCGCGGGCGGCGCCTTCAACGTCAGCTCGTTCACCAAGACCGAGACCCTGACGCAGCTCCTCGACGTGGCGCTGGCCGAAGTGAAGAAGATGAAGTCGAAGGGCCCGACCGCCGCCGAGGTCGCCACCGTGCAGCGCTACATCAGCGGCCTGTACCCTGCGCGCCTCGAGACCAACGAGGCCATCGCCGGGGCACTGGCCGACGTGGTGCACTACGGCCTGACCGACGAGTGGATCTCGCAGTACCGCGAGCGCATCGCCGCCGTCACCGTGAAGGACGCCGCGCGCGCCGCCCAGAAGCACCTCTTCGAGAAGGACCGGGTGATCGTGCTGGTGGGCAACGCGCAGAAGATCGCGCCGAAGGTGAAGAAGTACGGCCCGGTGTCGGTGCTCAAGCCCTCCGAACTCGAGTGAGCCTGACGATCCTCGCGCAGGAAGGGGGGCTGGTCGCCATCGACAAGCCGCCCGACCTGCTGGTCATTCCCGGGCGCGCGGCCGACGATCAACGCTGCGCGCGAGACCTGCTCGCCGCGCAGTTGGGGCGCGAAGTCTGGGTCTGTCACCGCATCGATCGCGACACCTCGGGGGTCGTGCTCTTCGCCACCGATCCCAAAGTCCACCGCACGGTCTCGATGGCGTGGGACGACAAGCAGGTGCACAAGCGCTACCTCGCCCTCGTGCAGGGGCGCGTGCGCGGACCGATGGACATCGACCTGCCGCTGGCCGAGGGTCGCAAGGGCAAGATGCGGGTCGCGCTTCAGGGTGAGGAAGGCAAGGCCAGTCGCACGCGGGTCGAGGTGAAGGAAGCCTTCGAGCGCGCCTCGCTGGTCGAATGCGAACCGCTCACCGGCCGGCAACACCAACTGCGCGTGCACCTGCGGGCGAAGGGGCACCCGCTGCTCTTCGATCACCAGTACGGCCGCAAGCAGCCCCTGCTCGAGAAGGACCTGGGCGGGCAGGGCGAGGCGGTGGTGCTCGACCGCACGCCCCTGCATGCCTCGTTCCTGTCGGTGCCGGTGGCGAAGTTCGAAGTGCGCGCGCCGCTGCCCTCGGACATGGCCGCCACCCTCGAGCGACTTCGCTCAGTTGCCGCTGGTCGGCTCGCTGGGCTCTGAGGCCGGCGCGGCCGTCTCGACTGGCTTGTCGGCGTAGCCGGTGGCCTGCCCGGTGGGGCGCGAGAACTGGGGCTTGGCCGCTCCGTCGCCCTTGCCGTGCACCAGGGTCTTGTCGTGCTGCTTGAAGCCGATGTCGACCTTGTCGCCGCGCACCTCGCGTACCAGGCCCAGGCCGAAGGTGGGGTGGTCGACCACGTCGTCGACCTTGAAGGTCTCCCTGGGCGAGTACTTCTTCGCGCTCGCCAGGTCCCTGCCCTTGAACTGATCTTCCCAGCTGACCACCACCTTGGGCGCGCGAGGCGTCGACGAGGCGCCGCTCGAGCTCGACGCCCGCCGGGGCGCGGCGAAGGACTGCGGCTTCACCAGCGGCTGCTCACCACGGTACTGGTGGTCGCTGCCGCAGGTGTTGCACTTCACCTTGACCACCTTGGGGCCGACCATCGCGATGATGGTGTGCGCCAGGTTCAGGTCACAGCGGTTGCACTGGGCGTCGATTTCACCGCCGACACGAATCGAACTGGGGGCGCTCATTTCGCGAGTTCAGCTACCACGAATCAACCCTGTTGCAACCCGACCACTCGCGTAGAGTGGCTTCCGTGCTGTCGAATGCCATCGAGAGAATCGGCCTCGGGCTGTTTGCGTTCGTCGAAGAGATCGGCGGGCTGGCGACGCTCCTGCTCGACGTTCTCAAGTGGACCTTCCGGCCGCCCATGCGGGTGCAGAACCTCTTCGCCCAGCTCGACTTCGTGGGCGTGGGGTCGATCTTCATCGTCGCGCTGACCGGGGTCTTCTCGGGCATGGTGTTCGCCCACCAGAGCTGGCGCGCCTTCGAATTGTTCAACGCCGAGAGCCTGGTCGGCCCCACGGTGTCGCTGACCATCACCCGCGAGCTGGCGCCCGTCTTCAGCGCGTTGATGGTGACCATGCGCGCCGGCAGCGCCATGTGCACCGAGCTTGGCACCATGCGGGTCACCGAGCAGGTCGACGCCCTCGAGACCATGGCCGTCAACCCCGTGCAGTACCTGCTGGTGCCGCGCGTGCTGGCCGGGCTCATCATGGTGCCGCTGCTGGTGATGATCTTCGACCTGATGGGGCTGATGGGCGGCTACTTCGTGTCGGTGACGGTCAAGGGCCTGTCGGCCGGTACCTTCATCACCCGCACCCAGCAGTGGCTCGACCCCGAAGACATCGGCGAGGGCCTCATCAAAGGCGCGGTGTTCGGCTTGTTCATTGCGCTGGTGGCCTGCTTCAAGGGCTACCACGCGTCGGGTGGCGCCAAGGGCGTGGGCCAGGCGACCACCGAGGCGATGGTGGCCTCGGCGCTGGGCATCTTCATTCTCGACTACTTCGTGGGCGTGATTCTCCACTGACATGACCGCGCCTGCCGCCCAGCCCATGATCCAGGTGATGGACCTCGAGAAGGCCTTCGGGGCCAACAAGGTGCTCACCGGCATCAACCTGTCCATTCCCGCCGGCAGCACCTGCGTGATCCTGGGCGGCTCGGGCAGCGGCAAGACCGTGCTCATGAAGCACATGATCGGCCTGCTCAAGCCCGACCATGGCCGGGTGATCGTCGACGGCGAAGACATCGTGCCCTACGGCCCCGAAGATCTCGAGCGGGTGCGCCGCAAGTTCGGCATGGTCTTCCAGGCCGCCGCGCTCTTCGACTCGATGACGGTCTACGAGAACGTCAGCTTCCCCCTGCGCGAGCACCGCAAGGAATTGAAGGAAGAAGAGATGCGCGAGATCGTCAAGGCCAAGCTCGCCATCGTGGGGTTGAAGGACGTCGAAGAACGTTTCCCGGCGGACCTGTCGGGCGGCATGCGCAAGCGCGTGGGGCTGGCGCGCGCCATCATTCTCGAGCCGAAGATCGTGCTCTACGACGAGCCGACCACCGGCCTCGACCCCATCACCACCGACTACGTCGACGAGATGATTCTCGACGCCAAGAAGATGCTGGGCGTGACCTCGGTGGTCATCAGCCACGACATCGCTTCGGCCTTCAAGGTGGCCGACAACATCGCGTTTCTCTACCAGGGGCTGATCGTGGCCCAGGGGGCACCGGCCATGTTGCGGCACTCCGAGCACCCGGCGGTGAAGCTCTTCCTCTCAACCTGGTTCGGGAAGAACTAAGGTGGTCTGCCCGTGAAGAAGCTCGTCACTCCCTTCCGCGTCGGCCTGTTGGTGCTCGCAGCCGGCGGCGTGCTCTTCTTCTTCCTCACCTTCGTGAAGAAGGGCGGCATGAGCAAGGAAGAGTCGGTCTTGCTCAACGCCAGCTTCCGCGACGCCTCGGGCCTGACCCGCCGCAGCCGCGTTCAGATCGCCGGCATTCCGGTGGGTGAAATCACCGACATCAAGCTCGAGGGCGTGCGGGCGCGCGTGTATCTGCGGGTGAAGCGGGAAATCGGCGTGCGGCAGAACGCGTCGATCAGCAAGCGCAGTGAATCGCTGCTGGGCGACTACATGCTCGACCTGACGCCGGGCACCGAAGAAGCGAAGGTGCTCGACGACGGCGGCGAAATCACCAAGGTGGTCGACGCGCAGGGCATGGAGCAGATCTTCGGCTCGCTCACCACCATCACCGCCGACATTCAGGCCGTGACCGGGGCGCTGCGCAACGTGCTGGGCGGCGCGCAGGGGCAGGGGTCGCTCGAGTCGATCGTGCAGAACCTGGTCAAGCTGACCGAGGCCGTCGAGAGGACCATTCGCGAGAGCGCGGTGAAGCTCGACTCGATTCTGGCCAACGTCGACGCGGTGTCGGGCGACGTGCGGCGCCTGACCGAGCGCGAGCAGAACTCGGTGGGGAACATCGTCGGCAACATCGAGGGCATCTCGAAGGACGTGCGCGACGTGATGGCCTCGGTGAAGAAGGTCATCGGCGAGAACGAGGGTGACGTGAAGGGCAGCGTCGCTGGCCTCAAGGACACGCTGGCCAAGCTCGACCGCACCATGGCCAACATCGAAGACGTCACCAACAAGGTGAAGCAGGGCGAAGGCGCCATCGGCGCGTTGGTCAGCGACCAGAAGCTGGGCCAGAAGGTCAGCGACACCGTCGAAGACATCGCCGACTACGCCGGCAAGCTGACCAACCTCGAGGTCGAGGTCGGCGTGAAGGCCGACTACGCGCTCAACCAGGGCAACTCGAAGACCTTCCTCGAGATTCGGCTGACGCCCAAGCCCGACAAGTACTACCTGCTCGAGGCGGTCGATGACCCGCGTGGCTCGGTGTCGACGACCTACGTGCAGAGCAACCCGCCGACCTCGGGCAACCCGGTCACCCAGAAGCAGACGATCACCACCCAGAGCATCAAGTTCTCGGCGCAGTTCGCCAAGCGCTACAGCTTCCTGACCCTGCGCTTCGGCATCATCGAGTCGACTGGCGGCATCGGCGCCGACTTCACCTTGCCCATCAAGTTCTTCTATTCGTCACGGTGGATCGAAGACGCCTTCGCGGTGAAGGTCGACGCCTTCAACTTCTCGATCGAAGCGCTGCGGTTTCCCCGGCTGCGCGCGACCGTGCGCTTCATTCCCTTCGAGCACGTCTACGTGCACGTGGGCGTCGACGACATTCTCAACACGCCCAACCGCGACAGCCTGAGCAACCAGTACGTCAGCGGGCGTGACTTCTTCTTCGGCGCCGGCGTGTACTTCACCGACTCCGACCTGAAGTCGATTCTGCCGGTCGTGCCCAAGCCGTAGCGCTTGATGCAGGGCAATTTCACGCGGCACATGCCTTGCTCGACCTGCAGGCATGAAGCTGCTCACCTCGAAGGAAGTGTTGGTCGACCCCGACGAGCTCATCGTCAGCAAGACTGATCTCGCGGGCCGCATCACCTACGTCAACGCCGCCTTCGAGCGGGTCAGCGGCTACACGCGCACCCAGGCGATCGGCCAGCCGCACAACATGGTGCGCCACCCGCTCATGCCGCGCGCGGTCTTCGGCTACCTGTGGGAACGGCTGAAGGCGACCGAAGAGGTCTTCGCCTACGTCGTCAACCGCACCGCAACGGGCGGGTTCTATTGGGTGTTGGCGCACGTCACCCCCAGCCGCGACGCGCACGGCCAGGTGGTCGGCTACCACTCGGCCCGGCGAGCGCCCAACCGGGCGGCGCTCGCCACGGTCGAGGCCGTTTACGCCCAGCTGCGGCAGCTCGAGGCGGGCCGGCGAGATCGCGCGGTGGTCGCGACCTCGATGGCGCGCTTGCACGAAGTGGCCACCGCCCACGGCGGGTACGAGCAGCTGATGTTCGAGCTCGACGCGCGTCAGGAGGCCGCATGAAACCCGCCCGCACCTCGCAGTCGCGCGTGACCCTCTCGCGACAGGAATATGACGCGCTCCAGGCCGACTCCGACTGCCTGAGCCGCCTCGCCCAGGCGCTCGAGGCGACCACCGTGGGTGAGCTCGAGGCCAGGGTGATCGAGCCCGCCGACAGCAGCGAGCGGCACCAACGCATCGCCCGCGACTTCAACGACACGCTCGATCAGTTCGAGACCTCCCTTCGCGAGGCCGGCGCGACGCTCGAGGCCGCGGCGGAAGGCCGGTTTCACCGCCGCTTCCTGGTGCGGGGCCTTCATGGCGTGTTCCGGCTGGCGGCCGAGCGCGTGAACCAGACCTCGGCCGCCATGGCCAACGCTGGGGCCGAGGTGCGTCGCCTGAAGGACCTGGCGCGGGTCCAGCAACAGGCCAGCGACACCGACGCGCTCACCAAGCTGGTGTCGATCAGCATGCTCTCGAGCGACATGGCGGTGAAGATCAGCGAGGTCGTCTCCACCACCACCGACGCGCAGCTGGGCACCTCGACCATGGCAGGCGCGGTCGAAGAGCTGGCCGCGTCGGTGCGCGACATCGAGCGCTCGGCGCAGAGCTCGGCTGGCACCGCCTCGGCCTCGAAGGAGCAGACCGACCACGGCCACCAGCTGATCTCGACCCTGCGCCACTTCGTGCAGGACTCGACCCGCGGCGTCGACGCGATGGTGGCGCGCACCGACTCGTTGCGGCAGGTCGCCTTCAGCCTGCGCAGCGTGGTGGGGGTGATCTCGAAGATCGCCGAGCAGACCAACCTGCTGGCGCTCAACGCCACCATCGAGGCCGCGCGCGC
>CAIWFK010000634.1 GCA_903911905.1 uncultured Myxococcales bacterium
CCCGGACCCTTGCCTTCCTCCCGGCGGTAACCGGTGCCGGGGTAACAGAATTGCGGGTCCTCGTGGAGCGACACATAAAACACCCGGGGGTCAGCCTCGAACAGGTGCTGGGTGCCGTTGCCGTGGTGCACGTCCCAATCGACGATGAGCACGCGGTCGACCTTCGTGCGCGCGACCTCGGCCGCCACCGCCACGTTGTTGAACAGACAGAAGCCCATGGCGTGCGAGCGCTCGGCGTGGTGGCCGGGGGGCCGCACCAGCGCGAAGCCGTTGCGCGCCCGCCCTTCGAGCACGTCGAGCGTCAGTTGCGCCCCGGCGCCCGCGGCCAGCAACGCCGCGTTCGTGCTGCCCCGGCTCATCGCCGTGTCGGGGTCGAGCTGCGCGGTACGCCCGTCGAGCGTCAGCACCTCGTCGACGTGCTCGGCGGTGTGCACGCGCGTCAGCTCTTCCCGGGTGGCACGCCGCGGCTGCCCGCGTTCGACCCCCGCAACCGGCGCCCGGTCGAGCAGGTCGAGAATCGAGCGCAGGCGCGCCGGGCTCTCGGGGTGCATCGGCCCTGCGTTGTGCTCGAGCATCGCCATGTCGGTCAGCACCCTGGTCGCCATGGGCGTTCAATAGCGCGGTCACTTTTTCCTGCACACGTTCACCTTCATCAGGGGTCTGACCGGGCGAACCGCTTTCCCCCACAAGGTGCCCCATGTTCCGAATCATCACCGCCGCCGCCCTCGTCCTCGCGACCGCCTGTGCCCACGGGCCGGTGAGCGCCAACCGCAAGTACGCCGCCGCGCCCCGCATCGAGAACCCGTTGCTCGGCCGCGCCAGCCCGGTGCCCGGCATGACCAGCATGCCCGAGCCGTTCGTCTTCTCGTCGTTCGACGCCCGGCAGATCTGCTTCGACGACACCGGCAGCACCCAGTCTCCGGCCGAGGCCACCGCCACCCAGTACACCCTGCGCTTCCTGGTGACCGACGACGTCGACCTCAAGAACGCGCCCAGCCTCAAGGGGGGCCAGGTGCAGGTTCTGAACAGCTCGAGCACCCTGGTGCCGGTGCGCCGTACCGTGAAGGACACCATTCGCGACGAGCACGGCAACACCATCGCCACCGTCGACCGCGAGGTGCAGGAACTCGAGACGCGCTACCAGACCCAGCTTCGCCTCTGCTTCCAGAACCCCCAGCAAGCGCTCTCGACCGACGCCCGCTTCATGGTGCTGATGCGTGAAGTCAGCACCCGCGGCTCGTGGGGCATTCCCATGGGGCCCCGCCCGGCCTGGGTCTGGCGCTTCCCCGCGGCCGACGTGATGCCGGCGGCCCCCGTCGCCAGCCGCTAGAAACTCCCGTCGGGGCGGGCGTTTCAGGGGTACAGTCCGGCCCGTGGCGACCCGCTCCCAACGGCCAGGCCTGACGTGGGCCATCTTCGGAGTCACCGCGATCGCGCTCGTCGTGCTCGTGCTGACCCTGATCATCGTCGTGCCTGCACAGGCCGACTCCTTCTTGAGCGAGGCGCTCGCCGAACGCGGGCGCATCGTCGCCAAAGAAGTCGAACGCAAGCTGGCCATCACCGCCCGCGACACGGTCGACCCCGAGGCCTCGGCCGACTTGAACGCCATCGTGGCCGGCGAGCACGAGGTCTCGGACATCTGGGTGCTGGTCTGCGCCGAGAAGGAATGCCAGCCCCGCGACCTCATCGGCGTCACCAACGCCGCGCGCGCCGACACCGAGCTGGCCATCAAGGCCGTCAACCAGGGCGCCGACCAGACGCCCACGCTCCACACCGGAGACATGCTGGTCACCACCCGGGTGATGCCCCGCTCGGGCGCGGGGGTCGGCTTCATCGCGGTCAGCATGAGCCGCGGCCGGGTCAACGAAGCCCTGGGCTCGCTGCGGCGCACCCTGCTCATCGCGCTCTTCCTCTCGGTCACCGTCTTCCTGGTGCTCATCGGCGTCTTCTCGCGGGTGCTGCTCATTCGCCCCATTCGCTCGATGCGGGTGATGGCCAGCCGCCTGTCCGAAGCCGACCTCTCGGGGCGCGTCGACGGGGCGGGCGCGCGCGAGCTCGATGAGCTCGCCGAAGCGCTCAACAGCATCGGTCAGGGCCTGCGTGACACCCTGGGCCGGGTGCGCGGCGTGGCCGAGAGCGTGGCCCAGGTCATCGACCAGATTTCGCGCTCGACCACCACCACCACCAGCGGCGCCACCACCGTCCTCACCCGCGTCGAAGAGACCTCGAGCGCAATGGTGCAGATGCTCGCGTCGTTGAAGGGCATCGCCGAGAACGTCGAGGTGCTCTTCCAGTCGGCCGAGGACTCGAGCTCGAGCATCATGGAAATGGCGACCACCAACGAAGAGGTCGCCCAGAACGTCACCAAGATGGCCGTCTCGGTCGAAGAGACCACCAGCGCCATCGAGCAGATGACCTACGCGGTGAAGGAGGTCGCCCGCAACGTCGAAGACCTGCTCAAGAGCACCGAGTCGACCAGCACCTCGATTCGCGAGATGGAGGTCGCCACCGGCCAGGTGCAGGTCAACGTGGTCGAGACCTCGCGCCTGTCCGAGCAGGTCAGCAAGGACGCCGAGAGCGGCATGGAGTCGATTCAGAAGACCATCGCCGGCATCGACAAGATCAAGGACAGCAGCCGCACCGCCAGCAGCGTCATCGAGCAGTTGGGCAAGCGGGTGGTGGAAATCGGCAACATCGTCGACGTCATCGACGACGTGGCCGAGCAGACCAACCTGCTGGCGCTCAACGCCGCCATCATCGCCGCCCAGGCCGGCGACCACGGCAAGGGCTTCGCGGTCGTCGCCGAGGAAATCAAGGACCTGTCCGAGCGCACGGCGGCGTCCACCAAGGAAATCGCCGACCTCATTCGCGCCGTGCAGATGGAGTCGCGCAACGCCGCCCAGGCCATGACCCAGGGCGTGCGCAACGTCGAAGACGGCGTGCAGTTGGGCCGCGACGCCGAATCGGCCCTCAAGAAAATTCAGGAATCGGCCCGCAACTCGATGCAGATGGTGCGCGCCATCGCCCGCGCCACCGAAGAACAGGCCGACGGCTCGAAGGACATCACCAACTCGGTCGAGCGCATTCGCGACACCATCGAGCAGATCAACAAGGCCACCAACGAGCAGGCCCGCGGGTCCGAGCAGGTGATGAAGGCCGCCGAGCAGATGAAGCTGCTCACCCAGCACGTCAAGCGCTCGGTCGACGAGCAGTCGCACGGCAGCAAGCAGATCAGCCGGTCCATCGAGAACATCAACGAGATGGTGACGCACCTCAACCGCGCGCAGAAGGAACAGACCCGCGGCACCGAGCAGGTGCTCAAGGCCATCGACACCATCAAGTCGGTCGCCGACCAGCAGACCCGCTCGGTCAAGCAGTTGGAAGAGGCCATCGAGACCCTGCGGGTGCAGGCCGACGTGCTTCGGGGAGAGGTGCGCCGCTTCCGCGTCTGATACACGGCGCAGTCGATGCGACCCGTGCTCCTCGCTGCCGTGATGCTGGCCCTGTCCTGCAAGAACGACAAGGCGCCCCCGCCCCCGCCCCCGCCGCCTCCGACCTCGGCCACCCCGGTCGAACGACCGAAGATCGAAGCCGCCGAGCAGGCGGTGGTGCTCGCCAATGCCCAACTGGGCTTCGAGCTCTACCGCTCGGTGAGCGCCACTCCCGGCAACGTCGTCGTCGCGCCCTGGTCGATCTCGTCGGCCCTCGGCATGACCCTGGCCGGGGCCAGGGGTGAGACCGCCGCCGAGCTGCAGAAGGCCGCGCACTTTCCCGCCGATGGGCACCTGGGCTTCCAGTGGCTCAACCGCGCGCTGCTCGCCCCCGGGCGGCCCGGCGTGCGCGTCGGGCTCGCCAATCGACTCTTCGTCAAGCAGGGGATGCCGGTGCTGCCGCCCTTCGCCGCCATCGCGCTCGAGGACTACGGCGCGCCGCTCGAGGGCCTCGACTTCGCGAAGCCCGAAGAGGCCCGCACCCACGTCAACCAGTGGGTCGACGCCCAGACCCAGCACCGGGTGACCGAGCTGCTGCCGGCCGGCGCGCTCACCGCCGACAGCCGCCTGGTGCTGGCCACGGCCGTCGCGCTCAAGGGCTCGTGGCGAACCGCCTTCGACCCCGCGCGCACCACGCCGCGCCCCTTCACCCTGGCCGACGGCACCAGCGTGCCGGTGCCCACCATGCGGCACGGCAAGCTGCGCGGGCGGTGGGCCTCGCTCGACGACGTCGAGCTGCTCGAGCTGCCCTTCCGCGGCGACAGCCTGGTGCTCGACGTGATGTTGCCCAAAGGGCCCCTGGCCGCGCTCGAGGCCAGCCTCGATTCCACCCGTTACGCGGCGTGGGTCGGCCGCCTGGTGCTCAAGGACCTCGACGTCTCGCTGCCCCGCTTCCGCGTCTCGCAGGCCGTCGACCTGGCCAGCGTGCTGCGGGGGCTCTCGGTCCAGACCGCTTTCGTTCCGGGCAAGGCCGACTTCTCACTGGTCAACGCCGACGTGCCCCTGGTGCTCTCGGGCGCCCGGCATCAGGCGTCG
>CAIWFK010000635.1 GCA_903911905.1 uncultured Myxococcales bacterium
GACCTGCCCCGAGGCCAGCAGGAACAGGTCGTGAATCATGTTGGGGTTGGCGACCGCGTCGGCCACCTTGTAGTCGAAGGTCTTGCGCAGGTACTCGACCGCGTCGGCCAGCACCGTGCGCACCCAGGCCTCGTCGTGCGAACGCGTCGGGTCGATCTGCAGCAGCCGCAGGAACCGGTCGACCTCGTCCCAGGTCTTGAAGTGCAGCCGCCGCCACTCGATGACCGAGCCGCCGCGCAGGATCAGCCGAATGCGCTCGAGCTCTTTGAGCCCCATTTCCTCGACCCGCCGAATCGGCAGGTCGGGGAGCACTGGCTGATGATCGAGAGCGGATGCCACGCCTGCCTCTTAAAGGCCAAGGGCGCGGCGGTTTCCACCAAAGAACTCTAGAACTTGAAGGGGAACTTCACCGGCTCGCCCTGCACCTTGTGCCGGGGGAAGGTCCAGCTCTTGATGAGCCCACCCACGCACGACGCCATGTAGGTGCCCTTGAACTCTTCGGTCTCGACGTTGACCGCGCCGACCTTGCCGCTGGTCAGAATGGTCCACCGCATCACCAGCTTGCCGCTCGTGCTCGGGTCCTTGGCGCGCTGATCGGCGGCGCACTTGGCCAGCGCCGGCTTGTTCGCCACCACGACCTCCATCACGTCGCCCTGCTCGAGGGTCTGCTTGATGTCGGCCGAGGCAGAACCGGGCGCAGGCGGAACGTAGACGTCGGCCTTCTTCTTCGGCTCGGCCTTGGGCTCTTCCTTCTTCGCCGACGACGAGCCGCCACCACCGAAGGCCTTGTCGAAGTCATCGCCGCCGCCAGAGGGCTCGACGCGCTTCTCTTCCTTCTTCACCGGCTCGGGCGCCGGTTCCTTGGCGGCCCGGGGCTCGCGGCTGGCTACTACCGCAGGCGCCTTGGGCTCACGCGGAGCGACCGTCGGCTGACGGTTGGGGTTAGCGACCGCAGGGTTCGGGTTGGCCACCACCGCCGGGTTGGGGTTCGGGTTGGCCACCGCCGGGTTCGCCGCGGGCGGGTTGGCGACCGCGGGGTTCGCTGCCACGGGAGGGTTGGCCACCGAAGGGTTCGCAGGCTGTGGGTTGGCCGGAGCGGTGACGGGCGGGTTGGCAGGCGCGGGGTTGGTCGCAGGCACCGTCGGTGCCACGGCCACCACGGCAGGCGGCACGGGCGTCGGCTGAACGACCACCGCCGGCGCGCGGTTGATGCTCCAGACCACCAGCACGATCAACAACAGGAGCAGCAACACTACCGCCGACACGGCACCGACGATCAGTCGCTGGTTCGACTGCGGCCGGTACTGCGTCACCGCCGGCGAGCTGTAGGTCGCGCCGGGGTTGGCCAGGTACGGGTTGGTGGGCGCACGCACCGGCTCGGGGCGGGCCTGCGCGGGCGCTGCCGGCAAGGGCGCGGTCACCGGCTTCTCGGGCAGATCGAGCAGGCCGCGCGTCGACACTTCTTCCACCGCAGCGACCGGCGGAGGCGGCGCCTTGGGCGCAGGCTTCGAGAGCGCCTCCATCTCGTCCTTCACCAGGCTCGCCAGGGCCGAGGCGGCCGAGGGCTTCCACGAGCCGCTCTCTTCGCGATCGTTGATGGAGGACGGCGGTGCGGCCGACATCGGCACCTGCACCTCGGACTGCACCGTCTGCACCAGGCCGCCGGCGCTGAAAGCCGACTGCACCGGCACCGACACGACCGACGCCGCCGCGGGAATGACCGCGGTGGGCACCACGATCGGCTTGGGCGGCTTGGGCGCCAACACCGAAGCCAGCGCCTTCACCTCGGACAGCGGCAGCCAGTCGCCGTAGCCCTCGCGCCAGCACAGCGAGTCGGGGCCGATTTCACCGCGGTCCCAGTGCTCCTTCACCTTGTCGAGCGAGAGCGGGCCGGTCTGCTTTTCGTTGATCGCCACGAACCAGTTGCCCTCGGGCACCGGCTCGGCAGCCTTCTCGGCGGGCCTGGCCGCGCCATTCGAACCCGATTCCTTGGCCAGCGCCGCCACCGTGTCGGCGTCGATCACCCGCGTCGACTGGCGATCGTCGTCGTCGAACGGGTTCGGCGCGCCCGACGCTGCGGCAGCCGCCGCCGTCACCGCGCCCATCGAATTGGGGCCCGTCTTGAGCACCTGGTCGAAGACCGCGCCGATCTCGTCTTCGTCAGCGCCCAGGAAGCTGTCACCCGCAGCGCTCTTCTTCGCGCCGTTGCCCTTCTCGGGCTTCTCGTTCGAGTCGAGCTCGGCGGTCAACGCGGGGCTCGCCACCACCGAGGGCGGCGAATTCGCGTCGCTCACGTTGCCCGGGTTGGTCACGTCGGCGCCGTCCTGCTCGAGCGTGGCGTCGGCCGCCAGCGGCGACTGCATCACCTGCGTCGCGAGCGCGTCGTCAGGGTCGTTCGACATGTTGGCGGGACCCGACGGTGAAGCCGAGGCCGAAGCCTTCGCTCCATCGGTTCGCTTGACCGTGATGACGTAGCCGCACTTGCGGCAGCGGACCTTGACGCCCTTCGGCCCGACCTTGTCGTCATTGATCATGTACTGCGCGCGGCAGCTCTCACAGACAAAGCGCATGCGATGGACCCGTGCTCCAACGGTCTAACTGCTCGAAAAGTTTAGGTTTTGACATTTCAACCGTCAAGAGAAGGGACGCCCTTCATGCCACGCGGGTTCCGCGTGTACGAGTGTTGTGCCCTTCCGTCAATGATCCCCGTTACTTGCGGGCGACGATCTCGACGTTGGTGCCGACCGCCGCGCGCAGGGCGTGCAGGTCGTCACCCAGGGCGAAGACCATCAGGTCTCGAATCTTGGATCGCGCCGGCACACGGAAGGTGCTGCCCGATTCGGCCATCACCATCTTCTTGACCGGCTCGATGTCGCCCGACACGAACGCTCCCGCGCGGGTCGCCGACAGCTCGGCCCCCTCGAGGTAATTGCGCAGATCGTTCGGCGTCGCGACCTTCACGTACTGGCGGGTCACCCGCGCCAGGGCGTCGCTGGCCTGCGGCGAGAGCGCCTTCTCGAGCAACCGCCGCTCGGCGTCGATGGCGCGCGGGTCGGCCGAGAACCGGAACCGATCGACCGACAGGCTGATGGCCGCCTGCACCACCGCCTCGAGCCGCTCGGCCGACAACCGCTGGGTCAGCGCCAATTCGGGCCGCAGCAGGGCCATCGAACGCGCCACCAGGTACTGCAGTTCCTTGGGGCCGGTCTCGGCGAAGAACTTGCCGCCCACCCGAATCGCCACCGGGTCGGTGTTGCAGACCTCGACCGTCACCGTGGGGTCGGGCACCGGCTCGCTCGACTTCTTGGCCAACTGCTCGCGCTTGACCACCAGGAACGGCGAGTACACTGCCACCTGGTCGAACCCCAGCAGCCGCGCCACGTAGAGGAACTGGTGCTTCTGGTACTCGGGCGCGTTCGCCACGTCGAGCAGATGCTTCTTGGGGTTGATGACGTAGCGGGTGAAGTCCTCCTTGTAGAGTCCCTTCGCCTGGTCGAACAGAATCGCCAGCA
>CAIWFK010000636.1 GCA_903911905.1 uncultured Myxococcales bacterium
CACATAGTGCGACACGTCGGCGATGGCGACCACCAGCCGCCAGCCCAACCGGTGGGGTTCGACGAAGATCGCGTCGTCGAAGTCGCGCGCGTCTTCACCGTCGATGGTGACCAGCGGCAGGTCGCGCAGGTCGCGCCGCTTCTCGCCCATGGCCTCGGCCTCGCTGACCTCGAGCGGAATGTGGTCGGCCTCGTCCATCACCTCGGTGGGGAACTCGTCGTGGAAGCCCTTGGCGAAGGCCACCGAGAGCACCTCGACCGAGTGATCGTCGTTCGAGCCCAGCGAGCCCGCGACCTCACCCGTCAGGTGGTCGCGGTCGGCGAAGAGCGCCTCGCCGATGCCCAGGCGAACCTTGACCGCGTCGCCGGGGCGCGCGAGCTGCGTGGGCGGCACGCGAATGTCGCCCAGCTCGGCCTCGCGCGGCGTGACCCACGCCTTCTGGCCCTGCTCGTTGTACGTGCCCACCACCAACTGGCGGGTGCGCGACTTGACCTCGATGACCCGGCCCGCCGTGCGGCCACCGCGACCGGCCACCACCTCGACCAGCACCACGTCGTGGTCGATGGCCTTGCGCGCCTCGTCAGGGGGAATGAAGAGGTCTTCCGAGTCCTGCCCCACCACCGGCTTGAGGAAGGCGAAGCCGTCGGGGTGCATGTGCAACACGCCTTCCACGGTCTTGCCTCGCGGAGCGGCCTTCGTCGGCGCCATCACCCGGCGGCCGGGCTGCGCAGGGCCCCCCGTGTCGCGAGTCGCCCGCTGCCCGTGGGGGTTTCCTCGCGCACCGACGTCGCGGGCCCCCCGCGGCTCGGGTCGTTCGGTCCGCGCGTCGTGGCGCGCGGTGCGCTCAGGCTGCTTGCGCTGCCCCGCCGCGTCGCCGTCCTGACGAGCGACCTTCCCCTGCCGCTCGGTGCGGGCAACGGGCGCTGGCTCGCTGACGAACCCGGGCCCCTTGAGCGCACGGAACCGACCGCGCGGCTCGGCGGGCTCCTGACGAAGGGCCGCCTTGACGGCCTTGGGAGGCGTTTCCTTCCACGGGCCTGACTTGCGCTCGGGCTTCTTGCCGGCGACGCCGAAGCGCTTGCCGTCCTGCACCAGGCGACCGGCGCGAACCAGATCGCGCAGCACGCGCTTGAGCTCGTTCTGCACGCCCGGGTTGAGCTCTCCGACCCGGAGGATTTCCTTGATGCCGACGAGGCGACCCGCGCCTCCAATCAGCGTGACGACGGTTTCATGATCGATGGCCAAACAGACACTCCTGGCGGGCGCCCGTGGGGCTGCTCCGCATGGTTGGACCTTTCGCGGCGTGCGCCCACAGGGGTCGCGCAACACACGAGGTCGATGAGAACAAAGAACGGTGCAGGTCGACGCGCGACGACAGGCCACGCGCGAACCCGTAGAGGACTGCTGAGGGCATCATTCGACCGGCGGAACTGCCAGTCAACCCACCCTGCCCGCAGTACGGGGAAACATCACGGGCCAGCCTTCCCGCGAAGGGAAGCGCCGGCCCGGGTACGACCTCTGACGCAGCAGAGGGCGAATGTCTGACGCATTCGCTCAGAAGTAGAAGGACGCTCCGACGCCCGGAGTGAACGTGAAGATGCCGAGAATGAAATTGCCGCCGGGCACCGCCATCGGCACGGCGAGGCCAATGCGGCCGTACACCGAGAACGAGGGGCTGAAGAAATACTCGGCGCCGCCACCCACCTCGACCCCAAAGCCCACCGACGGGTCGCCGCTGCCCGCGCCAGCGAGGCCGAACTGCGCGGCGAAGTGAAAGAGCGGGCGGAGCGCGTCGCCAGGCGAGCGGAACAGGTAATCGAAGCCGAGGTTGGCGTTGAGCGCCCAGGCCGCAGTGCTGGTGCTGGTGAGCAGCGCCAACCCGAAACCCAGGTCGACGGTCAGCTTGAAGCCGTCGGTCGCGAAGTACGAAATGCCGACCGATGGGGCGCCCACCGCGACGGTGCTGGTCGAGGTGCCAGAGGGCAGCGACACCGAGCCCGACGCGCCGAAGCCGGCGCGAATGCCGAAGTCACCCGACGAGGCGGAGACCTTGGGGCCCTGAAAGCCAGGCGCCGAGGCCGAAGCCCCCGAGGCACCCGGTGTGGCCGCAGGAGCCGGAGTCGCCTTCTGCCCCTGCGGCCGGTACACGTAGCCGCCCTTCTGGGGCTGCTGCTGGGCCTGCGGCTGCTGGGCGGGCTGTTGCGGCGCCGGCTGCGCGTAGGGGTTCTCGTTCGGCGCCGGGGTCGCGGGCTTGACGCCCGAGCTCGGCGTGCTGGGCGTGATCTCGGTGCCGATTTCCTGGCCGAGAGCGAACGACGCGAAGCAGAACGACACCAGCAGGGTCTTCACAGAACTCACGGAATGGGCTCCAGCGCTTTGACGTTGACGATGACCTTGAAGGTGCGCGCCACCTGCATGGGGTTGTGCACCTTGCCGAGGAAGAAATCGACCTCGTGCACGCCCGGGTTGCGGGGCGTGAAGAAGAACTCGCGCGTCGAGCCGTTGGGGCCGGTGTGCAGGCCCACTTCGCGCAGGCTCACCCGCTTGGCGGTCTGGGGCTCGATGGCCCAGGTGTGCCCCTGCTTCTCGACCAGCTTGACCACCAGGCCGTGGTTCACCTTGACCGTGAGGTCCTTGGGCGAACCGGTGCCGCCGGTGACCTCGAGCTCGGAGATTTCGATCGCGTCGCGCGAGACGGGCGGGAACTCGGGGGCGCGGGGCTCGCAGACCTCGGCCACGATGCGACCACCCCACCCGGTCTGCTTCTCGACCACGCCGGTGGCGACCGCGACCTCGCCCACGAACTTCTTGAGCCCGCGGGTGGCCTTGCCGTCGAGCGTGAAGGCCACCTGCTGCCGGGGTGCCCGCGTTCGAGACCACGAGGAAGAACTCTTCGCCGCTCATCTCGAGCTTGCCTCGCAGGGTGGCGACACCCTTGACGCCCACCGACATGCCGGGGTTCGAGATGGTCTCGACTTCGCCAGGCGAGAGCAGGCGCAGCTTGGCACCGTCGTCGACCGGAGCCTCGACCTCTTCGACCGCCACTTCGTCGGGCTTGCGCGCCGAGTACTTGCGCACGTCGACCGAGCCACCGTACGGGTGGAAGCGCTTGATGAGGCCCGAGACCGACACCTTGTGATCGGCGTAGGCAGGCAACACTTCCTGATCGGGCCCCTGCAGCAGGAACCACAGCTCGCGCTTGTCGCGGCCGATCACCTCGAGGTAGGGCAGCGACTGGTAGATCACCAGGCGGCCCTTGAGGCCACCCTCGCCGCCCACACCGCGGGTGCCGACCGTCAGCACCTGCTCCATTTCACGCTTGGTCAGCGGCTCGCCTTCCTGCGGCAACTTGGTGGCGCGCGGAATCTGCTTGTCGGGCAACGGCCCCAGCCACCCATCGGCACGGCGGGTTGGCGCACTCACCGACGGGTACGGCACCGACGGGCGCGGCGCCTTGGGCGACTTCTCGCCCTTCGCGGGCTTCGCCGCCTTCTCGACCTTGGCAGCCTTCTCGACCCTGGCCGCCTTCTCGACCTTGGCCACCTTCTCGACCTTGGCCACCTTCGCGACCTTGGCGGGCTTCGTGGCCTTCACCGGCTTGACGGCCTTCTGGGGCTTCGAAGCCTTCGAAGACGTGGCAGCCTTCGCCGACTTGACGGACTTTGAAGCAGCGGGTTTCGCCTTCTTGCTGGCCAACGCTGACTCCTTGGGTTCGCGCAGTGAGTAGGACCCCGGAGCGCGAGTCGGGGTGCAGCGAATGCTGCAAAAAGGTGCATCGAGCGAAAGCCGCGATACACAGGGGTGTCGGCATTGTCAACCCAAATCCCTGCAATTCCTATTGGTTTTCAACTCTGAACGAGCCATGAAAGGGGCCTATGGCCCTGTTGCCGGTCGAAGAGGCGTTAAAGCGGGTACTCGAAGCGAGCCTGGTGCTGCCGTCGGAGTCGGTGACGGTCGACGAGGCGGTCGGTCGGGTGCTGGCCGAGTCGCTGGTCGCCAGCCGCACCCTGCCCCCCTGGGACAATTCGGCGATGGACGGGTACGCCTACCAATCGGCAACCCTTCCGAGCGACCGCCTGCTCACCGTCGTCGAGCAGATCGATGCCGGCCAGGTGCCGTCGGTGGCGCTCGAGCCGGGCATGACCGCCCGCATCATGACGGGTGCCCAGCTCCCGCACGGCGCCGACACGGTGGTGATGCAGGAACGCGTGCAGGTCATCGACGACGAGCGGGTCGAGGTGCTCGAGCCGCCGGCGCCGGGGTCGAACGTGCGCCGCCGCGGTGAAGACGTGACGGCGGGCCACCCGCTGCTGCCCGAAGGCACGCTGGTCGGGCTGGCCGAAGCCGGGCTGCTGTGGAGCCAGGGGCAGACCCGGGTGCACGTGCACCGCCGCCCGCGCGTGGCCATCGCCGCCAGCGGAGACGAGCTGTGCAACGCCTGGGACGAGCCCAACGGCCGCATCGTCGACACCAATTCACCGGTCATCGCCCAGGCCGTGCGCCGGGCCGGAGGGCTGCCGACGACGCTCGGGGTGGCGGCCGATCGGCTCGAGGCCGTCAGAGCCCACTTCGCGCAGGGGCTCGAGCACGACGTGCTCATCACCCTGGCCGGCGCGTCGGTGGGTGCTCGCGATTATTCGAAGCCCGCGCTCGAGTCGCTGGGCGTGGCGATGGACTTCTGGCGGGTGGCGATGAAGCCCGGCAAGCCGCTGGGGCTGGGCCGACGGGGCGACGCCCTGGTCTTCTCGCTGCCGGGCAACCCCATTTCGGCCATGGTGACCTTCGAGCTCTTCGTTCGCCCCGCCCTGCGCGCGTTGCAGGGCCTGCCACCGGTCCGCTCCCCGGTGACGGCCAGGCTGGGAGCGCCGGTCAGCGGAATCGCCGGGCTGCGGTTGTTCGTGCGCGCGTCGACCCGAATCGACGACGGCCAACTGATCGCCACCCCGTTACCCTTTCAATCATCAGGGTCGCTTTCGTCGATTGTCGGGGCCACCCACCTGATCAGCCTGGCTCCCGACACGGGCCGACTGGAAGCGGGCACGGCCATCACTTTGATTCCATTGAGTTGGGCAAGCTGAAAGAAACCTGTGCAACCTTTGTTCAAGCCCAACATCCAAAAGCGGTATGGAAACCAGCCCTCGACTTGACCGAGAACAGTCTTCTGGCGGAAGTGGAGGCCAGACCAGTGGGACCCGTGGTTCAAACGGAGCCGTAGCTCGTGGAGACGAGATGACCGGAGAGACCCGACCCCTTCCGACGAAGAAGTTGTCGCACCACCTCGAGCGGTATTCCGAGAGTGATCTGCCCACCGAGCGCGGCTTGTTCCGCATCGTGGTGTTCCGTGACCGCCGTGACGGCAAGGAGCACGTGGCGATGGTCAAGGGCGAGGTGAAGGGGCTCGAGGGCGTGCCGGTGCGCATTCACTCCGAGTGCCTCACCAGCGAGGTCTTCGGCAGCCTGCGCTGTGACTGCCGTGCCCAGTTGGACCGCGCGTTGGACTTCATCGCCCAGCAGGGGCGGGGCGTGCTGCTCTACCTGCGCCAGGAAGGCCGTGGCATCGGGCTGGGCAACAAGATTCGCGCCTACGCTCTGCAGCAGGAACAACACCTGGACACCGTCGAGGCCAACCTGAAGCTGGGCTTCGCCGACGACCTGCGCCGCTACGACGTGGCGGCCGAAATGCTGCGCTCGCTGGGCGTGGTATCGACCGACCTCATCACCAACAACCCGCTGAAGATTGCCGGGCTGGTCGACGAAGGGGTGCCGGTGCGGCGGCGAATTCCTTCACGAACGCTGACGAATCCGCTTAACGTCGACTACCTCAAGACGAAGCGGGATCGGTCGGGGCACCTCATTGAGTTCCTCCCGGAGGAAGGGAAAGAAGCCAGCGTCGGGTGACGGTCGGCGCAAGTCGCCGGCAGGGTTATCCATTCGCTTCTGGGGGGTACGAGGGTCGATTCCCTCGCCCGGCCCCGAGACCGCCCGGTACGGCGGCAACACCCCGTGCGTCGAGATGCGCGCCGGAGATACCCACTTCATCTTCGATCTGGGCACCGGCGTGCGCGAGCTGGGCGCGGCCAGCAAGGCCCCGCTCGACGCGCACGTCTTCATTTCGCACTACCACTACGATCACTTGCAGGGCCTGCCCTTCTTCGGGCCGATCTTCGACCCGCGCAGTCGCTTCACCGTGCGCGGCCCCACCCGCAACGGCCGCACCGTGAAGGACGTGGTGTCGGGCCAGATGCAGCAGCCCTACTTCCCGGTGACGGCGGAAATGGTCTTCCGCGCGCAGCTCGACTACCAGCCGTTCGAGGCTGGCGACCGCCTGCGCCTGGGTGACGTGACGGTGGTGGCCATCGAAGCGCACCACCCCGGCGGCAACCTCGCCTATCGCATCGAATACCGTGGCCGCAGCGTGGTCTACGCCACCGATCACGAGCACGGCGACCGCGATGCGCAGCTGATCGACTTCTCTCGCGACGCCGACGTCATCATCTACGACTCGATGTACACCGACGACGAATACCTGGGTCGGGTGGGCAGCGCGAAGACCGGCTGGGGCCATTCGACCTGGCAGAGCGCGGTGCGCATCGCCCGGGCCGCGAAGGTGAAGTCGCTGATTCTCTTTCACCACGACCCGACCCGCACCGACGACGCGCTCGACGCGCTGGTACGGGTGGTCAAGAAGGAGTTCAAGCAGACCATCGCGGCGCGCGAAGGGCTGGTCGTCAAGCTGTAGAGGTGTGCGAAGGTGCGGCGCCATGAGCGTCTCGCGCCTGGTGCCCTGTCTGCTGCTGGTCGGCTGCGCCAGCGTCAGCCCCCGCTTCGAGCAGGACGTCGCCACCACCTTCGCCCAGGACGACATGCGTCGGCTGCAGACCGCCGACGTGGAATTGTACTACCCCGCGCGGTACGCCGAGCAGGCGAAGCGGGTCGCCGCCCGGGCCACCGAGTGCCTGCGAGAACTGCGCGCGCTGCAACCGACCCGGCGCGATCACGGCCGCGCCCTGCTCTTCCTCACCTCGAGCAACTACAACAACGCCTACGTCGGCGGGCAGAGTGGCGGCGAGCCGTTGCACTCGTTGGCGCCGCTGACGGCGACCGACGAAATCTTCCACTGGTACGGCCTGAGCATGGCCGACACCGGCGACATCGCCTGCCATGAGATGTTCCACTTCGCGCACTTCGAGCAGGTCGAGAACGTGTGGCGGGTGGTCAACGACGTGCTGGGGCCCATCGTGCCCTCGCAGATCTTCCTCGAACGGTGGTTCACCGAGGGCGTGGCGCAGTACTACGAGGGTCGCCTGCACCGCACCTCGGGCCGGCCGCACAGCCCGCTCTACCGCGGGTCGTTCGACTCGTACCTGGCGGCCAACGGCGGCCTGTCGGGCGGAGACCTGAGCCTCGACAAGCGCGACCTGCTGCCCTTCTCGGGCGCGTACCTGACCGGCCTGTACTTCGTCGAATGGCTCGCGAAGACGTACGGCGAAGACACGCTCTGGGAACTGATGGACGTGCAGGGCCGCAGTTTCTTCACCCCCCTGGGCGCCACCCTGCGCTTCAAGCAGGTCTATGGCCTGTCGGCGGGCGCGCTGCTCGACGCCTTCAGCGCCGACGCGGTGGCAAAGCTGCCGGCGCGGACGCGACCGGCGACCCAACGCGTGGTGCAAGGTGACGCAGGGCAAGTCGCCAGGCTGGCCGCCGACCCCAGAACCGGCACCCTCGCGGTGATCTTCCAGGGCGTCGAACAGGTGCCTACCCTGCGGGTGTACGACGCCAGCGGCGCGCTCACCGCCGAGCGCTGGCTGACCCAGGTCAGGCCCCTGCGCGAATGGGTCTACGCCGGCGGGTACAGCGCGTCGGGCCTGAGTTTTTCGGACGACGGGCGCTGGCTGTTCCTGATGAACGACGACCTCATCTCGCGCGGCGACACCCGCTCGCAGCTCTGGCAGATCGAGGTCGCCACCGGTCAGGTCAGACAGGTCTTCCAGGAGGTCGGGCGCTCGCTGGGCGGCAGCGCGGGTCGCCGCGAGGGGCGGCTGACCTACACGTACGTCGAATTTCCCCCTTCGGGCGGCGCCAGCATCATCGAGCGCGACGTGGACAGCGGCGCGTCGACCACGTGGTACCAGTCGACCGCCAGCCTGGGTTCGCCTTCATGGAACCCCTCACACACCCGCCTGGCCTTCTCGAGTCTCGACTCGAACGGGTGGAACGTGGTGGTGCGCGAAACCGACGGTCGGATCACGCGCCTGACCACCGATGGCGACTTCAATTACGCGCCCCACTGGGCCGACGAGCACCACCTGGTCTTCGCGCGCCGCGCGGGCACGCACCTGCAGGCGCACCGGCTCGACGTCGACTCGGGGCAGCTCGAGCGGGTGACCGACGCGCCGTGGGGGCTCATCGACCCCTTTCCCACGCCGCAGGGCGTGGCCTTCGTCAACCGCGAGGGCGCCCGCTGGTCCATCGACGCCGCTCCCGCCGAGGCGCTCGAGGTGGTGGCCACCGACGCGCCCGGGTCGAGGCCCGAGCCCGCGCCCCAGTACGAGCCGCCGCCCCTGGCGATCGAACGCGACGAGCCCTATTCGGCGATCGATCACGTCTTCCTGCCGCAGCTGCGCGTGCCGGCCGCCCAGGTGGCGCTGGGGCAGGACGCCAACGGCAACACGGCGATCTTCACCTCGGTCTACGCCTCGCTCGCCGGGAAGGACCGGCTGGGTCGACACGCCTGGGCCCTCAACGCCGGGCTGACCCTGCCCACGCTCGAGAACGCGGTGGGCGTGGCCTACCGCAACCTGCAGCTCGCGCCCTTCGCCCTCACCGCCAGCGGCGAGCGCGACGGCTTCGTCGACTCGACGGATTGGACCGGGTCGTTGTCGGTCGATCGCACCTTCTTCACTTCGCCCGTGTCCCTGGGCGTGCAGACCGAGGTGGTGCAGGTGCCGGCGAGCGCGGTGTCCGACGCGGCGCTCTTCAAGTACGTGGGCGCCTTCGTCTCGGCCGGCTGGTCGGCCAGCGAATCGACCCCCTACGGCGGCACGCAGCGGCTGCTCTCGCTGCAGGTCGACGCGGCGGGCTACCCCCGGGCGGTGGGCAGCGATCGCAACATGGCCGACCTGCGGGTCGCGCTGGGGGCCGCCATTCCCCTGCCGTTCTCGAACCGCCAGTCACTGACCGTGTCGCTGGTGGGGCGCGCCCTGCCCGGAGCCCCGGCCGACGCGCTGCGCATCGGCGGCACGGCCAAAGGCACCGCGCTGTTCGAGTCGAACGGCTCGGCCTCGCCGACCGGCCCCAACACCTTCCTGCCGGGAACGCTGGTCGAAGGGCTGCGTGGCTACGACGACTTCTCGCTGCGGGGCACCGCAACCGCCATCGCGGGCGCGCGCTACCGCTACGCCTTCATCGTCGACCGGGGCACGGTGTCGACCTTCTACCTCTTCCCCTCGTTCTTCCTGCGCCAGGTCGACCTCGAGGGCTTCGGCAGCGCGGCGTGGGTCGACCACGGCGTGGTCTCGCTCAACGGTACCGCCGTCGACGGCGTGCACTGGGCGCGCGCGGCCGGTGCCAGCGTCTACGTCCGCACGCTGTGGGCCGGCGCCTTCCCCTTCTCGCTGTACTACCAGTTCGCGTGGCGCTTCGACTTCCACCTGCCACCGCTGCACACCGTGGGGTTCGCCTTCGAATAGGTGCGTTCAGGGCACGGGGCCCAGCGGCGTCGACGAGTCGACCTCGACCACGTGCACCAACGAGCGATCGCTCGCGCCCTGGTCGGAACCAAAGAGCTGGCGATCGACCCGGCCGCTGGCGTCGAGCACCGGGAACGAAACGCTGTTTTCCACCGAGCAGGCCGGCCCGAAGTCGAGGGCCACCGCGATCACGCTCTTGCCATTCGCGGGGTTGGTGAGGCGCACGCGCGCCAGGCAGCCGAACCGCGCGCCGTCGGCGGTGTACCAGGTCACGCGCTGCTCGCACTGGGGCCCGGTGTCGGTCGGCAGGCACAGGCCCGCGGCGCGAGCCTGCGACAGGCAACTGGGAATGCAGTTGTCGCCGGGGTCGGTGTGCACGGTGCCGGCCGCGTCGACCCAACAGCCGAACGCGGTCACGAAGTAGTCGCCGCTCGCGGACCGGGTGGTGCCGTAGCTGCCGGTGCACGAGGTGGTGGCGGTGGTGGTCAGGCAACTCGCATCGCCCGAACCCGACCCGCGAAGGCAGCCGCGGCTGCACGGCTGGGCCTCGAGCAGCCCCGCCACGCAGCGCGATCGGGTCGACCCGTCGCCCGAGCACACCCAGGTGGCGGGCGAACTGCAAGGGTTGCCCGCGTCGACGGGCGACCCTGCATCGGGCCCCGCGTCGGGAACGGAGGCGTCGGCGGTTCCCGCGTCGACCGGCAAGCTGCCGCCGTCGGCCGCCAGGCCCACCGTTCCCGAACAGCCGACCAGCACCACGAACGCGATCACCCGGTTCATGCGGGGGAGTCTGCCTCGACGGTGACGACGCCGCGACAGTCGGGTACATTGACGCCCCATGCGACGGCTGCTCTGGCTCATGACGATGACGGTGGTCCTCTCGGGCGTGACGGCGGTGGCCCAACGCCCTGCCGCACGGCCGCAGGAATTCCAGCAACGGGAGCAGACCGCGCAGCAGCGGGAAGAGTCGAAGACCAAGGCCCGCTACAAGATGAACACCTGGCACGAGGCCGACGAAAACCAGCCCCAGGAATTCAGCTTCCCGTGGATGCCGATTGGCTTCACCCTGCTGTGCTTCGCGGTGGTCACCCCCTTCGCCATGGCCATGTACCGCCGCATGTCGGCCGAGCTCGAGGCCACTGAAGCCGGGTCGCCCAAGATGCGTGGCGCGCGCGCCAAGAAGACCGACGACGCCGAGCCGGAAGAACAATGATTCCAGCCGGTTCGAAGTGATGTCAGACCCACCTGGTATTGCTGTGGGCATGAAGCAGGCCTACACGATTGCCGAGGTCGCCACGCAACTGGGTGCTGCCGTGCCCGCCACCCGCGCGCTGTGCGAACTGGTCTTCGGCGGCCCCCGCGACGTGTTGAGCTTTCAGGACCTGGTGCTGCTGCGCGAAGCGCACGGGCTGTCGAAGAAGAAGGTGTCGAAGTCGCGCATCGTGGCCGCCATGCACCGCCTGCGCAGCGCACCGCAACCGCGCTCGGGGGCCACGGTCGTGCGAGAAGGCCGCGAGCTGGTGGTGGTGGAAGGCACCCGCACCTGGAACGCCGAATCAGGTCAGGGGCTGCTGCCCCTGGTCGGACACCAGGCTCGCACCAGTTGGCTGCGCCCGGTGTCGACCCGTGATGCGAGCGGGCTGTACCGGGAAGCGGTGGCGCTCGAGGCCACCGACCTCGAGCTGGCGATGGAGCGGTACACCGACGCGCTGGCAGTCGACCCCTTCCTCGCCGACGCGCACGTCAACCTGGGGCGGTTGCTGCACCAGCGCCGGGCCTTCACCGAGGCCGAAGCGCACTACGTGGCCGCGCTGGTGGCGCGGCCGACCGACGTGACCGCGACCTTCAACCTGGCGGTGCTGCTCGACGACCTGGGCCGGGTCGACGACGCCATCGCCCGGTACCAGCAGGTGATTGAGCTCTCACCGTCGCACGTGGACGCCTACTTCAACCTCGCGCGGCTCTACGAGCGGCGAGGAGAAAAGCTCGCCGCCATTCGCCACTTGAAGGACTACCGGCGACTCACTTCACTTCGCTGACGTTCCACTCGATGGTCTTGAGCAGCGACTTGCGCCGCTTGGCCACGTCGGCATCGAGGAACTTCACCGCGGTGCCAAGCTGGTCCATCAGGCGGAACGGCTTGCGCTTGCTGACCTTGGTCTGCATCAGCGCGTGCACCAGCCAGGGGAAGACGGCGGTCACGTCGCAGTGCACGTAGACCGAGCCGGTCTCGACGGCGTCGGCCGAGACCTTGCCCCAGGTGTGGCCTTCGCCCGCGGGGCAGCTCGAGAGTGCGCCGTTGTCGACCGGGTCGACGCAGAACTGCACGTCGATGTCGAAGCCGTGGGTCGGCACGTTGAGAATCTGATCGAGCAGCGGCTCGCCCTGCAGGGTGTAGTTCTTGGGCACGCCGCCGCCCAGAATCCACACGGCCATCTTCTTGCTGAAGTTGTGGCGCGCGTAGTGCTGCAGGGCCGCCATGGCGAAGACGTCTTCGTTGACGTCGAGCTCGAAGGTGAAGGTGTCGGGGAAGAGCCGCTTCAACTTCACCACGTTCAAGAAGATCGACCCGTCCTGCACGGCGCCCGAGAAGATCGGCAC
>CAIWFK010000637.1 GCA_903911905.1 uncultured Myxococcales bacterium
CGAGCACGTTGACCAGCACCACCGCGTCGAAGGGCTCGTCACCGAGCGGCTCGTCGGCCGAGCGCACGGTCACCGCCGGGTCCCCAGCGAACCGCTCTCGGAGTGCCGCCAGGTTCTGCTCGGACTTCTCCGTCGCCACGACGTGCCCATGGCGTTTCAGGCGTTCGGTGAACGTGCCGCGGCCGGCGCCGACCTCGAGAATGCGGGACCCCAGATGCGGCGCGAGCTTCGACTCGATCCACCCGGCGTACTCCCGAGCACCATCGAGCTCCTCGAGCCCCGGCTGCAGCGACGCCTCGGCCGCCTCGAACGACACCGGCGCCGACCGCGCTGACGCTCGCCGCGCCCCCAGGCCATAGCGCGCGATGCAGTACATGGCGCGCACGCCGTCCTTCCAGCCGATCTTCTTGCCCTCGGCGTAGGTGCGGCCCGCGTACGAAATGCCGACCTCGTAGATGCGCAGGCCGCGCCCCGCGAGCTTGGCGGTGATCTCGGGTTCGAAGCCGAAGCGGTCTTCCTCGATCACCACCTCGTCGAGCACCTCGCGGCGGAAGGCCTTGTAACAGGTCTCCATGTCCGTGAGGTTCAGGTCGGTCGCCATGTTCGAGGCGAGGGTGAGGAACTGGTTGCCCAGCGAGTGCCAGAAGTAGAGCACCCGGTGCGCGTGCGACGAGGTGAAGCGCGAGCCGTAGACCACGTCGGCGCGCCCATCGACCAACGGCGCGAGCAGGGTGGGGTATTCGGCCGGGTTGTACTCGAGGTCGGCGTCTTGAATGATCACGTAGGGCCGGGTGGCCTGCGCCAGCCCGCGGCGCAGCGCCGCGCCCTTGCCGAAGTTGCGCGGCTGAACGAGCAGGCGAACGCGCGGGTCACCTTGCATCACTTCCCGCACCAGCGCCGGCGAACCATCGGTCGATCCGTCGTCGACCACCAGCACCTCACCGACGCAGGGCTGCGCCAGCACCCGCTCGAGCACGGCGTGAATGGTGCGCGCTTCGTTGAAGCACGGCATCACCACGCTCAGGCAGGCGTCAGGCAGCTCGCGGGAAGGGCCAAGGGTCACCCGTGGGGCAATACCCCCCGCTCCACGTTTAGAGAATGGGGAACTGGTGCGCGAAGACGGTGAAGAAGACGCCCTGCGCGCCGGCGAAGGCCATCACCAGCGGGCCCAGCAGCCAGGGTCGCTTCTCGACCAGCACGCCCAGGGGCAGGAACGCCGGCCAGAACGACGCGGTGTACCGGCCCAGCCCGGCGATCCCGATGGCCCAACTGAGCCCCAGGTAGACGACGGCGTAGGTGGCGAAGGGCGCGGTCTTTCGCTGCGCCAGCCACGCGGCGGCGAGGGTGGGGAGCAGCGCGAACACCGCGTAGAACTTCAACTGCGGTTGCAGGTCGGGCTGGGTGAAGAGCGCCGTCACCCCCCACCACGCATCACCTGCCCAGGCCGCGCGCGCGTGCAGGAAGGCCAGCGGGTCGGCGAAGGCCCACCACTGCCACGCCATCCACCCCGAGAAGACCAGCGGAGGAATGGCCAGCGAGAACAGCCGTCGGCTCTTGAGCGTGCCGACCACGCCCAGCTCCATCACCAGCGCCACCACCAGCGCCGGCCAGGCCAGGAAGGCCAGGTGCCGGGTCAGGGTGCCGACGCCCAGGGCCAGGCCCGCAGCCCACGACTTCCCCTCGAGCGCGAAGGCCAGGGTCCAGGCCGTGGCACAGAACATCAGCGACTCGGGGTAGCCCGCACCGTGGAAGAACGAGAAGGGGAAGGCCACGAAGAGCACCAGCCCGTACGTCGCGGCCTCGACGCTCACCACGTGGCGCATGGCGCGGAAGACGCCGACGTAGCCGAGCAGCGCGGCGAGGTTGGGAATGATCACCAGCCCCAGGTGAATCGGCACGCCGACCACGAAGAGCCCGCGAACGAGCAGGGGCAGCAGCGGGAAGAAGTTGGTCATCGCCGCGCGCGAGTATCCGATGGTGGCGATCTCCTCGACGAACGAGCAGTCCCACCGGCACAAGGCGTCGAGCGCCATCACCCCGTGCAACGCGTTCGAGCCACCGGGTCGCTCGAGCACGCCGTTGATCGACAGCGCGCCGGCTGACACGGCCAGCAGGCCCAGGCGGGACACCACCCAGACCGCGAAGGGAATGCTGAAGGCGCGCCGGTCGCTCACAGCACGGGCACCTGGTGCGCGAGGTGGTACAGCAGCACGCCCTGCAGCATCGCCAGCACCACCAGCAGCGCGCTCCGCGAGGCCGTCGACAGGCGGGAGCACGGCACCCACGCCAGCGGCAGCACGCCGAGCAAGCGCAGCAGTGGCGCCTGCTCCGAGGTCACCAACGCGAGCAGCACGCAGGTCAGCACCATCACCCCGACGCCACGGAGCTGTGGATCGAGCAGCGACCAGGCGGCAGCGGCGACCAGCGGCACCACCACCATCCACCCCAGGCGGGTCACGCCAAGCACTTCTTTGGGGCCGGGCAGGGGAATGCCGTCGTGGAACGCGCCCAACTGCTGTCGGGCCGAGATCACCGCCAGGCCCGCCACCACGATGGCCGCCGAGCGCACCACGCTGCCGCCACCGCGCGGGTTCCAGAAGGCGGTCAGCGCCACCAGCGCCATCGCGACCGTGGGAGGGGCCGCCGCGCACACCAGCACCGCCGCCACGTCGAGCTCCCGGCGGTCGAGCGCCTTCACCTGCACCACCACGCCGGTCATCAAGAACGCGATGGCCCAGTCGGTGGAAATGAGCGGAACGATCACCCCGGGGCCCACCAGCGAGAGCAACAGCGTGC
>CAIWFK010000638.1 GCA_903911905.1 uncultured Myxococcales bacterium
TTCCCCCGTGCCCCCTCTCGCAGCTGTTTGGCAAACCGATCCTGCGCCTGAAGCGACCGATGGGCCGCAGGTCGAGGAATCGCGAAGAGCTGGTGGCCCAGGTCGCGCAGCCGTCCCCACTCCGCACCGCCCAGCACCTTCCCACGCTGGAGGCGAAGGCGGGTCGTGGCAGGCATTCCGAAGCGGAACTCGACTGCCTCGCTGTCCAGCTCGCCCAGCGCTCGATGGTCGCGCTGGCAGAGGAAGCCGAGGAAGAGCTCCACGAGCAACGGCTGGAAGCCGTAGGTGTCGCGAAGGTGCTCCGCGACGGGCACCCACGAAAGTGACTCCTGATCTGCCCGCTGGAGGACGTCCTTGATGTACCGGGAATCGAGCCGCAACGAAGCCTTGGTCTGCCCGATGTTCACCAACTCGAGTGGCAGCGCGAGGTTCTTGAGGATTCTCCCCGTGTTCTCGTCGTAGGCAACCGACACGTTGGTGTCGCTCGCTTCGAGCATCCACTTGAGCAAATCCTCGAGGTCCTGCCTCCTCGGCTCCGCAAGGAACTGGGGATGCTGTGGATAGCGCCGATCCATCAGCAGCGTCGCGATGTGGTCGAGATTCTCAGCAAGCGTCTCGCGCGGTCTCGATGGGTCAACGTCCGAGATCAACGCATGGAACTCCCCGTGATGGACGTAGACCTCCTTGAGGAGGTCCTCCAACTGTCCCTCGAGGGTGTGCGACCGCACCGAGGCCTGATCGAGCACCTTGCCCTTGTCTTGGGCGCCGAGCGTCTCCAGCAGATCTTCCTGCCCGGCGTCGGACAGCAGGTAGCGAACCGCGGCCAGCTCGGTCAAAACGCCCAGCTCCGTCGGAGTCATGTGCCGAGGCAGCCAGCACACGGTGTGGAGCGTGCCCTTCTTCTTCCGGGCATTCGAGGCGCGCATCCGGTCCTCGTCGACCGTGTGTCCGGGCTCGTCCCATGGATAGTCGATGAGCACCGCGAATGCGCCCTCTGGCGGATCGAAGTCGTCCTGCGACATCTCGCGCACGTTGCCGAGCTTGATGTGGCCGCGACGCTTCGTCCGTCGCCAGACGAGGTCCCAGTCGCCCTCGTTCGGGCCACCGTCCTCGAACCCCTTCGTGGTGTCGATTTTGAGCGCTTTCCGCAGCGCGCCCCAGAACACCTTGAAGCGCTGCGCGGGATTGTCGACCTTCGAGCGTGCCCGGCTCAGAACCTCGCCCAGACTCACGCGACCCAGTACGAATCGGATGACCGCGGTCTTGCCACTTCCTGCTACCTGGAGGTCCGGAACCCGAGTCGAGAGAGCGAGCAAATCGGACTCGGCCACGCGAACCTGGCCGCGGTAGGTCTCACCCTCGACATCGACGGCGTTGAGCTGCACAAGTCGTTCGATAGTGAGGCCCTGCATCCGAAGTCGCGGGGAAACTTCGCCCAGCAACACGGTCTTGATGAACTGCTCCAGCGCCTTGCGCCGTTCAGCGGTGAAGTCGGAGCCACTCTCCTCGGCCATCTTTTGAATCGCAGGGGCGAGACGCGAATAGTACTGATGGTGAATGTCCTTCATCAGCTCTTCCTTCTTGCTCGCCTCGACTCCCGATTCGGGGAAGATGGCGGAGAAGGCAGAGCCGACCGGCAGAAACTCTCCGAGGGGCAAGGTCGGGTAGTGAACGACCAACAGCTCATAGAGCAAGCGCAGCGCAGAGCGCTCGCGCTGCATGAGTGACGTCACATCGACCAGCATCTCGATCAGCGCAGGGTGGAATGGGTAGACATCGCGCAGGTAGTCGATATCTCCACCAGCGAGCAGCGCGGGCAACACCTTCTGATGGCGCTCGGCGAGCGAGTCGACCGCAGCCTTCACCGCGGCAACATCCTTCGGGCGGAGCACGCGACCCTTGACGATGTGCCGCAGTTCGACGTCCTGCAGCTTGGTCACCTCAA
>CAIWFK010000639.1 GCA_903911905.1 uncultured Myxococcales bacterium
AGTACAGGCGGGCGAACACGTCCTGCACCACGTCTTCGGCCTCGTCGTCGTCGCGCAGAATCCGCCGGGCGATGGCCAGGGCCCGGCGGCGGTGCTGGCGGTACAGCTCGGTCATCGGAGGCAGCGCGGTCATGACCCATGAAACGGGCCATGGGCGCGAACGATCTGTCGCGCTGCAAGGTCAGGCAATTCGAGCGGTTTGGGCGGAAGGTGTCAGGTACGTGGTACCCGACTCACAGCGACTTCTCGAGCTCCCAACTGGCGACCTTGAACCCCGCGGCCCGGTACAGCTCTCCGTCCGCACCTGCGTCGGCAGGCAGCGACACCGACAACACCTGGCACCCGCGCGACTTGAGGTACGCCTCGGCTTCCTTCACCAGGCGCTCGGCGACGCCTTGCGTCCGCCAGCCTGGCGCCACGGTGAGCGCTTCGATGCGCCCGACCTTCGCTCCGGTCAGCGCCTGTTCCCCTCGCACCCGCGCCACCGCGCCGCCAATGGCCCGCCCGTCGTAGTCGGCGACCAACAGGCCCTCGGGCTCTTCGGACAAGGTCTTCTCGAGCAACTGCCCGAACGTCTGCAGCCACCTGGTGCGCGAAGGAAACCGCTTCACCGTCTCGGCCTCGAGCCCCTCGAGCACCGGCAAATCGAGCACCTTCACACGTCGGACGACCAGCGGCATGCCGCCCCCCTACCTCCAGGAACCCGCCGAAGGAAAGCGGGGCGTTGTGCACCGCGTCAAATTCCGTTGCCGAAGGAATGGTTCGTCTGCTAGGGAGCGCCCCGACTGGACGCGTGGACCCCTCCACCTGCGCGTCTTCCGGCGTGCCGAGCTTTCAGGCGGCACGCTGTTTTTCTCTGTGAGGACGGCTCACCCACCGGCCGAACGCAGCCGCGCTTCGAGGGGCAGGGGGGCCGCCGTCGGGTCGAGCCCCACGTTGAGTCGGGTCAGCTCGTCGTCGAGCGCATGCACCGCGGCGGTGGGCTCGTGCGTGGGCCCGGTGCGCCGGTGACAGAAGAACGTGCGGCACCCGAAGGGCCTGGCGCCGTAGATGGTGCAGCGACCGTCGTCGCCCAGCAAGCGACACGCGCCGTCGGCCCGCGGGCCAGGCACCGCGCGCCCCTGAGCCTTCAGCGCCTCGAGCACCAGCGCCCATTCGGTGGGCCAGACCCAGGGCGGGCGCGAGCTGGTGGCGAGCACGCAGCACTCGGCGGTCGCCGGGCACGAGAAGGGCGCGTAGAGCGCCGCGGCCCGGGCCAGCAGTCGGCGGGTGTGCTCGAGCGCGGTCAGCCGGGCCCGACCGTCGACCTCGTCAGCGTCGTCGTCCCAGCGTAGGTTCGCCACGGGAGGGACGTACCATGCAGCAGCCTCAGGCCGCACCCAACGCGCAATGTGCAGTGCACCCCGGCCGGGCGGCGACCGGGGTCTGCGCGCGGTGTGGCAGCTTCATGTGCGCGACCTGCAGCGACGGCGGCAGGCAACCCATGTGCCCCGGCTGCCGTGGGTTCGCCTCGGCCGCGTTTCCGCTGACCCGGGAGGACTTCGACTTTTCCCGCGTGTGGGACCACGCCTGGGCCAGTTTCAGCCGCGAGTGGTTGATGCTCAGCGTGGCGGTGGTGATTCTGCTCGCCATCGGCGGCATCGGCGCTGGCCTGTCGAGCATCGTCAACAAGGTCATTCTCTACGCCGCGGGCATTCAGTCCGACCCGGCCAACCCGCTGGGCAACTTCAAGGCCCTGGGGGCCGAGCTGGTGCTGGGGCAGACGGTGGGCGTGGTGCTCAACACGGTGGTGCAGGCCGTGGCGCTCTCGGGGCTGTGGCGGGTGACGCTCGACGCGCTCATCGGTCGCAAGGCCGACATCGGGCGCATGTTCGTCAACCTCGAGCGCCTGCCCGTGTGGATTCTGACGACGCTGTTGCAGTTCGTCATCGTGCAGGTGCCGGCGTTGCTGGTGCTGGTGGTCTCGGCCGTCGTCGCCCTGCGCGGCGATGACCTCGAGTCGTTCGGAGAGCTCGTCAAGTCGGGCAACGGCGCCCGCCTGGCCCAGGTGATGCTGGTCTTCGGCGCGGGCGGCCTGGTGGTGTCGGTGCTGTGGCTGGTGGCCCTGCCGCTCTCGATGTTCGCCGGCCCCGAGTTGCTGGTCAGCGGGTGCTCGCCGGGCGAAGCCATCTCGCGGGCGTGGCGCATGGCCAGCGGTCACCGCCTGGCGATCGTCGGCTACGCGCTGATGGAATCGCTGGTCGTGGTCGTCGGCGCCCTGGCGTGCTGCGTGGGCCTGGTGCCCGCCATGGCGCTGGGGTTGGCGCTCAACGGCACCGTGTTCCTGGCGCTGCGTGACCCGGCGTTCGGGCCCGCAACCTTCGAGTGAGCTTCTTTCTCGCCGTCGACCTCGACGAGCCGGTGCGGGAAACGGCCTGGCAGCTCATCGAGCGGCACCGCGGCCTCGACGCGAAGTGGCTGCGCCGCGACAAGCTGCACGTCACGCTGGCCTTCCTGGGAGAGTCGTCGGCCGAGGTTCGCGCCGGTCTCGAGGCTCGCGTGCGCTCGGTCGTCGAGCGCGTGCCCCCGTTCACGCTGCACCTGGCAGGGGCCGGGCAGTTCGAGACGGCGCGCGCCCCAGCGGTGTTGTGGCTGGGCGTGGGCGGCGCACTCGAACCACTGCGAGCGCTTCAGCACGCGCTCACCCACGAGCTGGAGGTCGAGCTCGACCGGCCGTACGTGCCGCACCTGACGCTGGCCCGCTGCAAGCACGTCGAGGCCATCGCCGGGGTGCGCGCCGAC
>CAIWFK010000640.1 GCA_903911905.1 uncultured Myxococcales bacterium
CGCCCCCGCCCCCGCCCCCAAGGGGCCCTCCCAGCGCATTATCGACATCTGGAAGAAGAGCACCGGCACCAAAAGGGCTGGGGCCCTGGAGCCGGCTATCTACGCGTTCTTCGACGCGGCGAACTGGGTCGCGTCGGAACTGGACGCCATCAGGTCTCTGGCCGACCCACACCCAGGCTTGAAGGCGGTTCGGGCAGCAGTGACACAGCTGGCCGAGCGGCTATCACGTGAGTTCGGAGCGGACGTCGTCCGCATCAGCGACGTCGCGGTCGTGGTTGATTCTCTGGGCATTGAGCTCCGAGCCGCCCTGAACCTCGAGCGCGGAACGTGGCGCTATTCGGAGAGCTGTACCGAGAAGCAGGGGTACCACCCAGCAGCTCACGGGATCACCGACACCGGAACCCAACTGAAGCGCCATTGGGACGACTTCCTTGAGTCGATGGCGGGCAAGGATGGGTACGGCCCGAAGATCGATAGGCGACTTCAGGCTGCGACAGGCAGGGAGATAGCCCGCCTTGCCCGAGGGCCACTTGCCCACAAGAAGACGGGGAAGCCGCCGACAGACGCCGCGCTCTTCACGGAATGGCTGCTCCGGACCACACGCACACTCGGGCTGCGCGAGCCGCTAGGACGCGAGTTGGAGCTGCTCGGGGACGAGGCACGTGTTCACGGGTTCTCTGGGGCCGGAAGACTGAGGGCGAGTCGCGAGCGCAGCCAGGCGCTAGCCACGATGATTCGGCGGGCCAAGGGACGTATCGCGTCCTCCGGCAGTTGACGCGGTCGATTCGCCGTCAACAGGCCACTGTACCGGCGTGTGTTCGTGGCGACAGAACTAAACGTACATTCGTCGCCATGAACACGCATGATCCGAAGGCAAGAGTTGCCGTGCGGGCACCTTCGCGTGTACTTGATCCGCCGCCAGGAAATCCCCCCGCCGCACTGGGAGCGGTTCGAC
Organism: uncultured Myxococcales bacterium; assembly: GCA_903911905.1. Taxonomy (GTDB): domain Bacteria; phylum Myxococcota; class Myxococcia; order Myxococcales; family Myxococcaceae; genus Xiheilimnobacterium; species Xiheilimnobacterium phototrophicum. The sequence continues at coordinate 956 of CAIWFK010000640.1, forward strand.
GATGAACGAATGACGGGCAGCGTGACGACGAACGGCGCGGACCTCGCCCCTCGAAAGCAGGGCGAACGGCGCATCGACTTGTGGCTCGAGCCGACCTGCCTATGCTTGTACGTATTTCGATTCCAACTTTCGGAGGATTTCATGCCGCAGCCCGAAGCGACCCACACCAGCACCGTGACCGCACCCGCATCCGTCTGGGCCGGCCTCGATGAAGTTCGTGCCGCTCGCACACGCAGAACTGGACATCGCCCGCTGACGGGCTCGCTCATTCTGGAAGCGCTCCTCCTCTTCATCGAAAGCGAACTGAGACGCTGAAAGAAAAACGCCCGGTAGCCAGCCGGGCGCAGCACCAACGATTCCACTGGAATGGAGAACGTTATGCCCGACAAAAATACCACTGAGGGCGAGCCCGCACAAGGGGCGTCGAACCCCCGCGAGCTCGCCGCTGTGTGGATACGGTGGGCCTGCGACGCCGTAGCAGTCAGCACCGGCAGTTCCTCCATCGAGGTCGTTCGGCTTGCGCTGCTGAGCGCGCTGGCTGACGCCGCTGGCGACCCCCAAGACCAAGCGTGCATCGTCTACGCGCTCGAACA
>CAIWFK010000641.1 GCA_903911905.1 uncultured Myxococcales bacterium
CAACAGCAACAGCGGCAGGAACAGGTGCCACCACCCGCTGGTGACGAGCTTGACCACCACCAGCCGTGGTGAGGTCAGCAGGTTGACGACGATGGTGGCCGGCGTGTCGCCGAAGTCGCTCCAGAAGTGCCAGTACGCCGCCTGCGCGTGGTGGGTCAGCGCGGGTTGCACCAGCCGCGAATAGACGACGAAGAAGACCAGTGACGACGCGAGGACCGACCCCGCTTCCTTCCACCGTGGCCGCTCGGTCAGCAGCGCCACCAGACCGAACGCCACCAGGGCGAGCGCCGTGTCCTCCTTCGAGCACAGCAGCGCCACCGCGAAGGCGGCGACCAGGCGGGGCTTGCGTTCGACCCACGCCACCAGGAACCAGAGCGTGAGGAACGGCACGAAGCTCTCGATGCGGAACACGCCGTTGACCAGTCGGCCCAGCCACGCATTTCCCAGCCAGGCCAGGGCGAGGGCCAGCTCGAGCCCGCCGTGTTCGCCCACCACCGCGCGCGACCAGCGACGCAGCGGGAAGAGCCCGGCCCACACCAGCACCGGCCCCAGGGTCACCAGCCAGCCCGGCCCCGGCCACAGCGCGTGGAGCGGCACCACCGCGAGCAAGAGGAAGCTCGAGTGCACGCCGAAGTGGTTCACGTCGTAGATGGGCGAGTACCCGAACCGACCCGTGTGGGTGCTCTGCAGCATCCAGTCGAAGATGCTGAAGTCCACGCCGTTGACGCCCATGGCGGCCCAGTGTGACCACGAGGCGAACTCCACCCAGATGAGCGCGGTCACCGTCAGCGCCAGCCACGCGCGAGGCGGCAGGGGCGAGGCGAAGCGCGTGGGCGCCAGCCACGCCAGCGCGAAGAGCACGACCGACACGGCCACCTGCGCGTTGCGCAGCGAGCCCGCGTCACCCACCAGCAGGCCCAGCGGGCCCGACGCCAGCAGCAGCGCCGAGGTCAGCCACGCCATCGCGCCGGGAGTCAGTCGCGTCACCGCCGACGCCATCGCGCATCTTCGGCGCGGGCACAACGTTCGAGGGTTGGGTGCACCCGAGGGCTGAGGTACCGTCGTCCTCGTGCAAGCGGTCGCGACCCTTTCGTCAACCTGCGCGACCTGCCGCGCCACGGGGGCCATCACCGTCACCCAGCGCGTGCACGAGGGCCACCTGACCTGGGTCGAGCAGTTCTCGTGCGGCTGCGGTCACGCCTTCGAAGCGAAGGGCAAGGGCCTGCCTGCGAGTGGCGTTCGCAACGCGTTGCTCGCGCAGTCGGGTCGGGGCGAGGTCTGGCTCGACGACGCCGCCCATCGGGCCACGGTGCAGAAGCTGCTGCAGGCCGTGCTCGGCGTGCCGGCCGACGAGGCGACCCGGCGACTGGCGGCGCTCCCCGCGCTTGCGTTCGAAGGCACCCACGCCGAGGCCGACTTCGTGGCCCAGGCCCTCGGTCGGTTGAAGGCCGTGGTGCGCGTGCTCCATCACCTTCCGGAGCGGCGATGATGGGCCTCGCACTCCTCGTCTTGCTGGGCGCCGGCGCGCAGGTGACCGCCGTCAACGTGCCTCCAGCCGCTCACGCCTGGCCACTGGAAGGCGCGCCGCACGCCCTGGCGCAGGTCGAGCGACCGGCGCTGCTCGAGCAGGCGAAGGCGCTGCCGGCGCTCGAGCGGGTGCGGGCCCTGCACGACTGGGAAGTGTTGCACCTGCGCTACGAGACCGGCGGCGCGCAGACGGGCAAGGCCGTGCTGGCGCGTGGCACGGCGACCTGCGAAGGCTACGCGACGGTGTTCGACGAGCTGGTGCGCGCGGTGGGCCTCGAGGGCCGCGTGGTGCGGGGCCTGCTCGCGGTGCCCGGTGGCGCTCCCCAACCACATGCCTGGAACGCGGTGCGCGTCGATGGGGCCTGGCGGCTGGTCGACGTCACGCTCGATGACCCGGTGCTGCGCGGAGACGCGGTGGGCGACGTCGGGTACCGCACCGATTACCTGCTGGTGCCGCCCGATCTCGCCGCCATCGACCACTGGCCCTTCGAGCCGGTGTGGCAGTTGGGCGCGCGTCGGCCGACCCGCGAGGCCTTCACGGCCAGCCGGCCGACCTC
>CAIWFK010000642.1 GCA_903911905.1 uncultured Myxococcales bacterium
GATTCTGGGGCAGCCCGTCTTCCGCACCGTGTCGGCGATTCCCGGAGCGATCGACCTGGTCGACGTCTTCCGCCGCCCGCAAGACCTCGACCAGCACGTCGACGATCTCATCGCCAAGGGTCCGCGCGTGGTGTGGTTTCAGTTGGGCATCACCAACGACGCGGCGGCGAAGCGGCTGGTCGACGCGGGCATCGACGTGGTGCAGGACCGCTGCCTGTTGGTCGACCACCAGCGCTACGCGCGGTGAGGTTTCAGTCGGCGCCACTCCAGGGCCGGGGCGGGTGCTTCAGCGCGTCGAGCGCGGCCTGCCGGCCGGCGTCGAGCGCGTCGAGGCCGGTCTCCATGGTGCGCGGCGAGACCGGCGGCAGGTGCGACTCGACGACGTACGTCGGCACCCCGCGCGCGGTCAGGACCTCGAGCTGCAGGCGAAAGTGATCGCGCCGAATGGCGGCGAAGCCCGAGGCCAGGCCGCTGGGCCAGGCGAACGCGCCTTTGGGTTCCTTCGCGCCGTCGCGGCTGGGCAGGTAGTGCACGAGGTAGGCGTCGAGCCCCTTCGCCGCGGTGGAGTCGGCCAGCGCGAGCACCGGCGCCTTGTCGACGATGCCGCCGTCCCAGAGCAGCGCGCCCTCGCGGCGAACGGCCTGGAACAGCCCCGGGTACGCGCAGGTGGCGTGAATGGCCGAGGCCAGCTCGCCCCGGGTGATGATCTGCGGGCGTTGTGAAGACAGGTTGGTGGCGACGATCACCAGCGGTGCCGGCAGCGCGTCGAACGTCGCGAAGGGCAGGAACTGCTCGAGCAACGTGCGGAAGCGGGTGCCGCGCAACAGCCCGCTGGGCCGATGCCCCTTGCGAACCGCGTCGACCGCGATGCCCAGCCAGTCGGGGTCCCAGAAGTGCTCGCGGCGCTGGGCCAGCAACAGCTCGGCGAGGCGAGTCGGCGGCAGCCCCGCGGCCGAAAAAGCGGCGACCATGCCGCCCGCCGAGGTGCCCGCCCACGCGCCGACCTGCACGCCAGACTGAAGCAGCCCGTCGACGAACCCGGCGTGGCCGTAGAAGCCGAAGAAGCCGGCCGAGAGCACCACGCCGACCCGCTTGCCCGCGAGGTGGTGGAAGAGCGACGTCATGCCGCCACGGTGGCAATGTGCGATCGCGATCGCACGAAATTTCTGCAAGAGCGCACCGCTGGGTGACGCGAGTAGGGTGACGGCGTGAGACCGCTCGCCCCCGAAGACCCGTTCATCGTCGAGCTGGCCCAGGCCATCGGCGCGCGTACCCCGCTCGACGCGCCTGCCTCCACGCCTCCCAGGCCCGCCGACGTGGCCGCGCTGTGCAACGTGGCGCTGCAGTTGTGCGTCAGTCGTTACGAAGGCGAGTCGCTCTTCACCACCGTGCTGCTGTTCGATTCGGCGAACCGTCAGGAAGCGGGGTTCGTGAAGCTGACCAGTGGGCCGGCGTGGCGGGCCCTGGCGCGCGGGTTTCCCGAGGGCATTGCGGCGTCGGTGGACCATGGCGTGTTGAAGGCCTTCGCCGGGCTCGCCTTTCCGTTGGACGAGTCGCACCCGGCGGCGCGCTCGGTGCTGCGGGCGTTGGTGGTCCATGGCGCGGTCGGCGTCACGGTGGGGGGCGAGCTGCTCGCCGAGCTGCGGCCCGGCCAGGTGCCCGAGGTGTTGTCCGCGCCCCGGCCCACGCTCGAGCGCCTGCTGGCCGAGGCCGGGTTGCCCGAGGCGGCGAAGCTGCGCACGGCCCAGGTGCGGCGGGTGCTGCAGGTGGCGCGGCAGCAACGTCACGGGGCGACGCTCATCGTGACGGCGGCCGACAAGTCGTCCGACACGCCTCCGCTTGCGGGCTCGGCAGTCGAGTGGCTCGAGCAGGGCCTCGCGGGCCCCGAGCGTGATCGCCTGGCCGATGCGCTGGGGCGACTGGCGGCGGTCGATGGCGCGGTGGTGGTCAACCACGCGGGCCAGGTGTTCGGCTTTGGGCTGCGGCTCAACGCCCGGCCCGACGTGACGGGCACGGCGCGCTTTTCCGACCGCCTCGGCCACGCGGCCGAAGCGCGCAACGAGAACCCGTACACCGGTTCGCGGCGGCGCAGCGCGCTCGACTACGTCAGCACGCACCCGGGGTGCTTCGCGCTGGTGCTCTCGAGCGACGGGCCGTTGAGCCTGGTGTCGCGGCGCGACGGGGTGACGGTGGTGCAGCGCGGGCTGGAGTGCCTGCTGTAGTCCTGGAACCGCTCGGTCGCCGGACGCGTCATACTGGGCGGCATGAGCACTCGGCGTGAGGTGTTGCAGGCGGCGTCGTTGAGCGTGTTCGCCAGTCAGGTGGCCTGCGCGACCCCGAAGAAGGGCAGCCCCTCGGCGAGCGATCACGCCTTCGGCCTCGCGGCGTCACGCGCGCTGGTGCACGCGCAGGCACCGACGCTCTGGCTGACGGTCGATCTCTTCGCGCCGGCGAGCGCGGTGGTCGTTCCCCGGTCGCCCATCAACCTCGTGATCGTGGTGGGTACCGACGTGCCGCAACCCGCCCTCGGTGCCGTGTCGACTGCGCTGGAGCGCGAGCTGCGCACCCTGACCAGCGTCGATCGCGTGGCGATGATCGACTCGGGCCCCGAGGGGGAGCTTCGTCAGGGGCGGGGCAGTGAACTGGCGACAGACGAGGCCATCGAGCGACTGGTCTCACGCGTGCGCGCGTTGCGGCCGTGCGCGAGCGCAGCGAACGGCGCCATGTTCGACATGGGGCTGGGGTTGGCCGCGAAGACCAGTGACGGAGCCCCCCGCACGCGCGTGGTGTGGTGTGCGCCGAAAGGACCGACTGCGGCCGACGTCGATCTCGAGCGGCTCGGGCGTGCCCTCGACGCGGCGAAGAAATACGGGTTCGATCTGATCGTGGTGCCGATGGCGGGCGAGGTGAACGACCGCAGCTTCGACGCGGTGGTGCGGCGCGCCGGTGGGCGGCGCTCCAGTTCGTTTCCTTCGCTCACGGCCCCCACGCCGCCGCTGGTGCTGCTCGAGCCGCGGGTCACCTTCGAAGCCGCGGCGGGTGTCGCCTTCGGGGGCTCGCCCGGGCGGACGCTGGTGCTCGCCTGTGACGACCTCTTCGCCGGTGGCTGGTCGACCCAGGCGGTCGCGGTGTCGGTGTCGGTGACGGGCAGCGCTGGCGCGCGGACCGTGGCCCAGGCGACCTTCGAGGCCCGCCGGCCTGACGGCACGTCGGTGGTCGAGCGCACCACGTCATCGGTCGAGGTCGTGGGCTAGCGAGCGGCTGCGCCGCGCCCGTCGCCCGCGCCAGCATCCCGGGCCTGAGGGGCGCCGCTCGAGACGCGCGCTCGGGCCACACTCCCCCGACTCGCGGCGCGTGGTAACCTCGAGGGCTTGGGCGGGCCTTCCGAGAATGAGCGAAAGCAGTTCGCCGAGGCCATGGCGCTCGTCGATCGCCTGTTCGAGCTCCCTGCCGACGAGCGCGACGCCGTGCTCGAGGCCGAGTGCCACGACGAGTTGGTGCGGGAGCAGGTCCGCCGCCTGCTCGTCGCCGATGCCAGCGACGACGATCGGCTTTCCGAGCCCGCGGGCGCGAAGGCGCCACTCGCGCTCCGCGAGTTGACGGGAGGCTTCGCCCGTCGGGGGGCGATGGTGGGCCCGTTTCGCCTCGACGAGCGAATCGGCGCCGGAGGCATGGGCGAAGTGTGGACGGCGCAGCGCGTGGGGGCCGACTTCGAGCAGCACGTGGCGGTGAAGCTGCTGTATTCCGGCTGGGGCGGGCGTGACGCCGAGGCCCGGTTCGTTCGCGAGCGCCGAATTCTGGCCAGGCTGATGCACCCACGCATCGCCCGATTGCTCGATGGCGGCCTGACGCCCGAGGGGCGGCCGTGGTTGGCCATGGAGCGCGTGTACGGGTTGCCGCTCGTCGAGCACTGCGTACGGCACTCGCTCGGGGTCGAGGCTCGCCTTCGGCTCTTTCTCGAGGTCTGCGAAGCGGTGCAGTTCGCACATCGCAACCTGGTCGTGCATCGCGACCTCAAGCCAGGCAACGTGCTGGTGGGCGAGGACGGGTTGCCCACGCTCCTCGACTTCGGCATCGCGAAACTGCTCGACGCCGACGACACCGAAGCACTGACGCGTGCCGGCGAGCAGCCGATGACGCCCGACTATGCGTCGCCCGAACAACTTCGCGCCGAGTCGGTCACCACCGCCACCGACATCTGGACGTTGGGCGCCATGCTCCACGAATTGCTGACCGGGGCCCGCCTCGATCGCGCGGCGCTCGGCACGCGTCGCGCCCGCCCGAGTGCGCAGGTGCTGGAAACGCCGGCGGCGATGCTGCCCGCGGGGCGGTCCCGGCAGGCGCTCGCGGCCCGATTGACGGGCGACCTCGACGAGATCGTGCTGATGGCGGTCAGACCCGCGCCTGCCGATCGATACCCGTCCGTCGACGAGCTCGCGAGCGACGTGCGCCATCATCTGGAGGGGCGCCCGGTGATCGCCCGCGGGACTGCGACCGGCTACCTGGTGCGCACCTTCGTTCGGCGTCATCGCGTGGTGGTCGGTCTCGGGGCGATGGTCGTGGTGGCCCTGGTGGTCGGGCTGTTCGGGACGCTGTGGCAGGCCCGCAGGGCGGAAGCCCAGGCGCGCCAGGCGGCGCAGGCTCGCGAGTTCGTCGTCACCCTGCTTCAGGGGTTCGACCCCTACCAACAGGGTGGAAAGCCCGTCACGCAACACGACATTCTGGTTCGCGGCGAGGCCC
>CAIWFK010000643.1 GCA_903911905.1 uncultured Myxococcales bacterium
GCCTAGCTGCCACTCCCGGGCCTGGACCCGGTAGTTGCCCATCTCGTCTTCGTCGATCTGCTCGATCCGCGCGAGCTGCGAAGACAGGCCCATCAGGCTGTGCGTCATCGCGACGAGGTCGCCGGGCTCGAGCAACGCGCCGTGCCGAGGCGACAAGACGAACTCGAAGACGCCGCGGAGGAAGCACGACCTGGCCGCTAGGATCGCGCTGATCTGGTTCGCGTGCCTCACCGTTCGGATGCACGGGAGCGAGACCGTTGACCCGCGTCGCACCCCGAACGTGGACGAATTAGCCACGTTCATGGCTTCGGTCGGCGCGAGTTCCGCGTCCCACAGCGCCGTGTCAGCCGAGTATTGGACCGGGATCACGTTGTAGCAGTCAGAGAAGGCCGTGCGACGGCACAGTATCGGGTCGCCGGAACCATTCCACACGAAGTCGTCATCGCCCAACGCGGTCGCGGCAGTTACCGGCGTGTACGTGCCGACCTGGGTATCGCCGAGCGGGTAGACCTTGAAGCGGCCCTCGCTCCACACGCCGATCGAGTTCGTCGCCTGGAGGATCTGCGACACGATGTCCTGAATTGACGCCGTCGCCTCTACGCTCAGGGCAATACGCCACACGTTCTGGTCGCAGTAACGGTCATAAGAACTCGCGGCGTTGCCGTCCGACCCGGTCGCGGTGATGACCGTCCCCGTCGCGCCGTTGATCGATGGCAGGCCGGAACTGGGAAGGCCCATCCCGTAGGTCGCATTCTCGAGCAAGTCCCGAATGACGTCGCCCGGTGCAGCATCCCAGGCCGGGACGATGCTCGGACGCGCGGCCGTGCCCGAGTTCGCGTGCGTCGCGAACTTGCCCCGCACGAGCGCTTTTACGGTCGGAATGGTCCCGCTCCCGCCCGGGACGCCGAAGTACTTGGACCGCATGATCGCGAGCATCGGCCACGGGATCCGCTGCGAGATGTCCGACAGCGCGTACCAGGACCAGGCCGTCGTGCTCCCGTCGCCAACAAAGAATTCGGGCGGGTTCAGAATGTGCGGGCCGCCCGCGTCCGTGTAATCGATCGCGGACAGGAACTTCCAATCAACGACTCCGGTCGCGGCGGCCAACGCATATAACCGCTTCTCGTAGATGATCCCGAGGAAGCCCGTGACCGGCCCGTAGCCGAAGCAATACTGAACCTCGGCCGTCCACACGATCGCCGGATTCGCGCCGTCGAGCGCAACGGTCAGGTTCGCCTGACCACGGAGCCACAACGGAATCCCAGTAACGGCCACCGTGCCATAGACGATCGGATACGGCAGATCGTAGGACGCGCTAGGATTCGTCGCGGGCAGGACCGGGTTGATACCCCCGCGTCCGCCACCCCCGCCGCCCGAGACCGGACCCGCACCGCCACCGGACCCGCCACCGTCCGTTACCGGCCAGCCGTTGAGCGTCCAGTTCATTTCGCCGCCTGCGAGCTGGGAGCCTGCGGCGCACCGAGGAAATGGACCGAGTTCGAGTACCAGGCATCGCAGACACCGATCGTCTTGTTGCACCCGCGGCGTAGGCTGCAAGCGTTGGCGACGCCGATGAGCGGCGCGACAGTGCCAGCCGGGAACGGCGGCGATACCGTGAACGTGTACGCTCCAAAACTGCCGCCTGTGTCGATGATGGACCGGCGGTAGCCACTGCCC
>CAIWFK010000644.1 GCA_903911905.1 uncultured Myxococcales bacterium
CTCGCGCAGCAGCCGCATGGCGATGGCGCGGTGCATGTCGACCACGTCGGCGGGCGTGTTGGGCAGCGGGGTCTCACCCGAGGAATCGACCAGCGTGTTGGCGCTCGGGTCCGTGGACATCGCAGCTCGAACACTAGACGATTCGCCCCTGACGGGAAGCCCAAGCATGCGCCTGACCATTCTGCTGCCGGCGCGCGACGCCGCGCCCACCATCGACGCCGCGGTGGCCAGCCTGCTGGCGCAGACCTGGACCGACTTCCGCCTGCTGGCGCTCGACGACGGGTCGAAAGACGACACCGGCGCCCACCTCGAGGCCTGGGCCAGGAAGGACGCGCGCGTCGAGGTGGTGCACACCGGCGCTCTGGGCCTGGTGGGAGCGTTGAACCTGGGGCTGGCGCGGGTGGACACGCCGCTCCTGGCGCGAATGGACGCCGACGACGAGTCGCTGCCCACCCGGCTCGAGAAGAGCGTGGCGGCGCTCGAACGCGGGGCGCTTTCGGGCGTGGGGACGGGGGTCGAGATCTTCCGCGACGACCGGCCTCCCAGCCCGAACCTGGTGGCCTATGGGCGCTGGTTGTCGTCGCTGACCTCGAGCGAGCTGGTCTTCCGCGACCGCTTCGTGGAATCGCCGCTCTGCCACCCGTCGATGACGCTGGTGACCGAGGCGGTGCGCGCGGTCGGCGGCTGGCGCGACGGCGCGTTCCCCGAAGACTGGGAGCTGTGGCTGCGCCTGATGGAAGCGGGGCACCGACTGGCCTGCCTGCCCGAAGTGCTGCACCGCTGGCGCGACCACGATCGCCGGCTGACCCGGCAGGACGAGCGCTATTCGCTCGAGCGCCATCTGGACCTGAAGGCCGACTACCTGTCGCGCTGCTTTCCCAAGGTGATTCTCTGGGGTGCCACCGACACCGGCCGCGGGCTCAGTCGTCGGCTGCGCGCGCGCGGTGTGACGGTGCGGGGCTTCGTCGAGCTCAACCCGCGCAAGCTGGGGCAACGAATTCACGACCTGCCGGTGGTGGCACCCGACGCGCTCGAGTCTCTGGGTGACGGTCATGTGCTCTCGTGCGTCGCCGCGAAGGGCGCCCGGGACGACATTCGCGAGTGGTTCCGTGCGCACGGGCTGAAGGAAGGCGAGCACTTCACGGTGGTGGCCTGAGGCGTGATACGGACCGCCCCATGCGCACCCTCGCCCTCCCGCTCGTGCTGGTGTTCGCGGCCTGTTCTCCGGTCGCCTCGCCCTGCCCTTCGGGTCAGCAGACCTGCGCCGGTCAATGCGTCGAGCTGGCCTCCGACTCGGCCAACTGTGGCGCGTGCGGCACGGTCTGCGCGGCTGGCAGCAGTTGCGTGGCGAGTGCGTGCATCGCCGCCTGCGCGGCCAACGAGCTGCGCTGTAGCGGCACCTGCGTCACCCCGCTGACCGACCCCGACCACTGCGGCAGTTGCTCCACCGTCTGCGGCCTGGGCACCCACTGCGCGAACGGGGCCTGCGTGCCCAGCTGCGCGAGCGACCAGACGCTCTGTTCGGGTCAGTGCACCACCACCGCCAGTGACGACGAGCACTGCGGCTCGTGCACCACTGCCTGCGGCGCCGGCCAGCACTGCGTCGTCTCGAGCTGCGCGGCGAGCTGCACCGCCCCCCAGCAGCTCTGCGGTACGGCCTGCGTGAACCTCACCACCGACAGCCAGCACTGCGGCGCCTGCAACACGCCGTGCGGACCGGTGGCGCATGGGACGGCGGGCTGCAGCGCCAGCACCTGCCACGTCGCCGCGTGTGACCTGGGCTTCGTCGACGCCGACGGCCAGTACGCGAACGGCTGCGAGCTCGACGTGCGCACGGACCTCGCGAACTGCGGAGGCGCGGGTGTGGTCTGCACCGCCGGCGCGCACGTGGCGACCCCCGCATGCGTGGGCGGGGTATGTGGCGTGGCCACCTGCGCCCAGGGCTTCGCCGACTGCGACGGCGTGCCGGGCAACGGCTGCGAGGTCGACCTGCAGACCACCCCCGAGCACTGTGGCGCGTGTGCCACGGTCTGCACCGCCAGCCCCAACGCGACGGCCAGCTGCGTCGCCGGCCAGTGCGCCCCGGCCTGTCAGCCTGGCTTCGGCAATTGCGATGGCGTGGAGGCCAACGGCTGCGAGACCAACCTCGACTCGCCCTCGAGCTGCGGCTCATGCACCAACGCGTGCAGCGGCCCCAACGCGATGTTCCAATGCGTGAGCAGCGCCTGCCAGGTGGCCACGTGCGCTCAGGGCTTCAGCGACTGCGACCGCTCGCCGACCACCGGCTGCGAAGTGCACACCGCCGGCGACCCTCTCAACTGCGGCACCTGCGGCACCATCTGCAACCTGAACCACGCCACCGCGAGCTGCAACCAGGGCCGGTGCGCGGTCGCGCAGTGCACCCAGGGCTTCTCCGATTGCAACAACCAGCCGGCCGACGGCTGCGAGACCTCGGTCATCGGTGACCCGAGCAATTGCGGCGCCTGCGGCGTGGTCTGCGCGCTCAATCACGCCATGGCCGGGTGCACGCAGGGGCAATGCACCATCGCGTCCTGCAACCCGGGGTCCGCCGACTGCGATGGCCTGGCGCTCAACGGCTGCGAGACGAACACGCTCGTCGACCACACTGACTGTGGAAGCTGCAACCACGGCTGCGCGTCGAACCAGAACTGCGTCAACGGGAACTGCTTCTAGCGCGCGTCGGCGAAGTCGGCCGGCAGCCGCGCTTCGATGGTCAGGGCCTCGACGGTCAGCACTCGCGCGTGCAGCAGACAGCGTGGCCCCGGCGCACCGCCGTAGAGCCGGTCGCCGTGAATGGGGAACCCCAGGCTGGTGAGGTGGGCGCGCAGTTGGTGGGTGCGCCCGGTCTGTGGGAACAGGGTCACCACGCACACGCCCCGCTCGACGCGCGACTCGTAGTGGGTGAGCGCGCTGAGGCCGTTGGCCTGGGCCGAGGCCCGCCAGCGCCCGGGGCGTGACGGGTCGCGCGACAACGGCAGGTCGATGGTGCCGCGCGCAGGCAGGCCGACGGCGGTGATCGCCACGTATTCCTTCTTCGCGCGCCCTTCGCGAAACGCGGCCGCCAGGCGCGAGGTGGCCTCGCGGGTCTTGCCGAAGACCGTGACGCCCGAGGTCTCCTTGTCGAGCCGGTGCACCAGACCCGCCTCGAAGCCCAGGCGCGCGCTGACCAGGTCGACCAGGCTGTCGCCCACGCGGCCGGGCGTGGGCTGGGCGGTGACGAAGGGCGGTTTGTCGACGGCGATGACCTGGTCGTCTTCGTACAGCACCACCAGGGGCGGCGGCGGCGCCTCGCGCGCGGTCACCGCTTCACCCGACTCCTCGAGCACCACCATCACGCGGGCACCCGCAGGCAGCTCGAGCCGGTCGCGGGCGCGGCGACCATCGACGTAGACGGCCCCCCGGGCCACGAGGGCCTCGGCCTCGTCGACACCGAGCTCGAGTTCGTCGGCGAGCGCCGAGGCGATCGCACAAGGCTCGACCACGCTGAACGAGCGGCGCTTCATGGCGGGTGGCAGATTACATGGAACCACCGCGGGCATTGACGCGAAGAGGCAGGTGCGACGAGATGGCGTGGTGGAGATCTCCCTCAACGCCCTGGTCGAACGAATCGACGATCACCTCTTCGCGCTGGGCACGCGCGCCTTCCGCGCCGCGACCGGCCGGCCCGACCCCTCGAGCGACGGCGATGGCGTGCTGGCCGAGCTGAGGCGGGCCGACGTCTTCCAGTACGTCAGCGAGCTCATCGCCAGCCCGCGCACCGACGACGCCAAGCGGGCGCGGCTGCTGTTGCTCCAGCGCTGGGTCGCCGGCCAGTTCGTCGAGGCCAACAGCGCCACCGCCGCCCAGGCGCTCGAGACCTGGCTGGGCACCCACACCTTCGAGTCGGGAGCCTCGTCGTGGACGGTGGCCAGCGCGTCGCGAGCGCTGCCCCGGCTGGCGCTGCGGGAGCACCGGGTGTCCCTGGAGCGCGATCTGTCGGCGGCGGTGCTCGAGGGCCAGTCGCGGTGGGCGCGGCTGGGTGACGACACCCTGCAGGCGATGACGGCGCTGCGCCCGGGGTCGTCGCCCGGGGCCTTCGTCGACCTGACGTTGGGCTCGCCGCTGGCCGCCCGCTGCGCCCAGGCCGAGGCGGTGCTGGCCTTCACCCGCGACGCGTACTTCGATCTCCTCGGCTTCGCGCTCAAGCGGGTCGACCCGCAGCTGACCCGACGGAACGCGCAGGCCCACGACGTCGAGCGCGCGGCGCTGGCCCCCTGGCTGGTCGAATGGTTCCGCCGGGAAGACCTGGAGCACGCGATGACCCGCATGCTCGCCGACCTGGGGTTGTCTCCCGCGGCCGATGGGCGGCTGACGGTCGACGTGGCGAGGCCCGCCGACGGCCGCGCACCGGGCGCGACGGTGGCCGAGCTGCGGGTGCCCGACCAGGTGCGGCTCGCGCTGACCGTCGACTCGGGGCTCGACTGCTATTCGGCCTGGCTGCGCGGCTGGGGCGTGGCGATGCACCGCGCGCACGTGAACGCCACGCTGCCGCTGGTCGAGCGCCGGCTGGGCGACGCGTCGGTCATCGAAGGGTTCGGACGGGTGTTCTCGTCGTTCCTGCTCGAGGAGGGCTGGCTCAAGCGCTACCTGCGGTTGACCGCCCATCAGGCGAGGGAAGCGGCGCGCGTGGTGGCCTTCCACCAACTGCTCGAGCTGCGGGTCGCCGCGGCGCAGTTGCTGGTCCACGCGGGGTTCCTCGAGCGGGGCGCGCAGGCCTCGCTGGTGGAAGACGCGGTGCCGCGCTGGCAGGACGCGCTCGGCACCGAGGTGCCCCGAGGCCGCGCGTTCACCGGGCTCGACCGCTGGGGCCGCAGCGCCCAGGTGCTCGACGCGTTCTCGCTCGAGCAGGTGCTGCACGGCACGCTGCTCGAGCGGTTCAACGAAGACTTCTATCGAAACCCCGCGACCGGTCGCTGGCTGACCGACCTCGCCTCGAGGGGGCAGCGCGATGACGCCGCGGTGCTGGCGTCGTCGGTCGCCGGGCTGAAGGAACCCACGCGTGACGTGCTGTCGCTGACCGCCGCGGCGAAGCGGCGGGTCGACCTCATGGGCGCGTGAGCCGCATCGGTTACTTCTTCTTCGACTTCAGCGCGTTGACGATCTTCGACTTCGCCGCGCTCTTCGCGGGCGCCGGAGCCGCCTTGGCCTGGGCCTGCGCCTTGCGGTGCTTGAGTGCGCTGAGCAGCCGCATTTCGATGAGCAGGAGCTCGTCGGCGAGATCGCTCTCGGGCTCGGCGACCTGAGGCAGCTTCGCCTTCCGGTCGACCGTCGCGCCGTACCGCATGCGCAGCGCCTGTTCCTCCCGGCTCGTGGTCTGTGCCTTCTTCAGGCCAGTCTCGACCAGCTCGGTGGTGACGACTGCAGTGCCCTTCCGCTCCATGGTGTGACCTCGTCTCAGTTGGACTTCGCGTACTGAACAACCGGCCATGTACGATTCCGGAGAACCGCAACTGTTGGGCAGTGTAGCGATCGAACGAGACCCCGCAAATTTTCGGACCGAGATTTCCAACTGCCCTTCGACACTCTCGCCAAACGCCGAAAAGAGTCGAATTTTCAGCCGGTTTGACGGGCGGACACCCACCTGCACCCACCTCACGCCTGACCTACTTCTTCTTCGGCCTGGTCTTTGGCGGCCTGGTGGTCGGCGCGGGCGTCGGCGTGGCGGTGGGGGTGGTCGAGGGCTTGTCTTCCTCGTCAGCCGCCTCGTCTTCCGTGGGGTCGGCGGCCGCGGCAGGCACCCCGCCGTCCACATTCTTGCGCGAGAGCCCGAACCGGGTCAGGGCCGCGGCGACGCCGTCGGGCTTGTCCTCGTCGGGCATGAAGTCCTTCGGCAGGTCGATGGTGACGTTCTTGCCGATGTCCGAGAGCGCGGTGTCGATGGTGATGCGCAGCTCGGTGTCGCCGGCGCCGCCGTCTTCCCCCTTCACCACCAGGTGGCCCACCACGTGGGCCTTGAGCACCACCGAGGTCTTCGCGTCGACCAGCAGGTCGCCCTGCAGGCTGACGGGTGAGCGGGCCTCGAAGAAGTGCTGGCGGCGGCGAGTGGTCTCGTCCTGCCCGTTCCTGGGCGCGATGACGGGCGGCAATTTCGGGCCCTGGTCGGGCCGCGCGTCGCCGAGCGAGACGGTGTACTTCCACGCGGTGCGGTCGGCGAAGGTGGCGGTGTTGTCGGCCGAGGACTGGGCGGTCAGCTTGAGCCGGCCGCGGAAGAGCTCGTCGACGTCGCCCAGGCCGCCGTAGGCCTCTTCGCGAAGGCGCTCGGCGATGCCGCGATCGCGGGTACGCTCGCGGAAGCGGCTCTCGCCGTCGCGGCCCCACGTATTGCGGGCGAAGACCCGACCGCCAACCCTCAGCACCTCGAGGCCGGCGTTGTTGGTGTTCGACAGCTTCGCGGCGAAGTCTCCCGAAATGCCGCCGGGCCCGTCGACCAGGTCGCGGGTTTCCTTCAAGCGAATCGACTTGCCGGCCTGTGTCCATTCCCAGTCGATGGTGGCGACGGCGTGGTGGGCGCCCAGGCGCTCGGTGGCCTCGGCAGCGCCCATGCCCAGAATGCGGCGGGCGATGGCCGGGTTGTCGGCGGCGTCCTGTGGGGGCAGCTTCTCGCTGGCGGCGGCGACGGCCTGGGGCGGGTCTTCGGGGCTGAAGATGCGCTTCTTGGCGGCCTTGTCGGCGGGGTCGGTGCACGCGGCGAGCGCGCACAGCGACAGGGCGACCACGGTGGCAACGGGGGACTTCACTTGGGCGGCGCACCCTAGCCATGCGCGGGCCGTCTGACCAGCAGGCAGGTGGGAACCGATGTGCTATGGCCCCGCGCATGCAGAGCCTCCGCGACAAGCTCTTGAAGGCCGGACTGGTGTCGGAAGACGCGGCGAAGAAGGCCGAAGCCGAGAAGGCGGCAGCGCCCGCTTCGTCGGCGCGGCGTGACGACCGCCCTCCCCGTCGGGACGAGCGCCCGCCCCGGCGTGACGACCGCGCTCCCTCGCGCCGAGACGACCGCCCGCCCCGCTCGGCCGCCCCGGCCTTCCGCAAGGACGAGCGCCCGCGGCCCGAGTCGCGCATTCCGAAGCTGCCGCCGCTGGCCGGCACCAGGGAAGCGAACCGGCTGATGTCGAAGAAGCAGTTGGCGCTCGACCGCACCATTCGCGAGAAGGTGCTGGCGGCGCAGGTGGCCGTCGAGCCCGGCGCGACGACCTTCTACTTCGTGACGCGCAAGAGCACGCTGCGGCGACTCGAGCTGAGCGAGGCCCAGGCGAAGATGCTCGAGGCCGGCCAGTTGGCGGTGGTCGAGCGGCCCGACCCGGACAAGATCGAGCACGCGCTGGTGCCGCCCGCGGTGGCCGAAGAGATCTTCGCGCTCTCGAACCGCGCGGTGCGGTTCCTGAACAAGGCGGGGGCGCAGGTGGGCTTCTTGACCGAGGCCGAAATCGCCCAGCGTGCGTCGGAGGCGACCAGCGGCGAGGTGGCCGACGAGAACCCCATCGACCCGACCGACGAGAAGGACGCCGAGGCCGAGAAGCCCACCGAAGGCCCCTTCATCACCATCAAGCGGGCGCCGCTGCCATGACCGACGGCGTACCGAACCTGCCCTTCCGAGAGCGCCGCATCGACGTCTTCTTCGCGGTGCTCTTCGTGATCTTCGCCATCACCAGCGGCATCAGCGACGCGATTCCCACCCTGGGCATCGAGATGTCGCCCGACTCGCCCAACCCGCTGGCGCGCGCGAACTACTGGTACGCCATCGACGCCGACCCGCTCTTCATGCACCCGCCCATCTGGATGCGGTTCGTGACCGGCCTGTCGACCTTCGTGTACGGCCCGTTCTACCTGCTGCTCTCGTGGTGCCTGGTGAAGGGCAAGAATTGGATTCAGTTGCCCGCGGTCATCTACGGCACGATGATTTCGACCATCACCGGCGTCATCGTCACCGGCGTCGAGTTCTTCGGCGAGCCCCAGTTCCAGACCCACAACCCGGTGAAGTTCCTCTCGCTGAATCTTCCGTACATTCTGTTGCCGATGCTGCTCGTGGCGCGCATGAGGAAGCCCATGCCCTTCACGAGGAAGTTCTAGTGGACGAGTCGACCTACAGCGCGAGCGTGGCCGTCGTCTTCAAGAAGCTGGTGAAGGCCGTCGACGTCGTCGACCCCGACGTGCTCGAGGCCGACGCGACCGGCGACATGGTCACCCTGGTGGCCACGAAGAGCGGCGAAAAGGTCATCGTCAACACCCAGCGCGCGGTGCACCAGATCTGGGTGGCCGGCGGGGGTGAAGGCGTGCACTTCTCGCTCGCCGCCGACGGGCGCTGGCTCGACGACAAGGGCAAGGGGCTCGAGCTGCTCTCGTGGGTGGGCCTGTGCGTGAAGAAGGCCAGCGGCGTGACCCTGCAGGTGGGCTGAGGTCGTCCCGCGCGAGGCTGCGCTTGAGGTTCCCCGACCAACGACACCACGGGCTCGAGCTGTTGGCTTTCGACTGCGGGCATTCTACCGTTCGCTCGCATGAGTCCCGTCGACTTCGATCTTCTCGTGCAGCGCGCCTACGCCCCCAGCGCCACCGTCGCCGACAAAGACCAGTTGTGGGGCGCGGCGTTCGCCCTGACCGAGTGGCACTTCATCGCCCGCGGGCCGCTGCCCAACCCCCACCCGTACGTCGCCTCGAACACGACCGTCGCCAACGGCGCCTCGATGGTGAAGGCCTTCACCGACTCCGAGCGCCTCGATCGCTTCGCGCGCGAGAACCAGCTCGCCGGGGCGGACGGCGCCGTGCAGCTCCTCTCGATGCCGACCCACGCGGCGCTGCGGTACCTGGCCTCGCTCGGCGCTGGCGACGTCTACGGGCTCCACTTCAACGCTGACCGGGCGAGCTTTGGCTTCTTCATTCCCCTGGCGCAGTTGCCCATCGTCAAGCGGCACTTGGACGCCAGCGCTCTTCGGTGAGCGGAAGCCCCAGCCGCTGACTACACGGTCACCAGCACGTACTGACCCGAGCCCATCTTCATTTCCTTCATGTACGAGAGCTGGCGCAGCCCCTGGCGGGACTCGATGCGTTCCTTGAGGTCGTGCAGTTCGGCCTCGGGCAGTTGGTACACGAGGTCCACCGACGCCTGCTCGATGGCGACCAGGTCGGTCGAGGCCAGAATGCCGAGGTTACGGGCCTTGACCGGTGCCGCCTTCAGGCCCGCGCAGTCGCAGTCGACCGACATGTTCCGCAGCACGTTGAGGTAGACGATCTTCCGCCCGAAGTGATCGACCGTGGCGCTGGCCGACTCGACCATGTTCTCCTGAAACGGTTCACCCTTGAGCCAGGTCTCGACGTCGACGTGATCTTTGGCGCCGTGGATCATCTTCTTGCCGACCAGGCCATCGGCGCACCCAATGGCGATGTTCTTCATCGACCCGCCGAAGCCGCCGCTGGCGTGCCCCTTGAAGTGGGTGAGCACCACCAACGACTCGTAGTCGAGCAGGTGCTTGCCGACCGACATCTGGCTGAAGTGCTTGCCACCCTTCACGGGGATCATGACGGCGCCCGCTTCGTCCATGATGTCGACGGGGCAGAAGTCCCAGCCGTTGATGCGAATGGTCTCGCGGTGGTCGGCAGTGGTCGACCGGTCACCCTTGTAGAGGGTGTTGGTCTCGACCAGGTTGCTCCTGGGAATCGACTGCTGCAGCGCCCTCACCAGGTCGCGCGGCAAGATGTTGGGGCCGTGCCGCTCGCCGGTGTGGAGCTTGATGCCCACCTTGCCGACGATGGGCTGCTTGACGCGGGAATAGGCCTCGAGCAGTCCGGCGGCGGTGATCGAGGGCGTGAAGAACACCCGCGGCGCTTCCTGCTTCGCAGCCCGCGCGCCACCCGACTCGAGCACGAGGGCCGCGCCCAGCGCGCCAGACCGCAGGAAGCCTCGTCGAGACAGGTCACCCGACATGGCCCACTCCTCGGAAGTGGAGCTGACCGCCATCAGGGTGATGCGTTCGAGACCAGAAGGAGCCCATGCCCTCGAGGCGATGCAAGCGACAGTCCACCAGCGACGGCGAGGCTCAGCCCATCAGCTCGGCGAGCCGTTCTCGCTCTCGGTCCCACCCTTTCGCGCGGGCCAGCTTGCGGCGCAACGAGTCCTGCACCGGCGACACCCACGGGAACCCGCGGGGCGCACCGAAGACCTCGTTGGCCTTCCAGAACAGGGCCCGGGCCCGCTCGGGCGTCACCTTGAAGTTCAGCTCGAAGAGCGAGGTGTAGGCCGAGTGCAGGAAGTGCTCGTTCTGCGCGAGCACCGGCTCGGCCGCCCAGTCGCGGGCGATGGAGTCTTCGAGCAAGGGCACCGCGCGCTCGACCTCACCGAGCTCGATCAGCGCCTGGGCCGCGCGAATGCGGTACATCGGCCCCTCACCGCGGTGCTCCTCGTCGGCGCGCTCGGCGGTGGCCAGCGCGAGCACGAAGGCCTCGCGCCACTGCGAGCGGTCGGCGCGCCAGTGGTACTTGCCGGACAGCTCGCGGCTGGTGAGCGTGCGCAGCTTCTTGCCGCACAGCTCGACCAGCAACTGCCGTTCGCTGTCCAACAGCTCGTTCACGCCGCACGAGCCTGAATGGTGCAGGCCAGCTTCTGCAGGCCCTGCACGACCTGCTCGGCCAGCTCGGTGTCGAGGTCCATCACCAGGTACCCGATGTCGGGGTTGGTCGAGAGCAACTGGGCGTGGATGTTGGCGCCCGCGTCGCCGACCACGCGGTTCACGTCACGCAGCACGCCGGGCACGTTCTGGTGCACGTGGGTCAGGCGATAGGTGCCCTTGCTGGGCGCCAGCTCGCACATGGGGAAGTTGACCGAGCCGGTCGACGCGCCCTGGGTGATGTACTTGATGAGGCTGGCCGACACTTCGCGGCCGATGCTTTCCTGCGCCTCGAGGGTCGAGCCGCCGACGTGCGGGGTGAGCACCACGTTGGGCAGCTTCTGCAGCGGGGTGACGAACCCCTTGGTCTCGCTCTGCTCGGGCTCGTCGGGGTACACGTCGACCGCGGCGCCCTGCACGTGGCCGCTCTTCAGGGCCGCCGCCAGCGCGTCGAGGTCGACCACCGTGCCGCGGCTGGCGTTGATGAGGCAGGCGCCCTTCTTCATGGCGGCGATCTGCGCGGCGCCCATCATGCCGCGGGTCTGCTGGGTCTCGGGCACGTGCAGGGTGACGAAGTCGCTCTGCGCCAGCAACGCCTCGAGCGTGGGCACGGGCTGCGCGTTGCCCAGGGGCAGCTTGGCGGCCACGTCGTAGAACGCGACCTTCATGCCGAAGAACTCGCCCAGAATGCCGACCTGGGTGCCGATGTGGCCGTAGCCGACCACGCCCAGCGTCTTGCCGCGCACTTCCTTCGAGCCGGTGGCGATCTTGCGCCACACGCCCTGGTGCAGTTCGTTGTTCCGGTCGCCCAACTGACGGCTGAGCATGATGATCTCGGCGATGACCATTTCGGCCACCGAGCGGGTGTTCGAGAACGGCGCGTTGAACACGCACACCCCACGCCGCATCGCCGGCTCGAGCGCGATCTGGTTGGTGCCGATGCAGAACGCGCCCACCGCCAGCAGCGACCTGGCCTGGGGCGATTCGAGCACCTTCTTCGTCACGTTGGTCTTGCTGCGAATGCCCAGCACGTGCACGCCCTCGAGCGCGGCGATGAGCTCGTCTTCCTTGAGCGCCGAATTGACCCGCTTGACGCTGCAGCCCGCCTCGATGAGCGCGTTCTCGGCCACGGCGTGAATGTTCTCGAGCAGCAACACGTTGAGGCGGGGCATCGACGGCTCCTTGGGCAGCGGGCTGAAATGAATCAGTTGAGGTAGCGCGGGGCGGCGCCGGTCGCACGTCGCACGTCTTCGGCCTGGCTCATCAATTCCAGGCCCTGCCGGGTGAGAATGAAGCGCACGAGGCCCTTGCCGCGTTCGGTCTCGAGCTCGGCCTCGAAGGTGGGCCCGGTGATGGACCCGACGACCGCGTTCGAATTGAGGTTCTTGACGGTGCCGTGGGCCAGTTCGTGGTCGATGGCGCCCGCCTGGTCCTTGCGGTCGTAGAGGTCGAGCGCCACGCGATGGAGCGCGAGCGCCAGGCCCTGCTCAAGTGGAAACGAGCTGAAGAGCACCGAGATGAGGACCCAGGCCGGGGGTGGGACTTCGGCAGACATCGTCACCTCGTGGCTAGCACAGCCACCACAAACCGCATCCACCACGCGTCGGGGTCCGTAGACTGGGCAGAATGAAGATCAATCGGCTGGTGTTGACCATCTTCGCCCCCATTCTGCTGCTGGTGGGCACGCTCGGCTTCGTGCTCCCCGCGTCGATGGCGCTGACCAGCGGAGCGACGCCGTACAACGTCTTCCACCTCTGCTTCGGGGTGGTGGGCCTGGGGTGCGTGGCCTCGAAACAGCCAGGGGCCATCAAGGGCTTCAACGTCGGCTTCGGGGCCATCGACCTCTACCAGGCGGTGGCCAGCTTCGCAGGGCTGTGGCCCCAGGAGCACTTCCGGTGGAAGGCAGCCGACGACGTGCTGCACGTGCTGGTGGGCGCGGCGCTGGTGGCCGTCGGGCTCTTCGCCGACCGGGTCAGCGCTCCGGCAGCCGCTCGGTGAGCGTGGCGATGACCGCGGTGATGATTTCGGTCTCTTCGCGGCCCTCGACCAACTGACCGGCCGGCCAGTCGGCGTTCACGCGCACGTCGGTGCAGGTGTAGTTCGTGTCGCGCAACTGGTCGTCCTGGTCGGCGCAGACTTCCTTCCCGTAGACGGTGGGCTTTCCGTAGAAGGCCACCACCGACTTGTTGGCGCCGACCTCTTCGGTCACCCGCACCGCGAACCACGAGCCAATCTGCCCGCCGGCGCTGAGCACGTCGTCCGAGGTGTTGTTCTGCGAATTGACGACCGCGCGGCTGCCGCGGAAGAAGAAGACCGTCGCGTTCGGCGCCGGGGTGGCCTTGCTGATGACCTGGAAGCCACGCTGCATGAACACTTCCTGCAGCACGGGCGTCACGTCGGCCGCGGTGCGCTTGACGTTCACCTTCGCGCCCATGGGCGTGAGGAAGGTGCCGCTCGAGCCACGCAGCGTCTTCATGGGAATGCAGGCCACGAGGGCCACACAGCACACCAGGGCGGCACGGCGAACGGTCGAGGTCATGGAAGGCGATTTGTCGCGCGTTCCTCGTCGCCCCTCAACTGAATGTTTCGCGTTTCAGCTCAAGGTCTCGACCAGCCGCTCGCGCCGCAGCGCCAGGAACTGCTCGGCGGCCTGGCTGGTGGCCCAGAACAACGCGGTGGTGCCCAGGGCGATGGCGGCCAGCGCGGCGAAGAGCCCCAGCGGCCGATCGTGAAGCGCCCACCAGACCAGCCCGATGGGCA
Organism: uncultured Myxococcales bacterium; assembly: GCA_903911905.1. Lineage (GTDB taxonomy): Bacteria > Myxococcota > Myxococcia > Myxococcales > Myxococcaceae > Xiheilimnobacterium > Xiheilimnobacterium phototrophicum. The sequence continues at coordinate 13,416 of CAIWFK010000644.1, forward strand.
CCGACGAGCCCAGCAGGATGCCCATGGCCACCAGGCCCACCACCAGGTTGCCCGCCGGCGGCTTGAGCACCTTGCGCGGCAGAGGCCGGGGCCACAGCACGCTGGTGAACTGCCCGGCCGCGACCATCAGGGTGAAGATGGTGTAGCCGGTGAGCGGCCCGGCGAGCGTGACGGCCCACGACGGTCGCACGACGAACCAGGCGATGGGCGCGAGCACCGCCGCGTTGCCCAGACCGATGACGTAGAGCCCCAGCGCCTTGCCGCGCAGCAACTGCCGATCGGTGACGGGCAAGAGCATCAGCGCCTTGACCGCGCCGCGATCGGGCCCGAACTGGTTGAGCACCAGGTTGGTGAGCATGTTGGGCGTCATCACCCACGCGCCCAGCCACAGCCACGAGGGGTCGATGGCCGGCATGCCCGGCAGGGTCGACAGCTTCTGGCGAATGAGCACCACCGAGAGCACCCACAGCCCCGGCGAGAGCATGGTGAAGCGGCCGAGGTCGGTGGCCCAGATGCTGCGCACCGCGACGCGCGCCAGGCCGAAGACGGGCAGCCGAAAGCTCCACAGTTTTTCGGGGCGGGCCACCGACGCGCGGCCCGGCATCACCTCGCGGAAGGCCAGCTTGTACGCCAGCGCGAAGAAGCCGGCCGGCAACAGCAAGACCGACCAGGCGCCCAGCGGGTGGGTGCCGGCCAACTGCCAGCCCGCGGGCAGCACCTGCCAGCCGAGCGCCGAGAGCAGGTCGGCGGTGCCCGAATCGACGTCGGGGTGCTCGAAGTCGATGAGCGCGAAGGCCAGCGCGGGCAGCGCCATCATCGCCACCAGCATGATGAACTGCAGGTGGTTGACCAGCCAGAGCGCGCCGCTGGCGATGAGCGCTCGCAGCGACAGGGTGAGCGCGAAGGCGGTGGTCACCACCAGCAGCAGCCGGGGCGCCAGCGAGTGCTCGAACAGCCCCAGGCCCACCGCGAACGACCCCAGGCACAACAGCCCGATGAGCGTGAAGGGGTTGGTGAGCGAGGCCAGCACCTCGGCGAAGAAGAGCGGTGCGCGGGGCACGGGGTAGGGCTTCAACTTTTCCCAGTCGAGCGTGCGGGCGTCACCGCCCATCATCGCCAGCAGCGCCAGCACCACCGGCATCACGGTGAAGAACCAGGCAGCGGCCGACGAGCCCTGCCTGGCGGTGCTGGCCGCGGCGATGGCGCCCATGCTGCCGAACATGAAGATGGTGACCAGGCTGAGCGCGCCGACCGCCAGCGCGGTCAACACCGCGGCGAAGCCGGCCAGCACCTTGCCCGCGTCACGGGTGGCGGCGTTGACCGAGGCCAGCAGGTGCGCGCCGATCAGCGCCCGCATCGCGCCCAGGAACGAGGGGCGGCTCACAGCCACGACAGCTCTCCCTTCTTCGAGCCGCCGACCAGTTCGAGGAAGAGCGCCTCGAGCCCCTGCCCTTCGGTGCGCAGCGAATCGAGCGGGCCGAAGCCGCGCAGCCGCCCGCCGTCGATGATGGCGATGAGCGGACAGAGCGCTTCGACCACCTCGAGAATGTGGGTGGTGAGCACCAGGGTCACGCCTTTGGTCTGCAGGCCCAGCAGCAGGTCCTTCATCACGCGGCGGGTCACGGGGTCGATGCCTTCGAAGGGCTCGTCGAGGAAGACCAGGCGGGGCCCGTGCAACAGCGCGGCGCACAGCGCGACCTTCTTCTTCATGCCGAAGCTGTAGTCGGCGATGAGCGTGCGCGGCTGGGGGTTCAATTCGAGCAGCGAGAACAGCTCGTCACGGCGCGAGTCGATGACCTCGTCGTCGAGCCCGTACATGCGGCCCACGAAGCGCAGGTACTGGGGCCCGGTGAGCATCTCGAGCAGGGCCATGTCTTCGGGCATGGCGCCGATGCGCTGCTTGACCGGCAAGGGGTCGACCGCCACGTCGTAGCCCAGCACCTTCACCGTACCGCTGGTGGGCGGAATGAGGCCGGTGGCCATCTTCAGCGTGGTGCTCTTGCCCGCGCCGTTGCGGCCGACCAGCCC
>CAIWFK010000645.1 GCA_903911905.1 uncultured Myxococcales bacterium
CGCATCGTCGCGGCCACCCACCGCGATCTCGCGGCCATGGTTCGCGAGGGCCGGTTCCGCGAAGACCTGTACTACCGCATCAAGGTGGTCGAGGTCGGGCTGCCGCCGCTGCGCTCGCGCGGGGCCGAAGACATCGAGCGGTTGGCGCGACACTTCGTGGCCCAGGCCAGCAAGCGGCACCACCTGGCGGCCGAACCCGTGCTGACCCGCTCGGCGCTCGAGCGGCTCTTCGCCTGGCACTGGCCCGGCAACGTGCGCGAGCTCGAGAACTGCATCGAGAGCGCGGTGGTGCTGTGCGACGGCGAGGTGCGGGTCGAGCACCTGCCGCTGGCCGACCTGAAGCCCGGCGTGGCGCCAGCCCCGGTGCGCGCCGGTGCCCCCATCGCCACCCTGGCCGAGGTCGAGCGCGCCCACGTGCTGGCGGTGCTCGAGCGCGCGAAGGGCAACCGCACCCAGGCCGCGAAGTGGCTGGGCATCGGCCGCAACACCCTGGGTCGGCGGCTGCGCGACTACGGGCTCTCGGCCGACGACGACTGAGGTACCATGTCGCTCATGCGTCGCTCGACCCTGGCCGCCCTGTCGTTGTCGCTGCTGCCGCTCACCGTCCAGGCGGACGAGTACGTCAGCGGCGCGCCGTCACCCAGCGAGGTTGGCCGCTTCGTGGTCGCCTCGAAGTGGAACCTGAAGCTCGACACCATGACCGGGGCCAGCTGGTACCTCTGCTCGCCTCCCAAGAAGAACCGGCAGGCGTGGTGCCGCTTCAAGGAGATCCCCGGGCTCATCGCCGGGCCGGTGGGCCGATACCGCCTGGCCGCCGAGGGCACCCCGGCCATTCTGTTCGACAGCGTCAGCGGTCGCTCGTGGGTGCGGTGCGACGCGCCCACCACCGACAAGGGCGAAGCCTGGTGCTCGCTCGACGAGTGAGGGTCAGCGCGGCGACACCGGGTCCATGGCCCGGCCCTGCACGGTGAGGTTGTCGAACCGGCAGCTCGAGTTCTTGCACCCCACCGCCACCTTCCCCACCCGCCCGCCCAGGCCCGGCAGCACCTTGCGCACGAAGCGCGACCCGTCGACCAGCGCTTCGACGTTGACGTCACCGCCGCGAAGACCCGACAGCTTGAGCGTCATGCGAAAGCGCCCCCTGGGCGTGCGCAGCGGGTCTTCGACCAGCTCGTCAGACGGCTCGCCGGTCTGGCCCGATTGCTCGCGGCCGTCTTTGGTGAAGTAGCGCCAGGCCACCCGCATCTTGTCTCCCGGAATGGCGAAGACGCTGACCTGCAGGTCCTTGATGCGGAAGGCCAGCTCGCCGAAGCGCTGCTCCTTGTCGTCGAGCGGCGGGAATTCGGCCGACAGGGGCGTCAGCTCGACGTCGACCGAGGCCTCGAAGTCGTCGCTCGAATAATAGCGGTGCGCCACGTAGGCGCGGGGCAGCAGGTGGTTCTCGGCCACCGGCTGGCCGTATTGGGTGGCCTCGAGCGAGCCGTTGCGAATGGCCCACACCCCGGAATGGGTGTTGAGCTCTTCGCCGCCCAGGCCGCCGCCGTCGAAGGCGGTGTCGAAGTCGAGCTTGAGCACGTTCTTGCTGAAGGTGAACGAGGCGAACAGCTCGTCTTCCGAGTCGTCGTACCAGGCGGGCACCAGGGCGGCGGCCGCGGCGTGATCGACCGCCGGCGGGCCCTGGGGCCACAGGCGCAGCGCCAGCCCCGTCAGCAGCATCGCGGCCAGCACCAGGGCACCGGCCCGCCACGAGGGCGCGCCAGCGGGAGGCTGGGTCAGCGGGGTCGGCGCCGGGCCAGCGACCGAGGGCGGGCGCCCGGGTGACGACACGCCGCTGACCGGGGTCATGGCCTCGAGCTCGAGCGCCACGTCGAGCGCGCGGGCCGGGCGGGCTTCGGGTTCGGTCTCGAGCAGCCGTGCCACCAGGTCGTCCACGCGCGGGTCGAGGCCGGCGACCTTCTGGGTAGGCAGCTTGAAGCGGCCGATGGGCAGCTCACCGACCAGCATTTCGTAGATGAGCACGCCCAGCGAATAGAGGTCGGCGCGGTGATCGACGTGCTTGGCGTCGCGCCGCTGCTCGGGAGCCATGTAATTGACGGTGCCCATGGCGACCGCGGTGGCGGTCAGCGACACGTTGTGCTGGCTGCCGTTCATGCCGGCGAGGCCGAAGTCGGCGATCTTCACGTGGCCGCGGGCGTTGACCAGGATGTTCTCGGGCTTGAGGTCGCGGTGCACGATGTTGTTCTCGTGCGCCGAGTCCATCGCGCGGGCGATCTGGGTGGCGATGCGCAGGGCGTCTCGCGGCACCAGCGGCCCGTGCAGCATTTCGCGCAGGGTCACGCCCTTCACCAGTTCCATGGCGAAGAAGTAGTGCTCGCCCGCCTTCCCGCGATCGATGATCTGCACGATGTTGGGGTGCGAGAGCGCGGCCAGGGCCTTCGTTTCCTTCTCGAAGCGGGCCACGAACTCGGGGTCGCGGGCGAACTTCTCGGGCAGCACCTTCACCGCAACCTCGCGGTCGAGCGAGAGCTGCTTGCCCCGCCACACCTCGCCCATGCCGCCGCGGCCGAGCAGTTCGGTCAGCTCGTAGCCGGGGAGCACCGGGCGCTCGGGCTGCGGCGCGCCCACGCCGGGGTGTTCGCCGGTGCGGGCGATGGTGGGCTCGCTGCCCAGGGCCGCGTTGGCGTCGACGGTGGCGTTCGAGGGCCCCAGCGCGTTGACCGTGACGGCGGGTGCCAGGCGTGAGGCCACCGGCACCTTCGAGACGTCGGTGCGCACCACCTCGAAGCGAATGCCGCAGGTGCAGGTGATGATTTGCCCGGTGACGTAGACGGCCACGTCGTGCGAGCGCGCGCAGTTCGGGCAGGCCTGCGTGACGCCGACGCTCGACCGGTTCACCACCGCCCCCGTGACGACATCAGTCGAAGGCCAGCACGCGGTACGCGGGCACGCCCTTTTCCTTGCCCTTGACCTGCAGCACCGAAACCGGTTCGACCCGGAAGCCACGGCCAGCACGGCGCACGGTGACCTCGCTGGCCA
>CAIWFK010000646.1 GCA_903911905.1 uncultured Myxococcales bacterium
CGGGCATCTACCTCGAGCTCAACGTCAGCGGCGCGGGCACCACCGACTCGCAGGTCTACGCGTACGTCGTCTCGGCGCGTGACGGCCACGTGCTCTACCGCCATACGCTCAAGCAGTCCGACGCGTATTCGTACCGGGTCTGGGCCGACGCTTCACCCAGCCACTTCCCCGTCGACGGGCCGCAGGGTCCGAGCATGACCCCGCACCCCACCGGCAACCCCGACGGCTCGCACCCCACGCCGGCGTTCCTGACGCCCTCGCTCATCACCGTCGAGCACGGGCCCATCAGCACCAACGACCCGTGGCTCGCGCCCGGCTCGACCCAGACGCTCGGCAACAACGTGCGCGCGTACCTGGACCTGAAGGCTCCCGACGGGCTCAACGCCGCCACCGGTGACGTGGTGGGCAACGTGGTCGCGCCCAATTCGTTCGACGAGACCTACGACGTGACCCAGGCGCCCAACGCCAGCCTCTCGCAGCAGCGCGCGGCGGTGCAGAGCCACTTCTACATCACCAACTTCCTGCACGACTGGTACTACGACGTCGGCTTCGACGAGAAGGCGGGCAACGCCCAGCAGTCGAACCTGGGTCGCGGCGGCTTCGGCAACGACCCGCTGCTGGCCGAGGGCCAGGACTACTCGGGCACCAACAACGCCAACATGTCGACCCCGTCGGACGGCGCCAGCCCGCGCATGCAGATGTACACCTGGACCGGCGCGGGCACCGCGTCGATGGTCTTCAACAACACCACCACCTCGCTGGGCACCGCCAGCTTCGGCCCCAAGGCGTTCGACGTGACCGGCGCCATCGAACTGGTCGACGACGGCGTCATCACCATGGGGTCGACCCCCACCGACGCCTGCAGCGCGGTGATGAACGCGAACGACATCAAGGGCAAGGTGGCCCTCATCGACCGCGGCATCTGCACCTTCGTCAGCAAGGCCCAGCGCGCGGCCGCGGCCGGCGCCATCGCCGTCATCATCATGGACAACGTGTACGACACCGTGCCTCCGGGCATGGGCGGCACCGGCAGCGTCACCATTCCCGTGGTCTCGGTCACCCAGGCCGAAGGCGCGCTGCTCCAGGCCAACCTCGGCGCGCAGGTCTCGCTGCACCGCGCGCTCACCGTGAACCCCGACGGCACCATCGACAACTCGGTCATCGGTCACGAGTGGGGCCACTACATTTCGAACCGCCTCATCGGCAACGCCAACGGCCTGGGCAACGTGCAGGGCAGCGGCATGGGCGAGGGCTGGGCCGACTTCCACGCCATGCTGTTGCTGGTGCGCGCCGAAGACGCGCAGGTGGCGGCCAACGCGAACTGGGCCGGCACCTACGCCATGGCCTCGTACGTGGGCGGCGCCTTCACCAGCGACGCGTACTATTTCGGCATTCGGCGCTACCCCTACAGCACCGACCTGACCAAGAACCCGCTGACGCTGCTGCACATCGAGCCCGGCATCGCGCTGCCCGAAGGCCCGTCGATTTCGTTCGGCGGCGACGGCGCGAACAACGACGAAGTGCACAACACCGGCGAGGTCTGGGCCAGCATGTTGTGGGAATGCTACGCGGCGCTGCTCAACGACCCGCGCTACACCTTCCTGCAGGCGCAGGACCGCATGCGCTCGTACATCGTGGCCGCCTACAAGGCGACGCCCGACCTGCCGACCTTCACCGACGCGCGTGACGCAGTGCTGGCGGTGGCCAGCGCGCAGGACGCCACCGACTACTCGCTCTTCTGGCACGCGTTCGCCAAGCGCGGCAACGGCATGACCGCCGTCGCGCCTCCGGCCGACTCGCCCAACAACACCCCGGTCATTCAGAGCTTCGCGGTCGGCAATTCGGTCATCGTCAGCGGCCTGTCCATCGACGACTCGGTCAGCAGTTGCGACAACGACGGCCGGCTCGACGCCAACGAGAAGGGCAACGCCAACATCACCATCAAGAACGTGGGCATCGGCCCGGTCACTGCCGCGCAGTTGACCATCAGCAGCTCGGTCGCGGGGCTCACCTTCCCCATGGGCACCACCATCGCCGTGCCGCCGCTCGACCGCTACGCCAGCGTGACCATCAAGCTGCCTGCCGAGTTGGGCAACGTCGCCGGCATTCAGGACGGCTCACTGACCGCCGCCATCGCCGATGCCTCGCTGGTCGCCTCGCCCGTGGTGCGCGTCGAGAACATCAGGCTCAACTACGACCTGCGCCCCAACGTCTCGCAGGTGGACTCGGTCGAGACCGCGCCGATGACGCTCTGGAGCACCTCGGCTGACGCGACCTACGACACCAGCTCGCCTTTCCGCATCTACGAGTCGTCGGCCTTCAACCACTGGTGGGTGGGCCCGGCCTCGAGCCAGCGCGCCGACACCTACCTGGTCTCGCCGCCCGTGCAGGTCGCGCCCTCGACCGACTTCGTCGTCACCTTCAATCACCGCTACGACTTCGAGCAGGGCACGGCCAGCGACGGCACGAAGGTCAGCTACGACGGCGCGGTGGTCGAGCTGTCGACCGACGACGGCGCGACCTGGACCGACATCGGCGACAAGGCGACGCCGGCCTACCCGGGCACCGTCAACGCCAACGCCGACGGCAGCGAGAACACCCTCGACGGCCGGGCGGCCTTCGTGGGCACCTCGCCTGGGTACCCGGCCTTCAACGCCGAACGCCTCGACCTGGGGCTGGCCTATGGCGGCAAGACGGTGCGCGTGCGCTTCCACGTGGGCAGCGACAACGCGCTCGCGCTCGGTCGCGGGTGGGAAGTCGACGACCTCGGCTTCCAGGGCATTCTCACCAAGCCCTTCGCCGGCATCGTCAGCGACCCCAACACCTGCACCAACAAGGCGCCGCTGGTGACGGTGGGCCCCGACAGCACGGTCGACGAAGGCGCCACCGTGGCGCTGACCTTCACCGCGACCGACCCCGACGGCGACATGCTGACCAGCACCTGGACCCAGTCGACCGGCCCCACGCTGACCCTGTCGGCCAGCAACACCTTCGTCGCGCCGCACGTGCGCATCGACACCCCCATCATCTTCGACCTGACGGTGACCGACGGTCGCGCGGTGGTGGGCCCGCTGTCGGTGACCACCACGGTGCGCACCACCAATCGGCCGCCGGTGGCGACCGTGAAGTCGAAGGTCGACGGGTGGCTGGGACAGACCGTGAAGCTCGAGGGCGGCGGTACCGACCCCGACGGCGACCCGCTCACCTTCCAGTGGACGCAGCTCGACGGCCCCGAGCTGACGCTCTCGGACGCCACCGACCCGCACGCCACCTTCGTCTCGCCCATGGTCGACACCGACAAGACGACGGCCACGCTGCAGTTGGTGGCCAGCGACGGGGCCCTCTTCAGCGCCCCCGTCACCGTCACCGTCACGCTGCACAAGTCGTCGTGCGGTTGCTCGAGCGGGCTCGACGGTGGCGTGCTGACCGTGCTGGGCCTCGCGGTGCTCTCGCTGCGCCGCCGCGTGCGTCGTGAACGCCAGGGGTGACGCTGTCCTTCGTGCCGGGCACCTGTTCGCTCGCGCCCTCCAGCGTGCTGCCCGAAGGTCGGTTCGACTTCGCCCTCGACCGGGTCGACGTGCGCAACGGCAAGAGACCGACGCCGGGAAGGACTCCGTGGCCCTCGACCCCGAGGGGTGCGTGTCGGCGCTCGAGCTCGACGACGGCCGCGTACTCACCGAGTGCGCGGTCATTCTGCAGGACCTGGCGAGGCGGCCGCCGGTGGCCGAGGCCCTGGCCTTCGAGCAGCCCTGAGCTCGTCGCTCACGGGCAGTCGGGCACCAGGTCGACGTTTGCGAAGAACTCGGCCTTCAGCAGCCCCCAGGCCATCGCGTTCTCTTTCGTGCGGCACTTGAAGGGGCTGGCGACCTTGCTTCCTCTCGAGACCGTGCGTTGTTCGCGCACGTAGCGCGCCGCGAGCTCGGCCGCGTATTCGCCCACGCCGTTCTCGGGCACGAACGCATAGAAGGTGCCCCGCGTGGCCGTCTCCATCGGCGCCCAGGGCTCGAGGCACGCCTTCTTCGTGCCGCACCGCTCGACGATGCGGGCGTACAGCGTGGTGAGCGCGCGCTGCGACCAGTCGTCGTGCGCCTGGTCGTTGAGATGGAAGATTTCGTGCACCAGCAGCTCGCGCACCGCATCGGCGCTCTGGTTCAAGGTGCCCACGGTGTTGAACTCGAGGGCGAGCTCGCGACGCTCGACCCCGAGATTTCCTGGCCTCGGCGGGGAGCCGAGGTCTCGAAGGCCGCTAGTTGCAGACGTTGTTGCCGTTGCACGTGCCGGTGGCGCAGGTGCGGCCCAGGCAGCAGCTCTGGCCCATGCCGCCGCAGGCCTGGCACCGGCCGCCGTTGCCGCCGTTGGCGAGGCACAGTTCGCCCGCGCCGCAGTACCGGCCGTTGTTGCCGTTGTCGCAGCAGATCTGGTCCTGCGCGCCGCACGCCACGCAGGTGCCGTTCTGGTCGAAGGTGTACGGCGCGGTGCAGCCGATGCCGCCGGGGCAGGCGGGCTCGCCCAGGCGGCCGCAGCGACCGGCCTGGCAGCCGCCGTTGGTGCAGGTGCCCGCGTTGGCGCCTACGCCGCAGGCCGTGCCCGCGCCCACGCAGAGGCCGGTGTTGTTGTCGCAGCAGCCACCGCTGCCGCAACTGGTGCCGTTGCAGCACGGCTGGCCGACCCCGCCGCACGCAGCGCAGGTCTGGCCCGTGCAGACCGTGCCGCTCGTCGAGCAGAACTGCGTCGCCGCGCCGCCGCCGCAGCACGCCGCACCGGTGCCGCCGCAGTTGGCGCACGCGCCGTTGGTGCAGGTGCCGGCGTTGCCACCACAGGTCGCGCCCGCCGCCACACAGGTCGAGCCGGTGCAGCAGCCGCCCGCGCCGCAGGTCGAGTTCGCGCAGCAGGCCTGGCCCGCGCCGCCGCACGGCGCGAAGGTGCCGTTGACGCACACCTGACCGGCCGCGCCGTTCGCGCCCGGAGGAATGCAGGTGTTGCTGGTGGTGTCACGGCACATGCCTGCGTTGCACGCCGGCCCCGTCGCGCAGGCCGCTTCGAACGCACCGCCGCAGGTCTGACAGGTCGAGGTGGTGGTGTTGCACGAGAGCGTGGCCGCGTTGCAGGCGTTGCCCGCGCAGCACGGCTGCCCCGGGCCACCGCAGGCCGCGCACTGGTTGGTGGGCAGGCAGAGGTCGCCGCCTGCGCACGTCGAGCCGCTGGCCACGCACTGGTTCGAGTTCGTGTTGCAGCAGCCGCTGGTGCAGTTGCTGCCGGCACAGCAGGGCTGCCCCGGCGCGCCGCAGGCCAGACACTGGGGCCCGTTGGCGCCCGCCACGCACGACGCCCCCGAGCCGCAGGCGTTGCCGGCGCAGCAGGGTTCTCCCGGCCCACCGCACGGCGCGCACGAGCCACCCGAGCAGGTGGTGCCGGCGGCGATGCAGGTCTGGTTGGCGCAGCAGGCCTGCCCCGCGCCACCGCAGCTCACGCAGGTCGTCGAGCCGCCGGGGCACAGGGTGTTGGTCGCGGTGCAGGTGTTGCCCGCGCAGCACATCGAACCCGCGGTGCCGCAGGTGCCACACGCGCCGTTGGTGCACGCACCGCCGATGCCGGGGCACGCCGAACCCATCGCCGTGCACTGGTTGCCCACGCAGCACCCGCCGCCGGTGCAGGCGCTGCCCGCGCAGCACGGCTCGCCCGGCCCACCGCACGACGCGCAGGTCGCGGCCGCTCCCGCGCCGGTGCACAACGCGCCGGTGTCACACTGGCGACCGGGGCAGCAGGTCTGGCCCGGGCCACCGCACAGCGAGCAGGTGCCGTTGCGGCAGGTCGCGCCCGCCGCGGTGCACGAGGCGTTGCCGCAGCAGGGGTCGCCCACGCCGCCGCAGGTCGAGCAGGTGTTGGCCACGCAGGCCGTGCCTGACGCGGTACAGGCGGCGCCCGCGCAGCACGGCTGGTTCAGCCCGCCGCAGGTGCCACAACTGCCCGCGCTGCAGGTGCCGGCGTCGGCGCCGCACGAGTTGCCGGTCGACACGCACTGGTCCGAGACACAACAGCCGCCCGCGCCGCAGGCGCCGTTGCAACACGGCTGGCCGGGGCCGCCGCACGCGCCACCATCGCTGAGCATGCCGCCGTCGGTGGTCGAGCCGCCGCCGGTCGCGGTTCCTCCGCCCGTCGCGCTGCCACCGCCGGTGGCGCTGCCTCCGCCCGCATCGGCGTCGCCGCCGCCGGTCGCGCTGCCGCCGCCCGTGGCGCCACCATCGGTGTCGACGACCACGTTGTTGCAGCTACAGCCTGCGGTCAGCAGGCAGAACGCTGCGACGACCAACCCGTGCTTCATCATGAGGGCTCCAGGAGAGGGAGATGGACAAGGACAAACCCGGCCGATCATGGTGACCTGTCCTCGCAGGGCAAGTTCACAGCCGCAGGTCTCCTACATGGTGCGACAGCGCGCGAAGCCACTCTTTCCGGGGTCGGCCGACGAGGTGGCCCGACTGGTCGAGGCCTGGCGGCGCTTCTCGGCGCTGCGAGCGTGGGAAGCGCTGGCGCCCGAGGTCGCGCTGGGCGTGGTGCGGCGAGCGGGCGACGGGCGAGTCACGGCCCATGCGCTCGCGCTGCTCGGGCACGATGGTGGAGAACCGGGGCTCGCCTTCTTCGAGCGACGCGACGACTTCGATGCGCTCTGGAGCGGTGAGCCCTCGGCGCTGACCGGCGTCTCGGTACAGGCCGCCAGCGACCTGGGCGAGCGCACGGCCTTCGCGGCGCTGAACGTCGAGCCCTTCACGGTCTCGTGCATCGAGGCCATGGAGCCGCGCTCGGCGACTGCGCGCGACGTGGTCTTCGTCACCGCGCTGCTCGAGCTGGTGGTGCGGTTGCACGAGGGCCTCGTCGAGCCCCTTTCGTGTGGGCCCGGCGAAACGGTGTGGCTGGGTCAGCCCGACGAACGACCGGCGCCTTAGCGACGGCGCGGGCCACCGCTGAAGAGCACGCGGGCGCCTTCACCGCTGCTGCTGCTGCCGTTGTTGCCGCTCGAGCTGCCCGAGCGCTGGCCACCGCCGCCACCGCCACCGCTGCGCTTGGGGTGACTGCGGGCGTGACGGCCCGGCTGCTGACCTGGTGCGCGCTGCGAGACGCCATGCGAGGGGCCACGCGGCCCGGGGTCGGCCTGCCGCGAGCGCTCGGCGGTCAACGCTTCCTGGAAGACCGGGTCATCGGTGGGAATGGCGCCGCGCGGAACCTTGGCGCGCGTCAGCTTCTCGATGTCGCGCAGCAGCGGCACTTCGTCGGGAGCGCAGAACGAGCTGGCACGGCCGCTGGCCTGGTTGCGCGCGGTGCGGCCGATGCGGTGCACGTAATCTTCCGGCACGTGCGGCAGGTCGTAATTCACCACGTGGCCGATGTCGGCGACGTCGATGCCGCGGGCGGCGATGTCGGTGGCCACCAGCACCCGGTACTTGCCGCTCTTGAAGCCCTCGAGCGCGTTGCGACGCTGGGCCTGGCTGCGGTCGGCGTGCAGGCGCTCGACGGTGTGGCCGACCTTGCCCAGCGCCTTCCACAGCTTGTCGGCGCGGCGCTTGGTGCGGGTGAAGACGAGCGTGCTGTCGTCGTCGCTGGCGAGCAACGAGATGAGCAGCGGCGTCTTCTCGTTCTGCCCCACCTCGAAGACCTCTTGCGTGGCGCGGGCCGCGGTGGTGCCGCTGCGGGCGACTTCGACGCGCACCGGGTCCTTCGAGTTGTGGCGCGCGAACTCAGCGACCTCACCGGCCATGGTGGCCGAGAAGAGCAGCGTCTGCCGAACCTTCGGGACCTTCGCCAGAATGCGGGTCAGCTGGGGCTTGAAGCCCATGTCCAGCATGCGGTCGGCTTCGTCGAGCACCAGCACCTCGACGGCGTTGAGCGACGCGGTGCCCTGGCCCAGGTGGTCGATGAGCCGCCCCGGGGTGGCGATGACCAGTTGCGCGCGCTTGAGTGCGTCGATTTGCGGGCCCATGCCCACGCCGCCGATGAGGGTGGCGACCTCGAGGCCGTGCGGGGCGCCGAAGCGGCGCGCGTGGTTGGCGATCTGCAGCGCCAGCTCGCGGGTGGGTGCCAGCACCAGGCCGCGCACGCCCTTGCCCGGCTTCGCGCCCAGGCGCTCGACCATGGGCAACACGAAGGCGGCGGTCTTGCCGGTGCCGGTGGCCGCGCAGCCGATGACGTCCTTGCCGGCCAGCCCGGCGGGAATGGTCTGGGCCTGAATCGGCGTGGGGGTGGTGTAGGTGGCGCGCGCGAGCGCCTCGAGGCTCTTGCGGGAGAGGCCCAGGGCCTCGAAGGTGGTCGGGAGCTGCTGCGTCATGGGCGGCCCATACCTGAATTCCGGCACGCGGCTCGGGTTTTCTCCCCCACATGTCGGGCGGGTCGAAGCCCACCTCGCGTGGGCGACTGATCAGCCAGCCCTGCGCTGCCACGCGGTCGTCACAGTTCTTCACGCTTTCGAAGGTCGCGGAACCACGGGCCTTTGGTCACGATGGGCGAAATGCGACTTGCGCCATCGTTAGTTGCTACTTACTAACGAACCGCGATGGCCCGGCCCCGGTTGATCACCGACGAACAGATTCTGACCTCGACGCGCGAGTGCGTGCTCGAGCACGGGCCCCACGTGTCGGTCGACGCCGTGGCCGAGCAACTGGGGGTCACCGGCCCGGCCCTGCTCAAGCGCTTCGGCAGCCGGCAGGAACTGCTGCTGCGCGCCCTGCGCCCGCCCGACCAGATGCCCTTCGAAGCCGACTTCCTCGCCGGGCCCGACGAGCGCCCGCTGGAAGAACAGCTCGACACGCTCTTCGGCAAGGTCTTCGAGTTCTTCGAGCAGGTGCTGCCCTGCGTGATGGCCCTGCGCGAGAGCGGCATTCCCCCCGACAAGGTGTGGGACAAGAAGCGGCACTCGCCCATCAACGCCATTCGCGTCATCGCCCGCTGGGTCGAATTGGGCGTCGAGCGCGGCCTGGTCGCCACCCCGGCGCCCGAGACGGTGGCCACCGCCATGCTGGGCGCGCTGCAGACGCGCGCCATGACTGCCCACGTGCTGCACCATTCGTATTCCTCGCGGTCGAATCGCGAGTACTTGAAAGACCTCTCGCAGCTCTTTTCCCGCGCGCTCGAAGTGCCGACGTCTGGTCGGCGAAACGTCAAGCGCGCCCTCACCGGCCGAGCCCTTCCATGAACCCGTCCCCTCGAATCGTCCTCATCCTCGCTGCGCTCTCGCTGGCGGCCTGCAACAAGGCGCCCGCCGCCGAGACCGTGAAGGAGGCCGGCGAGACCCGCGTCGACCTCGTGGCCCTGCCTCCGGTGAAGGTCGAGACCAGCGAGGTCACCCACCAGCAGATGCCGAAGTTCCTCACGCTCACCGGCAGCGTGATGGCCGACCGCCAGTCGGAAGTGGCGGCGAACGTCTCGGGCCAGGTGACCCGCACCTACGTCGAGCGCGGCATGCCGGTGAAGCTGGGGCAGCCGCTGGCGCTGGTCGACTCCAAGGCCGCCAGCTTCCAGGCCGCCGCCGCGCTGGCGCAGTCGCAGGCCGCGCAGACCCAGGTCACCCTGGCGCGGCAGGAATGCGATCGCGCCGACACGCTCTTCGGTCAGGGCGCCATTCCCAAGAGCGAGTTCGACCGGCTCAAGAGCCAGTGCACCGCGCAGCTCTACCAGGCCAACGCCGCGCAGGCGAACGCCGACCTGGCGGGCAAGCTGGCGGGCGACACCGTCATTCGCGCTCCGATGGACGGCTTCGTCGGTGAGCGCTACGTGAACGTGGGCGAGTACGTGCAGCCCTCGAGCAAGGTGGCCAGCGTCTACGCCATCAACCCTGCGCGCGTGCAGATCTCGGTGCCCGAGGCCGCGACCGCCCTCATCAAGGAAGGCCAGCA
>CAIWFK010000647.1 GCA_903911905.1 uncultured Myxococcales bacterium
CCCGCCGCTTCGGCGCCGCTCGACGTGGTCGTCACCGAGATGGAAGCCGCGCCCTCCGTCGTCGAGGCCGCGCCTGCCAGCTCGCCCACCCCCGCGCCCGTCGCCGCCGAGAGCGCGACCACCGGCGCCGAGGTGGTGGCCGCCGCCGTCGCCCAGTCGAACCAGACCAACGAGTCCGACCCGGTGGCCGCCAGCACCGATGCCGCGCCCGTCGACCCGAACGCCGTCATCACCGCCAACGCCGCGCCCGCGGTCGCCGAGCGCCTCGACGCGCCGCGCAGCCAGGCCCCGCGTGACGTGCGCATGAAGGACCGCGCCGACAAGCAGGGCGGCAACGGCAAGCAGAACGGCGGCGGCAACCGCGAGAAGCGCGAAGAGCGCCACCAGAAGCAGGAAAAGCAGCAGCCCCGCAAGCAGGCCCGCATCGAAGACCTGCTCAAGGTCGGCCAGGAAGTGCTGGTGCAGATCTCGAAGGACCCCATCGGCACCAAGGGCGCGCGCTGCACCGCCCACATCTCGATTCCCGGTCGGCACCTGGTGTTCATGCCCACCGTCGATCACGTCGGCATCAGCCGCCGCATCGGCAACGAAAAGGAACGCCGCCGCCTGCGCGAGACCGTCGATCGCCTGCGCCCGCCCGGCACCGGCTTCATCGTGCGCACCGTGGCCGAGAACGTGCCTCAGGAGAAGCTCGAGGCCGACATCCGCTTCCTCATCGAGGTGTGGAACGAGACCGTGCGCAAGAGCGAGAAGCTCCACCGCCCGGGTCTGATGCACCCCGACCTCGACCTCATCTTGCGGGCGACCCGCGACCTCTTCGCGCAAGACGTCGAGAAGCTGATCATCGACGACGTCGACGAGTTCGAGCGCGTGCAGAGCTTCGTCGCCGCGCAGGACCCCGCGCTCAAGGAACGCGTGGTGCTCCACGCCTCGGAAGAGCCCATCTTCGACGCCTACGGCATCGAAGAGGAAATCAAGCGCGCCACCGCGCGCAAGGTGTGGCTCAAGTCGGGCGGCTACCTGATCATGGACCAGGCCGAGGCGCTCACCGCCATCGACGTGAACTCCGGCCGCTACGTCGGCAAGAAGAACCTCGAAGACACGATCACCAAGATCAACATCGAGGCCGCGAAGGAAATCGTCTACCAACTGCGCCTGCGCAACATCGGCGGCATCATCATCTGCGACTTCATCGACATGGAGAAGCAGCAGAACCGCGACAAGGTCTTCAAGGCCCTGCACGAGGCGCTCGGCCGCGACAAGGCCAAGACCAACGTGCTGCGCATCAGCGAGCTCGGCCTCATCGAGATGACCCGCAAGCGCGTGCGCGAGTCGATCGGCCGCATTCTGCACGAAGACTGCGGCTACTGCGGCGGCCAGGGCTACGTGAAGACCTCGACCACCGTCGGCTACGAGATCTTCCGCGAGCTGCGGCGCTCGGCCCCCGCCCACAAGGAACCGACCCTGGTCGTGCAGTGCCAGACCGAAGTGGCCAACATGCTCCAGGGTGAAGAGCGCGAAGAGCTGCGCCACCTGATGGACCGCTACAACAAGTCGATTCAAATCAAGACCCAGCTGAACTACCACCGCGAGCAGTACGACGTGTATGGACGGTCGGCTCAGGGCGAAGAGCACAAGCTGTTTTCTGCCAATCCGCACAAGCATGACGGC
>CAIWFK010000648.1 GCA_903911905.1 uncultured Myxococcales bacterium
CGACCTCGAGGCCGAGCAGGTGATGCACGCGGTCGACGGCGCCTTGTGGACGCAGTGGACCAGCGGCGCTCCGCTCGACCTCGCGAAGGCCACCGCCGGGCACGACCCGCTGTTCTCGAAGGCCACGCTCGAGACCCTGCGCACCGCCCAGGCCCAGCACGTCGAAGCGGTGCGGGCGCGGCACCTCGAGCTGTGGCTGCTGGGCAACCTGCTTTCGCACGGCATCACCGCCGAGACCGAGGCCCTGGCCAGCCTCGAAGCGGGCGCGTCGTTTCAACTCGACGGGCGTGACGTCGCGTGGCGCGACCTGCCGAGGTTGCTGGTCACCGAGAAGAGCGCGGTCAAACGGCGGGCGCTCTGGGCTGCCTCGCAGCCGGTGGTCGAGCGGCTCGATGGGCTGTTCGCGGTGCGCGACGAGAAGGCGAAGGAAGTGCTGGCCGCGTACGAGGTGCCCTCGTCGCTCGAGCTCGACTCGTGGACCCGCGAGGTCAACGCCGAGGCGCTGGCCGCGATGGCGCGCACCGTGCTCGCGCAGACCGACGAGGCCTGGAAAGCGTCGCTCAAGCGGTTGTCCGACGCCGAGCTCAAGTTGCCGCTCGAGGCCTTGACCCGCGCCGACCTGCCGCGCCTGCTCAAGGTGCCCTCGCCCGTCGACGCCGCGTTTCCCAGGGGCACCGAAGCGAAGCTGGCCGTCGACACCGTGTTCGAGCTGGGGCTGGCGGGAGCGCCCGGGCTGACGCTCGAGCTGACCGAGGGCTCGAAGAAGAAGCCGCTGCCGTTGACGGTGGTGCCCTCGAAGGGCGACGTGCGCGTGTCCTTCCGGCCCGCGGGTGGGCTGCGTGACGTCACCCAGTTGCTGGGCGAAGTGGGCACGGCGCTCGCGCTGCGCCAGGCGAAGACGGGCCACGTGTCGACCGACCGCCTCGGTGACCCGGCGCGCGCGATGGTGCTGGCCGAGCTGCTCTCGTCGCTGGTGGCCGAGCCCGCGTGGCTGACCGCGAGAGGCGTGCCTGCCGAGCAGCACGCCCCCATCGTCGCCGCCGCGCAGGTGAACCGATTGTTCGTGGCGCGCCGCGCGTGCCTGGGCGTGTTGCTGCAGGTGGAGACTGCGGGCTTGTCGGAAGCCGACGCGCACGCCCGCGCCGCCGAGCTCATCGGCCACGCGTACGCGGTGAAGACCACGGCGCTCGACGGCCTGCGTCTGCCGCTCGACCTCGACGACGGCCTGCGCGCAGGCACCACGCTCAAGTCGATGCTGCTCGCGGCCCAGCGCCGCGCCACGCTGCCTGCCGGGTGGTGGTCGGGCGAGGGCGTGAAGGCGCTGCTCGCAGAATGGAATGACGGCACCACGCGCGCGCTCGACGAGCCGCCGAACCCCGCAGCGCTGGTCTCCTGGCTGGGTGGCGCGAGCGCGCCCGCTGCTGATGCGGGCACGCCCTGAAACGCCCAACTGCACGTCTTTTCAGGTCGACGAGTCGTCCAAATCGTTGATTTCGTTGTGATTTGGCCGGGAATGTCAGACCCGCACGGCAGAGTGGCTGCCATGAACACGAACAACCGAACTGACCGCTGGGGCAACTGGATTGGCCGAGCCCGCGTCTGCTTCCGGGTGGCCGGCGCCATCGATTCGACCGCGACCACGCTGGTGGCGAGCGCGAAGGAGTTCGAGGCTGCCAACGACGACGCGGCTCGCGAAGCGGCGAACGCGCTCCGCGTGGCTGAAGCTGCGCTGATTCGTGCGCGGGAAGCGGTGCACGCAGCGCTGCAGGCCAAGCAGATGACGCCGGCCAACCGCGAGGTCTCGTACGGCCTTTAGTAGGCCGCAGGGTCAGCGTACCCAGACGCCATGCGCGCGGTTGGCGAGCCCGCGGCAGACCTGGGCGCCGGTACGCTGAACCGACTGAGCGCGAGCGAAGAGCTCCGCCGCGCGGTCGGGCTGGCCCGCCTGGCAGGCCTTCACGGCCTCCCGAAAGGCCTGGGCTCTCGAGCAATAGAGGCGGGCCGTCTCGAGTGCGCGCCCGGCCGGCAGGCCCGTCATGCTGGCCGAGGCTTCCGTGGTCCGGTCGAGTGCGCAGAGCACCTGCGCTCTGAGGGAGTCGAGCGCCTGGCGCTCCTGGACCGACTGGAACGACGCGTCGGACCGACGCTCGTCGATGAGGGCCAGCGCGGGCTCTGGCCCTCGGCCGAACTCGGCGCGGACCTCGCTCGCGTCCTCGCTGCCCGGCTGCGGAAACTCGAGCTCCAGTTGGCCGGAATAGAGCACGTCGTCGGAGCGACCGACGGGCTCGGGGTCGCCGCGAAACAGCGCGCGTACGCGGCTCTCGAGCGTGACCTTCCAGGCGACCGTGCCCAGCGCCAGCCCAACCACGGCGACGAGGGTCAGTTGGGCCTTGAACGTCACGGCTTCTTCACCGCGCGCAGCACCATGGCGCCCACGACGAAGAGCGCGCCCACGGCTGCCAGCACCTTGCCGACGAGCAGGTGTGAGCCGGTGACGGCGAGCATTGCGCCGACGAAGGCCAGCACGAGGCCCAGGCCCACCAGCATGCTCGTGGTGGCGTCGCCAGCAGGCGCCTGGGCGGGCCGCAGGGGTGCGGGGCTCGCGGCCCGTCGCTCGAGCTCGTCGATGCGCCGGTCGAGGTGATGACCGTGCTCGCGGTCGAGCGTGGGGTCGTTCCACCGTTGCGCCCGTTCGCGCCCAGGAGCGAGGTGCCTGAGCGGTTCGCCGTCGAGCAGATCGCCCACGACGCGTTCCCGTTCGAGCGCCTGGGCCTGTTCGTGGGCGCTCAGCCGGTCGAGCGCGGCGCGTTCCTCGGTGCCGGCGCGCGCGCGGGTGCGAGCCAGCCCCTCGAGGTCGGCACGTTCCTGCGCTGCCTGCGCGTCGAGCGAGCGACCCAGGCGGGCATCGGCCTCGCGCTGGGCCGCCGAGTCGAAGGCCAGGTCGCAGTCCGGGCAGCGCTGGTAGCTGGCGTGACATTCACGGCCGCAGCGCGCACAGCGGTGGAAGCCCGGGGCACTCATCGCCTGACGCAGTATGAACGAGGTTCCCTGCGGAAAACACTGCGGCCGCGCCCTCCAGCGAAGGAGCGCGCGGCCGCGTGCGAATCAGAACCGCTCGCTGCTCAGTACCGGTAGTGCTCGGGCTTGTACGGGCCGTCGACCGACACGCCCAGGTACTTGGCCTGCGACTCGGTGAGCTTGCTGAGCTTCACGCCGACCTTGCCCAGGTGCAGGCGCGCCACGCTCTCGTCGAGCTTCTTGGGCAGGGTGTAGACCTTGCCGTTCTCGAACTTCGCGCCGGCGTCGATGGTGCCCCAGAGCGCCAACTGCGCGAGGACCTGGTTGGTGAACGAGGTCGACATCACGAACGACGGGTGACCCGACGCGCAGCCCAGGTTCACCAGGCGGCCGCGGGCCAGCAGGGTGATGCGCTTGCCCGAGGGGAAGATGAACTGGTCGACCTGGGGCTTGATGTTCTCTTCGCGGATTTCCGGGTTCTTCTCGAGCCAGCTGACCTGAATCTCGCTGTCGAAGTGGCCGATGTTGGCCAGAATCGCGCCGTCCTTCATGGCCATCATGTGCTCGCCGGTGACCACGTCGCTGCAGCCGGTCGCGGTGCAGACGATGTCGGCCTGGGGCGCCGCCTCTTCCATGGTGGTGACCTGTTAGCCTTCCATCGCCGCCTGCAGGGCGTTGATGGGGTCGATTTCGGTCACGAGCACGCGCGCGCCCATGCCGCGCGCCGAGGCCGCGCAGCCCTTGCCCACGTCGCCGAAGCCGGCCACGACCACGACCTTGCCGGCGATCATCACTTCGGTCGCCCGCTTGATGCCGTCGAGGAACGATTCACGGCAGCCGTAGAGGTTGTCGAACTTCGACTTGGTGACCGAGTCGTTGACGTTGATGGCGATGGTCTTGAGCTCGCCCTTCTTCGCCATCTCGTACAGGCGGTGCACGCCGGTGGTGGTCTCTTCCGAGAGGCCCTTCAAGTCCTTGAGCAGCTCGGGGTGCTTCTGGTGCACCCACATCGTCAGGTCGCCACCGTCGTCCAGCAGCATGTTCGGGCCCTTGCCGCCCTTGAACGCGAAGATCTGCTGCTCGACGCACCAGTCGTACTCTTCGAGCGTCTCACCCTTCCACGCGAAGACCGGCACGCCGGCCTTGGCGATGGCCGCCGCCGCCTGGTCCTGGGTCGAGAAGATGTTGCAACTGGTCCAGGTCACTTCGGCGCCCAGGTTGACCAGGGTCTCGATCAGCACCGCGGTCTCGATGGTCATGTGCAGGCAGCCTGCGATGCGGGCGCCCTTGAGCGGGTGCTTGCCGGCGTACTGCGCGCGCAGCGCCATCAGGCCGGGCATTTCCTTCTCGGCGATGCTGATTTCCTTGCGGCCCCACTCGGCCAACTTGATGTCCTTCACCTTGTACGCGGGGAATTCGGTCTTCGTGTCCATGGGTCACTCCAGTGTTGCGGGAAAGAACTGCGTTGAAGGTCAGACGGCTGCGGTCGATTTGGGTTTCTGCGCCACCCACGCGTGCCAGGTCAGCCGCGCGTCGGGGCCATGCGGGTGGAAGGCGGCGGGAATGGCCACGTCGCCCAGGAAGGTGAGGTTGGCCTCGGCCATGAAGCGGCGCACGTCGGCCTCGGGAAAGCCGAGCCACACGTCGCCGCCCTCGGTGCGCAGCCGGTCGTCGTCGTGCGCCAGGTAATCGAGCACCACCACGAAGCCGCCGCGCTTGAGCAGCCGCGCGAAGGCCTGCACCGCCTGCGCTGGTCGCGAGGCGTGGTGCAGCGTGCGGCCGGCGAAGACCAGGTCGGCGCCGCCTGCGCCGTCGACGCGCTCGACCAGCGTGGCGTCGTCGTAGCTGCCGGGGAAGAGCGAGACGTGGTGGAAGCCGCGCGCCTCGACCCGCTGCGCGACCCGCGCCAACTGGGCCCGGCTGCGGTCGACCGCGATGACCCGCGAGAACAGCGGTGCCAGCACGTCCAACGAGAGGCCGTCACCCGTGCCCACGTCGACCGCCAACTGCCGGCCGCTCAACAACGGCCCCAGCGCTGCGAGGTGCGCCAGGTGCTCGGGGCTGGCTGGCACCGATTCGGGCACCACCGGCACGTCGTCGAAGTGCTCCCGCCCATGCGCTTCGCGCGCGGCGATGACGCCCGGCACCCGCGCCAGGCTGCCGTCGGCCAGACACAGGCGGCGACCTTCGGCGATGGCCTCGGTCACCAACGCATCGACCGAGGTGGCGACCCGAAGGAAGGTACGCGTGCCGTCGCGGCGCGCCTCGAGCAGCCCCGCTTCACGCAACGGCGCCACCTTGCGGCTGACCTGCGGCTGGCTGTCGGCCAACACCGTCGCCAGCTCGGAGACCGCCAGCTCTTCTTCCGCGCACAGGGCCAACACCTGCAGGCGCCCCGGCTCCGAGAACAAGCGGAAGAGCTCCACGCGCGGGAGCGGAACGTCGCCGGTTCGAAGGAGGGAGACCTGCATGCTCCCAGACTCATAATGTCTCTATGCGTATGAATGCAAGTCGAGGTGAAAAATATCGTTGTTCCGAATGGTTGAGTGAGTCATGCCCGACCCTGAGGTGGGGGTTGGGGGAGCGGTAAGAAAACCCGAGGAAGTTCGTGCTGATCGCGCGATCAATTCCTTGACCCACCCAGCCAAATGGAGTTTCAGCGCGCGCACGCACTGACGGGGCGCAGGCCGCCCCCTGTGAAGGAGATCACGTGGAAGTCTTGCCAGTGGCATCGATGGGGACGGGAGCGTTCGCGCTGGTCATCGCGCTGGGCCTCTATTTCAAGGTCAAGAGCGGCCCCGAGGGTTCGCCCGAGATGGCGCGCATCGCGCGCTACATTCGCGAGGGCGCGATGGCGTTCCTCTCGCGCGAATACAAGGTGCTGGCGGTGTACGCGCTGGCCGTGTTCGCGGCCATGGCGGTCTTCATCAGCTGGAAGGCCGGCCTCTCGTTCCTCTCGGGCGCGTTCCTCTCGCTGCTCGCCGGCTTCTTCGGCATGAAGGCCGCCACCTTCGCCAACGTGCGCACCGCCGAGCAGGCCAAGCTCAACGGCAAGCCCGCGGCGCTGGTGATGGCGCTCGACGGCGGCGCGGTGATGGGCCTGTGCGTGGCGGGCCTGGGCCTCATCGGCATGGGCGCGCTCTACATGCTCTTCAAGGACTCGGTGGG
Source organism: uncultured Myxococcales bacterium (assembly GCA_903911905.1). Lineage (GTDB taxonomy): Bacteria > Myxococcota > Myxococcia > Myxococcales > Myxococcaceae > Xiheilimnobacterium > Xiheilimnobacterium phototrophicum. Next base: position 6,187 of record CAIWFK010000648.1, read on the forward strand.
CGACGAGCTGCGCAAGACGCACGAAGACCTCGGCACCTACATTCACTCGTTCGCGGTGGGCGCCAGCAGCATCGCGCTCTTCGCCCGCATCGGCGGCGGCATCTACACCAAGGCCGCCGACGTCGGCGCCGACATCGTCGGCAAGGTCGAGGCCAACATTCCCGAAGACGACCCGCGCAACCCGGGCGTCATCGCCGACAACGTCGGTGACAACGTCGGCGACATCGCCGGCATGGGCGCCGACATCTACGAGAGCTACGTGGCCGCCGTCGTCGCCACCATGGCGCTCGCGCTGACCCTGCCCCAGGCCGCGCTGCAGGCGCTGGCCCCGACCGTGACCGACCTGGGCAAGCTGCGCGCCCTGGCCATCGCCTTGCCGCTGCTGCTGGCGACCATCGGCCTGGTGGTCTCGATTCTCGGCATCTTCATCACCCGCACCATGAAGAACATGCCCCCGGCCACCGTGCTGCGCATCGCCCTGGTGCTGCCTCCGTTCCTGGTGCTGGGCGTGGCGGCGCTGGTGCTGCCCCAGTTCGCGATCGCCTTCGGCGCGCTGGTCACGCTGGGCGCGGGCGCGCTGGGTGGCGCGGCGGTCGGCCTGGTCACCGACTACTACACCTCGATGGGCCCGGTGGAGCGCGTGGCCAAGGCCGCGTTGACCGGCCCCGGCACCAACGTCATTCGCGGCCTGGCGGTCGGCCTCGAGAGTGTCTGCATTCCCCTCGTGTTGCTCTGCGTGGTCGGCTTCGTCTCGAACTCGTACCTGGGCCTGTACGGCATCGCGCTCGCCGCGGTCGGTATGCTCTCGGGCACCGCCATCGTGATGACGGTCGACGCGTACGGCCCCATCGCCGACAACGCCGGCGGCATCGCCGAGATGGGTCACATGGGCAAAGACATTCGCGCCATCACCGACGAGCTCGACTCGGTCGGCAACACCACGGCGGCGGTCGGCAAGGGCTTCGCCATCGGCAGCGCGGTGCTCACGGTGGTCGCGCTGTTCGCGGCCTTCAACATGGAAGTCAACGTCATGCGCCACGCGCACGGCCTGGCGGACCTCTCGCTGAACCTGGTCGACTCGGACGTGCTGATGGGCCTGCTCTTCGGCGCGATTCTGCCCTGCATCGTGGGCGCCTCGACCATGACCGCGGTCGGCAACGCGGCCGGCGCCATCGTCGAAGAGATTCGTCGTCAGTTCCGCGAGATTCCCGGCCTGCTCGAGGGCAAGGAAGGCGTCGAGCCCCAGCCCGCGCGCATCGTCGACCTGGCCACGGCCGCGGCCATCAAGCAGATGATGCTGCCTGGCGCGGTTGCGGTGCTCTCGCCGGTCATCATCGGTTGGGTGTTGGGCCCCAAGGTGCTCGCGGGTTCGCTCGCCGGCGCGCTGGCGGTCGGTGCCACGCTCTCGCTGATGATGGCCAACGGCGGCGGCGCCTGGGACAACGCGAAGAAGTTCATCGAAAAGGGCGGCCTGCCGGGTCACGGCAAGGGCTCGGACGCGCACAAGGCGGCCGTGGTCGGCGACACCGTCGGCGACCCCTTCAAGGACACCTCGGGCCCCGGCATCTCGATTCTCATCAAGGTGATGGGCGTCGTCTCGCTGCTCATCGCCCCGCTCATCGCGCTGCGCTGAACCTGGCACGGTGACGTCGAAGGCCCGGTTTCCCCCTGTGTCTTCACCGCGCCCGGGCAGGCCACCATCACTGCGTCGGTGGGAGGCGCGCCGCCGTACGTCGTGACCCTGCAGGTCATGGCCAACGCCACCGGTACCGGCGGTGGCGGCTGACGCGCGCTCGTCAGCGCTTGAAGCCGACGCCGATGGTGCCGTCGAAGGTCAGCTCGGTCGAGTAGGGCCGAATCGTCGGGCCCACGCGAGCGCGCGCGAAGACGCCCAGGTTGCTGGTGACGAAGTACTCGAGCCCCACGCCCGACAGAATGGGCACCTGCAGCCCGCCGGTGACGCCGAACTGAATCCACAACGGCACTTCGACCAGCAACGCCAGGCAGAACGCGGGCGAGGCCGCGATGCCCAGGCGCACGCCCACCGGCAGCGCGAAGCCGATGAGGTTCGACGCGTACTGGGGGAAGTGGAAGAGCGGGCCCGGCTCGAAGGTCAGGCCGAAGGACACGCGCTCGGTGTCGAGGAAGCGCACCTTGAGCGTGGCCTGCACCTTGAGCCCCGGCGCCACCTGCTTCACCAGGCCCTCGATGCCGTAGTCGAACGAGAGGCGCGCGCCCAGGTTCAGGCCCGGCCCCACGCCGTGCACCCAAGCGGCCGAGACGCCCGGCCAGCCGGCGCCGAACTCGAAGGCGTTCTGGTCGGGAGCGATGGTGCGAGGCCCGACGATGCTCCACGGCTGGCCCACGTCTTCGGCGAGGGCCGCTGACGCGGCGAGCAGCAGGCCCAGGGCGAGCGCGCGGGTCATGGCAGCCCCCGCGTCTTCGCTTCGGCGAGGAAGGCCGTCTGCAGGCCGGCGAGGCGCGACATCGCGCGCTGATGAGCGGGGGCCATGGGTTCTCCTGGGGTGAGGACTTCGCGCAGCTCGAGGTACACCTTGATCTTGGGCTCGGTGCCCGACGGGCGCAGCGTGATGCGGCTGCCACCCTCGAGTTCCCAGGCCAGCACGTTCGACTTCGGCAGGCTCAGCGCGCTCGCCGTGCCCTGCGCGGTGCGGGTCTGCGCCTGGTAATCGCAGGTCGCGCTCACCGCGAAGTCGCCCACGCGCGAGAGCGGCCGGTCGCGGAAGGCCTGCATCACCGCGCGAATGGTGGCCGCGCCGGTCGCCCCGGGCAGGGTGGCGTTGTACTGGGTGCCGACGAACAGCCCGTGCTCGCGCTGAACCTGCTCGAGGTAGGTGAGCAGGGTCAGGCCCTGGCTGCGGCACCAGGCGGCCACGTCGGCCATCACCAGCGCCGTGCCCACGCCGTCCTTGTCGCGCACCACCGTGCCCACCGTGTAGCCGAGCGCTTCTTCGTACCCCATGACGAAGTCGAACGCGGGCAGGGCCATCGCGCGATTGGCGATCCACTTGAAGCCGGTGAGCGTCTCTTCGAAGCGCGCGCCGGTCGCGGCGGCGATGGTCTTGAGCTGGGCGCTCGAGACGATGGTGGTGACCACCAGCGGGTTGGCGTGCTTCGTCTGGGTCAGCAGGAAGTGCCCCAGAATCACGCCGACCTCGTTGCCGGTCAGCATGCGGAGCGTGCCGCCCGCGTCGCGGGCCATCACCGCCAGGCGGTCGGCGTCGGGGTCGTTGGCCAGCACCAGCTCGGCCCCCACGCGGCTGGCGAGCGCGGTCGACAAGTCCATCGCGCCCTTCTCTTCGGGGTTGGGGAAGCGCACCGTCGGGAAATTGCCGTCTGGCTCGTGTTGCTCGGGCACGGGGGTGACGCGCGTGAAGCCTGCTTCGGTCAGCGCCTGCACCGTCCACCGGCCACCGACGCCGTGCATCGCGGTGTAGACGATGGGCAGGTCACCCGCGCTCTTCGTCGGTCGCAGCGAGAGAATGGCGTCCAGGTACGCGCGCTCGAGCGTCGCGGGGACGTCGCGCCACAGGCCCTTCGCTCGCGCGGTGGCTTCGTCGAGCAGCGCGACCTGGTTCGCGGGGCCCACCGCCTCGATGGCCGCGGCGATGCCGCCGTCATGCGGGGGAATGATCTGCGCCCCGTTGCCCCAGTACACCTTGTACCCGTTGTACTCGGGTGGGTTGTGGCTGGCGGTCACCATCACGGCGGCCGCGGCGCCGACGTGGCCCAGGGCGAAGGCCGTCACCGGCGTGGGCGCCACGCCCGAGATGACCCAGGCGGGAATGCCCTCGGCGGCGAGCACGGAGGCGGCGTCGAAGGTGAACTCGCGGCTCAGGTGTCGACCGTCGCGGCCCAGCACCACCCCGCGAGTCGTGACGTCGGGCACGGTGGCCTTGAGGTAGCGCGCCAGGCCCGCGGTGGTGCGGCGCACGACCGCGCGGTTCATGCGGTTGGTGCCGCCGCCCAGCACGCCGCGCAGGCCGGCGGTGCCGAACTCGAGCGCGCTGCCGAAGCGCTCGGTCAATTCCGCCACCGCGTTCGAGGCGAGCAGCGCGCGCACCTCGGCCGCGGTGGTGGGGTCGGGGTCGGCGGCGGCCCAGGCGGTCGCCTTCTCGATGATGGGCTGGCTCATGCAGAGCGCAGGTCTACCACGCGCGATGGCGAGCGCTTTTTTCCGAACGCGTGGTCAGGCCGAAGGCCGAAGCCACGCGCCAAGGCGTCGAGTCACCGCCGGCATCACGACGTAGGTCATGGCCAGCACCATCGAAGCGCCAGTCACCGCAGTGCGCAGCACGGGTGGGGCGTCTCCCAGCACGGGGGCCCAGGCCAGCCCGAGCACCTGAATCAGAGGGAAGGCCACCAGCCAGGTCACCAGGGCCATCTTCCATCGTGGAGGCGGGAAGATCGGCTGGCCAGGCAGCGTGAACCAGCCTTCGAGGCCCGTCTGACGCTGCACGAGGGGAGCGCCTTCGGTGAGCGCTTCGACTTCGCGCACCAGCGCGGCGCGGGCCGCCGACCGTTCCCATGCCACCAACTGTTCGACCGTCTCATACCGAAAGACGAGCACGTACCGACGCTCGTCGCCGTTCGGTCGGAGCACGTCGGCGCCGAGGTGCCCTGGAAGCCGCCGCGCGGCGTCGATGGCGCGCCGCAGCCAGGCCTCGTAGGTCGCTTCGTGGCCAGGTTTGATCAACCGGGCCACCACGACTGCGACCGACGAGTTCACTCGAACCGGTAGTCGAGAACCCAGTGGGCGTGCTGCCCCAGGGTCGCGGTGAAGGTGCCCTCGCCACGCAGCCCGGCGAGCGCGTCGGTGCCCGACCCGGCGACGACGAACCACCGCCCCGAGACCTGGTCTCCGGTGAGAGTGCCCTCGTCCTGGAGCACGAAGCTGCCGCGCTTGCCCCCCAGCGTTCCGACGACGCGCTCGTGACCGACGAAGCTGGCCGACCCGTCAGGTCGCACGGCCTGCAGAAACCGCACGGTCCCCTCGGCGTTGAGGTCGCCCTTGAAGGTCTCGGTGACCAGGATTTCATTCAGCGTCGGGCCGCCCGAGGTGTCGTACGGCTTCGGCTCATAGGTCTTCACTTCGATGGTTCCAGTGGCTCGGGGCATGGTGCGTGGTCTCGTGGGTCAGGGTGGGTTCGACTGTCATTGGATAGTGTGGGGTCGTTTGCCGGGCCATGCCCAGGCCGCTCACACTCTTGCCCAGACGTCTCAAGACCCTGCCGTCGCTGCGCTTCTCGGCTAAGACCGTCGAATGGACGTCCTGGCCGAGATCCTGTCCACCACGCGCGTCGGCGCCGCCATCTATGGGCGGGTCGAGCTGTACGCCCCCTTCGCGATGGCCTTCGACCGCATCAACAAGGCAGGGTTTCACGTCGTGCAGCGCGGCACGTGCTGGTTGACGCCCGCGAAGGGCTCGCCCATCGAGCTGGCGCAGGGCGACGTGGTGATGCTCCCGCGCGGCTGGACGCACACCATCGGTCACCGGCCCGGGCTTCGCGGCGCGCCCTACCCCGAGGTGATCGCGGCCCAGGCGCGTCGGCGCTCGGCCACGGCCCCGACGGCGGTCGTGGTGTGTGGCGCGTACGCCTTCGACGACGACGCGCCCCACCCGTTGCTCAGCGTGTTGCCTCAGGTGCTGCACGTTCCTTCGGCTGGGGTGGGCCTGCCCTCGCGCCTGCGCGTGGTCGCCGAGTTGCTGGCCGAGGAAATCGGCTCGAGCGCCGTCGGCGCGCAGACCGCGGCGCGCCGCCTGCTCGATGTGCTGTTCTTGTACGTGTTGCGAGACTGGCTCGAGCGTCAGCCTGAGGGCGCTGCGGGGTGGCTGGGCGCGCTGCGAGACCCACCCACGCAGCGGGCCCTGGCCGCGCTTCACCAGCGCCCGGCCTTCGACTGGTCAGTGGAATCACTGGCCACCACCGTGGGCACCTCGCGCGCGACGCTGGCGCGGCGCTTCACCCGGCTCGTCGGTCAACCGCCGCTCGCCTACCTGCGGCGATGGCGTATGGCGCTCGCGGCGAAGGCGCTGCGCGAGCGCGACGTGAAGCTCTCGGCGCTGGCCGAGGAGGTCGGCTACCGCTCGGAAGTGGCCTTCCACAAGGCCTTCACTCGCGAGCAGGGCGTGACGCCAGCGGTCTACCGGCGCGACACGCCCGCGTGAGGAGTTCACTAGTACTTCGAGTTCGACTTGCCGCCGGTGACGATGGCGATCGACGCCGACGCGCCGATCCGGTTCGCGCCGGCAGTCATCATCTTCATGGCGTCTTCGGTGCTGCGCACGCCGCCCGACGCCTTCACGCCCATGTCGTCACCGACGATGCGGCGCATGAGCGCCACGTCTTCGGCCGTCGCGCCCCCAGCCGCGAACCCGGTCGAGGTCTTCACGAACGCCGCGCCCGCAGCCTTCGAGAGCGCGCACCCGACGATCTTCTCGTCGTTCGACAGTTGCGAGGTCTCGAGAATCACCTTCACCGGCCAGGGCCGCGCGGCGTCGACCACCATCGCGATGTCCTTCTGCACCAGCGCATAGTCACGGGCCTTGAGCGCCCCGATGTTGATGACCATGTCGATTTCCTTCGCGCCGCACCGCACCGCTTCGCGGGTCTCGAACGCCTTGGCCGAAGGAATGCCCGCGCCGAGCGGAAAGCCGACCACCGCAATCGGCAGCACCGACGAGCCCGCCAGCGCGCGCGCCGCCGTGCCCACGTTGACCGAGTTCACGCACACCGTGGCGAAGCCGTACTTGCGAGCCTCGTCGCACAGCTTGAGCACCTCGTCGGCGGTGGCCTCGGGCTTGAGCAGGGTGTGGTCGATGAAGGGCGCGATGTCCTGGCTGGTGCGCAGCTTGTCGGGCGAGACGCGCGACGACAGGCCGTGCCGCACCGACAGCGACGTGCCGCAGGTGTCGTGGTTCGGGCAGGCGCCACACGAACTGGCGCACTCTTCGGCCGAACCGCTGGTCTTGCCGCCGCTCGAGGGCGTGCACGGTTCCTGGGTGCCGGCGCGCAGGGCATCGAGCCTGCGGCGAACGCGTTCGGTGATGTCGTTGACGAGGGCGCTGCTGTCTTCCGCCATGAGACGAGACTTAGCGTGAAGCGGGGGCAGCGCCAATGATCAGGGTGCCAGCCGGCCACTCGACAACAGCACGAGCAAGGTGACGCCCAGCGCGACCCGGTACACCACGAAGCCCAGCGTCGAGCGGGTGCGCAACAGCCGCAGCAGCCCCCAGATGGCGACCAGCCCGGCCGCGAACGAGACCGCCGTGCCCACCACCAGCATCAGCATGGGCGGCGGCGCGTCGTCGGCCTTGAGCAGGTGCTTGAGCTCGAACACGCCCGCCAGCGTGGTGGCCGGAATCGAGAGCAGGAACGAGAAGCGCGCGGCCTCGGCGCGGGTGAAGCCCAGCGACAAGGCGCCGGTCAGGGTGGTGCCCGAGCGCGAGCTTCCGGGAATGAGCGCCACCGCCTGCCAACTGCCCACCACCATCGCGTCGCGCAGGGTCATCTGGTCGAGCGTGCGGGTGTGCTTCGCCAGCCGCTCGACCACCGCCAGCACCACCGCGAAGACGATGAGCGAGCCCGCCATCACCCACAGCGAGCGCAATTGCGCTTCGATCAGCTTCTTGAGCAGCAGCCCCAGAATGCCGATGGGCAGGGTACCCAGCCCCACGAACCAGGCCAGGCGCGAATCGAGCGTGCCGAACGGCTTGCGCTCGCGCAGCCCGGTGACGAAGGCCCGCGCCAGGTGCAGCAGGTCGCGCGCGAAGTACACCAGCACCGCGCCCACCGTGCCCAACTGAATGACGGCCGAATACGCCGCGCCCGGGTCACCCCAGCCCAGCAGAGCCGGCACGATCTTCAGGTGCGCGGTCGACGAAATCGGCAGGAATTCGGTGATGCCCTGAACCAGCCCCAGGACGACGGCTTCGAGCAGGCTCATCGCGCGCCAGTCAACGCCCAGATGTCGCTGCCCAGCTCGGCCTTGCGCAGTTCCCACGCGGCCAGCACGTCGGCGGTGTGCGCGACGTATTCGGGGCTGGCGTCGAAGCGGTGCTGCTTCGCGTAGCCGGTGATGAACTCGCGCAACAACGGCGAGAGGAAGTGGGTCGCCAGCGCGACCTCCGACCCGTCGAGGTACTCGGTGAAGCGCAGCGCGAAGCCCGATTCACCCGAGGCCTGCGTCACCACGCGCACCACTTCGCCCTTCACCTTCACCTCGCGGCCCTTGGGTGGCAGCGAGAGCGTGACGAGCAGCTTCGTGCCCATCTTCAGGAAGAAGCTGGACTCGAGGAACATGCCGCCCACCGAGATGTCGACGGTCGGCAGCGCCGCTTCGAACGACCGGCTCGGGTCGTCGGCCAGCGACAGCCTGGCCCGCACCGAGAGCTGCGCGCGCGGGTACTTGCGGCGGGTCTTGGCCGTCGCGGGCGCGGCGGCCGGGCTCGTGCCGAGCGCGGGAAAGCGGCTGGGCAGCGGCGACGGGTCACGCCGCAGGCTGGTCAACGCGTTCGAGCGCGACAGGCTTTCCGGCGGTCGCGTGGGCGGTGAGACCGGCTCGGCACGCCGCGCAACGGGAACCTCGGGGCGCGCCGACGTGCGGACGTCGGGCTCGGGGCGTCGCGTGGCAACCGGCCGGGAGACGACGGCGGCCACGGCGACGGGCTTCTTCACCGGCGCAGCCGTCGCCTTCGACGACCCCACAGGTGCCTTCGTCGCAGCCGGCGGGTGCTCAGGCTTCGAGGCGACCTGCGCCGCCTTCGAGGCTGGCGCGGGGTTCGCCCTGGCTGGCAGGGCCGCGACGATGCGAGCCCTGGCCGCGTTCGACGGGGGGCGGGCGTCGCCCGGAAGAGGGCGCTTCCTGGTGTCGAGCGTCGCTGCGAGCGACGTCAAGGAGCTGCCTTTTCCGGGCTTGGCGGCCGCCATGGGTTTCCCCTTACGCCGCCTTCTTCAGGCCGAGCGCCGCGCGCAGTTCGTCCTTCTTGTCGGTGCGCTCCCAGGTGAATTCGGAGCGGCCGAAGTGACCGTACGCCGCGGTGGCCTGGTAGATGGGCTTGAGCAGGTCGAGGTGCTCGACGATCTGGTGCGGCTTGAGGCCGAACACGTTGCGCACGGCCTTGGCGATCTTGTCCTCGTCGACCGTGGCGGTGCCGAAGGTGTCGACCATCACGCTGACCGGCTCGGCGACGCCGATGGCGTAGCTGACCTGCACTTCGCAACGCGAGGCGAGGCCCGCGGCGACCACGTTCTTGGCGATGTAGCGGCCCATGTACGCGGCCGAGCGGTCGACCTTCGAGGGGTCCTTGCCCGAGAACGCGCCGCCGCCGTGACGGCCCATGCC
>CAIWFK010000649.1 GCA_903911905.1 uncultured Myxococcales bacterium
CGGCATGCAGACCCGCACCAGCGAGCCGCTCGAGGTGACCGCGCGCTACGTGCGGCTGACCGCCGAGGGCGGCGACAACATGTATTCGGTGGGCGAGTTCGAGGCCTACGAGACCACCAGCGCGATGATGAGCGCGACCTTGAAGCGCATCACCCCGCCGCCGCCGCCCGCCCCCGCGCCGGTGAACACCGCGCACCTGATCGTGGTGGCCGTGGCCGCGCTGGGGGCCTGGTTCCTCTGGCGGGCGCGTGCCGAGAACCTGGCCAGGCGCCCTCCCGTCTAGAGAGCCGATCCGCTTTCGGCAACGAGCGGATCGGCGCTCTGGCCTTCAGCCCTGCAGCCGCAGGAAGGCCCGGCGCAGCGCGGTGAACTCGGCGGTGAAGACGCTGGGCGGCGCGTCGATGACCCGCACCGCGTCGTGGCCGATGGCCACCAGATCGCCGAGCAGCTCGACCGCGTCGACGAAATGCTTCACCTTCAGCCGCAGCGTGTGCAGGAACCGGCACGAGGGGTGCTCGAGCAGCGCGCGCAGCGTGCTCGCCGCCATCGGCACCAGGTCGATCGCCCACACGTAGCCGTGGCGCCATTCGAGTTCGGTGCCGTACGGCAGGTCGCCCAGGCCCAGCTCGACGTACCGCTCGAGCAGCGCGTTCCGTTCGGTCTGGTGGGACGGGGAATCGCCAAGCAGCACCAGCTCGCCGCGGGGCAACTGACGCGCCAGCAGCCAGTCGTGGGCCACCGCCCAGGCGTGGGCCGAGTCGCGGTGATCGAGCAGCGACCGTTCGAGCTCGAAGGGCAGGCCCTCGGGGTCGACGCCGTCGAGCAGTTGGGTGGCGACCTCGACCGCGTGCCGGGCGTCGTCGCAGGCCGCGGGCAACCAGCTCGCGGTGGCGCTGACGAACGAAGCGTGGCTGGCGGCCCCGCTCGACGCTTCCCAGGGGTCGCCCGGGTCATCGCCGTCAGGGTCGGGCGCGAGCAGCATCGGCCGCACCACCACCCGCGCGTCGCGGCCGACCCAGAACGAGAGCGGGCAACCCTCTTCGGGGCAGGTCTCGAGCGCCGCCGCCTTCAGCGACCCCACCCACGCCGCCACGTCGGGGTCGGCCTGGAAGCGGTCGTGCTGCAGCAGCGCCAGGCCCTGGGTGCGCTCGAACACGGTGAAGACGTGCCCCGAGGCCTCGAACGCCATCTCACCCGACCACGGGGCCCCCGCCGTCGCACCGAAGCGGGTCCACATGCGCAGCCGCTCGTGCAGCACCTCGATGTCCTCGACCTGCCGTGCGCGAACCTCGTAGACCGACCAGAGCGAGCCTTCCCGCCGCGCGAGGAAACGTGCAGGTCTGTCGCCCAGCCGGCCACCGCGTTCGTACATGCGTCGCGGTGCAGCCTACCCCAAAGCACGACGGCCCGACCTCCGCGTGGGAAGTCGGGCCGCCGGGTGCGTCACCGAAAACGGTGAATCACATGTCCATGTCTTCGCCGCCGTAGTCGGGGCCACCAGCGCCCGCGCCCTTGCCCTTCTTCTTGGGCTTGTCGGCGATCATCGCTTCGGTGGTCAGCAACAGCGACGCGACCGAGGCCGCGTTCTGCAGCGCGCAGCGGGTGACCTTGGCCGGGTCGATGACGCCAGCGGCCAGCAGGTCTTCGTACTTCTCGGTGCGGGCGTTGAAGCCGAAGCCGCCCTTGCCGGCGGCGACCTTGTTGATCACCACGGCGCCTTCGTGACCGGCGTTGGTCGAGATCTTCCACAGGGGCTGCACGATCGCCTTGCGGATGATTTCGACGCCGAAGTCCTGCTCGCCACCCAGCTTCAGGTTCTCGAGCGCAGTGAGCGCGCGCACCAGCGCCACGCCGCCGCCGGGGACGATGCCCTCTTCCACCGCCGCGCGGGTCGCGTGCATCGCGTCTTCCACGCGGGCCTTCTTTTCCTTCAGCTCGACCTCGGTGGCCGCGCCGACGTGAATGACCGCCACGCCGCCGACCAGCTTGGCCAGGCGCTCCTGCAGCTTCTCGCGGTCGTAGTCCGACGTGGTCTCACCGACCTGGCGGCGGATCTGCCCGATGCGGCCTTCGATGTCGGCCTTCTTGCCGTTGCCGTCGACGATGGTGGTGTTGTCCTTGTCGATGGTGATCTTCTTCGCGCGGCCCAGGTCGTTCAGGGTCAGGGTCTCGAACTTGATGCCGAGATCCTCGCTGACCACCGTGCCGCCGGTGAGGACCGCGAGGTCCTTGAGCATGTCCTTGCGGCGGTCGCCGAAGCCGGGGGCCTTCACCGCCGACACGTTGAGCACGCCGCGCAGCTTGTTGACCACCAGCGTGGCCAGGGCCTCACCCTCGACCTCTTCGGCGATGATCAGCAGCGGCTTGCCCGAGCGCGCGACCTGCTCGAGCAGGGGCACCAGGTCGGCCATGGCCGAGACCTTCTTCTCGCTGATGAGGATGTAGGGGTCGTCGAGCTCGACCAGCATGCGCTCGCGGTTGGTCACGAAGTACGGGCTGATGTAGCCGCGGTCGAATTGCATGCCTTCGACCACTTCGAGCTCGGTCTCGAGGCCCTTGCTGTCCTCGACGGTGATCACGCCTTCCTTGCCGACCTTTTCCATCGCCTCGGCGATGATCTTGCCGATCGTCTCGTCGCCGTTGGCCGAGATGGTGCCGACCTGCGCGATGTCGCCCTTGCCGTTGACCGGCTTGCTGAGCTTCTTGACCTCGCCGATGACGACCTCGACGGCCTTGTCGATGCCGCGCTTCAAGTCCATCGGGTTGTGGCCGGCGGCGACCAGCTTGAGGCCTTCTTCGTAGATCGCGCGCGCGAGCACCGTCGCGGTGGTGGTGCCGTCACCGGCGATGTCCGAGGTCTTCGAAGCGACCTCCTTCACCATCTGCGCGCCCATGTTCTCGAACTTGTTCTCGAGCTCGATTTCCTTCGCGACGGTCACGCCGTCCTTGGTCACCGTGGGCGAACCGAACGACTTCTCGATCACCACGTTGCGGCCCTTGGGCCCCAGCGTCACGGCCACCGCATCAGAGAGCACCTTCACGCCACGCAAAATCGCCTCGCGGGCGCCCTGGTGAAAGAAAATTTCCTTCGCTGCCATTGTGCAACCTCCTGGAAGTACTGAAATTTGAACGAACCCGCGCGTTAGCACTCGGGCCGGGCGAGCGCCAAATTAAGGAGTGCGGAGCTTTTGTCAATGCCCGGGGGGCGAGGCGGTCGCGAAACCGACCAGATCGAGCAAGCGGGCGAGCTCGACGGGCTTGTGGAGGGTCATCGCGACCCCCTGCCGCATGCCGCGATCGGTGACCTCGTCGGTACCGAAGGCGGTGATCATGATCACCGGCACGTTGGCGTACCCGGGCAACTGGTGCAGTTGCTGGGTGAACCCGATGCCGTCGACGTGGGGCATCATCAGGTCGGTGATCACCAACTGCACGGTCTCGGTCTTGAGCACGTCGAGCGCGCGCAGCGGGTTGGTGGCCGAAATGACGCGGTACCCGTTGCGACGCAGGAACGTCGAGAGCAGCGCGAGGGTGGCGTCGTCGTCGTCGACCACCAGAATGCTGATGACGGGCCGCCCCGAGTCCACGTCCATGACGGGACAGAACTAGCACGACACGTTGACAAGCGCACGCCACACCGTTGAAAGAGCGACATGGCCACCAGGCTCGAGCAGGCGATCGCCCTCGCAGAAGAAGCACATGAGGCAGGCGAGTTCGACGACATGCTGCGCTTCGCCGACGAGGCGCTGACGCTCGACCCGCGCTCGACCGCGGCGCTCGACCTGAAGGCCAACGCCCTGGCGGAGCTGGGCGACTGGGAAGCCGCAGACGAGCTGTTCGCCGCCCTGATGAAGGCCGACCCGGGCGACGCCACGCTGATGCTGGCCGCCGCCGACGTGAAGATTCGGCAGCCCGGTGACGACCGCGAGCGCATCGAGGCGGGCTTGAAGTTGCTCGAGCGCGCCTGGCCAGCGCTCTCGCAGAGCGAAGAGCTGTCGATCGAGACCGAGCTGTTGCGGGGCGTGGCCTGTTCGCAGTTGGGCGAGCACGAGAACGCCATCGAGGCCTTCGGGCGGGTGCTCGACCTCGACCCCGATCACGGTGAGGCGCAGCTCGAGCGCGCGCTGTCCCGCTTCGAGCTGGGGGCACTTCGACCTGGCGCGGCGCGACTTCGAGCGGCTGACCCGCGAGGTCCCCGCCGACGCGTGGAGCGTGCACTACCTGGGCCTCATCGCCGAGCGGCAG
>CAIWFK010000650.1 GCA_903911905.1 uncultured Myxococcales bacterium
CGACGATCGCCACCACCGCCACGCTCCAGCGCACCCGCTGCAGCACGGCCAGGGCGAACACCAGCCCCACCAACACCAATACGGGAGGTCCCTTCACCCAGAACCCCAGCATCACCGCGATCGCGAAGGTCGCCACCGCGAACCGCGGAAACCGATCGCCACCGGGTGCGCGAGACGCCATCAGCGACGCGGCGGCCCAGGTCCCCAGCGCCAGCGGCGTGAGCATGGTCGCCTCGAGCATCGCCACCTGGCTCGAATAGAGAAACCCGGGGAGCACCACCAGGCCCAGCATGGCGAACGCGCCCAACGACGCGCCCTCGATGCCATCGACCATGCGCGCCCGTCGCGCCGCCAGTTCCCACGCGGTGATGCCGACCAGCAGCAACGCCACCGAACTCGACGCGCGAGCCAGCGTCACCGCCGAGTCGACCGACGAGCCCAACGCGCGGAAGACCAGCGCCTCGAGCCAGAAGCCGAGGGGTGGATGCTCGTGGAAGGGCAACCCGTCGAGCGTGACGCGCCACCAGCCCGTCAGGGGCCGCTCGGCCAGCTCACGCGCGATGCGAGCGTAGATGCCTGAATCTCCGCCCAGCAGGAGCGTCGGACCAGGTCGGAACCAGATGACCGCCAGTCCACACGCCAGCGCTGCAGCGAAGAACCTGCGGGGATCGAACGAAGGCTTCAACCCGTCGCGAGTTAGCAAAATCCGCGACGGGGCGCGCAGTCATTCACGCCACCGCCACCACGACCTTCAGTGCAGCACGCGCTCGCGATCGACGAGCAACAGGGGTTGGTCTTCCTTCGTCTCCCAGGCGATGATGCGCAGACCCGCGCCGCGGGTCCCCGTCACTTCTTCAGGGTCGCCGTAGTTGAGCGCGACCTGGTACCGTACCTCGCACAGCGCCGTCATCTCGTTGCCGTCGTCTCCCGTGAAGGTCACCTTGATTCGCCCTCCCAGCGCCAGCGGATCACGGGTCTCGACGAACAAGCCGGCCGAGCTGATGTTCCTGGCCACCCCGCGCGTCATGCCGTCATTCGTTCGCAGGTACACCGTGAAGACCTTGTCGAACCTGAGGCTTTGTCGGCGTTCACTCATCACTCGCGTCGCTCCTGTCGTGTGTGGAACCGTCGCGAAGCCTACAGAGTGGTTTGATGTAGGCAATTTCTCCACCCACACTGACATCTCGTCGGAGGAAATACCGTGCGTTGTTTTTTGACTCTGTTGGTTTTGATGCCCCTGGTGACGCTGGCTGACGTCGATCGCCGGTTCGCCAAGCTGCGCGACAACGCCGAACCGCTCTCGAGCGTGGCGGCGCTGGTCGACAAGTACGTGGGCGACTGCCTGCCGATGGTGGGCGGCGAGTGCGAGCGCAACGCCGAGGCCTTCCGCAAGGCGTCGAACGGCAAGCAGTACTACATGATCGTCACCGAGACGACGGCCGGCGTGCTGTCGATGGGGGAAATCAACCAGCGCGACGGCACCTTCGTGCTGCTGCTCACGCCCTTCTTCTCGGGCAGCAACTCGGCGGTCACCAACGGCGCACCGACCAAGACCGACGCCAACGGCAACCCGGTGATGTCGTTCATTCGCATCGAGAGCAAGTTCCCCGAAGGCTGGACCCCCGCGCTGATGACCCGCCAGGTGCAGGCCCAGGCGTTGCGCCTGCAGATCGTCTTCACCCCCGAAGGCCTGTGGACGTTGCCCAAGAAGGGCGGCGGCACCATCAAGGGAGTGAAGGCCCGCTTCGACGCGGTGCTGGTCTCGGTCGGTCGCACCGGCGATCAGGTCGGGCTGTGGGTTCGCAAGTAGCGGCTGGTTCGCTCACCGGGGCTTGAGCGCCACGTAGCGCGCGCTCGCCCCGCGACGCACCTTGAGCAGCACCGGCTCGTTGGGCTCGAACTGCGCCAGCGCCAGATCGAGCGCCTTGAGCGAGGTCACCGGCTCGCGGTTCACCTCGATCACCACGTCACCCACGGCGACCCCCGCCAGCTCGGCCGCGCCTTCGGGCACGATGGCCTCGACCAACAGGCCCGCTTCGGCCCCCGGCGCGCTCTTCTGATCGACCGGCTTGAGAATGAGCCCCAGCGCGGGAATCTTGCCGGCCGTGGTGGCCCGCAGCGCATCGACCGACGGCCTGGCCATCAAGGTCGCGGTCACCACCAGCGGCTTGCCCGCGCGCTCGAGCTGCAGCTTCACCGCGGTGCCCGGCGCGAGCAGCGCGACCCGTCGCAGAATTTGCTGGTAGCGGGAGACCGGCTTGCCGCCGATGCCCACCACGCGATCGCCTGGCGTGATGCCGGCCTCGGCCGCCGGGCTGCCTTCGTACACGTCGACCACCACCGGGGCGTTCGCGGCGTCACTCTCGCGAACGTTGAGCCCCAGCCACCCGCGCTCGGGCGTGCCGTTCTCGAGCAGGTTGGGCAGCAGGTCCTTCACCAGGTTGATGGGCACCGCGAAGCCAATGCCCTGCCCCTGGCTGACGATGGCGGTCGTCACGCCCACCACCTCGCCGTGCATGTCGAAGAGCGGCCCTCCGGAATTGCCGGGGTTGATGAGCGCGTTGGTCTGAATGAAGTCGTCGAACGGCCCCATGCCCAGCACGCGTTCCCGCGCCGAAATGAGCCCGTGGGTGATCGACGTGTCGAGGCCGAACGGGTTGCCGATGGCCACCACCCAGTCGCCGATCTCGAGCTGATCGCTGTCGCCCAGAGTGACGGTGGGCAAGCCCTTCGCGTTGGCCAGCTTGAGCAGCGCCAGGTCGGTGGCCGGGTCGTGCCCCGCCACGGTGGCCGAGAACGAACGCCCGTCGGGCAGCCGCACCGCGATGTCCTGCGCGCGCTCGATCACGTGGTTGTTGGTCACCACCAGGCCGTCGGGGTTGATCACGAACCCCGAGCCTTGCGAGTGCGAGGTGCCGCCGTTGTTGGTGCTGATGTTCACCACGCCCGGCCGCACCACCTTCACCAGCGGCGCGAGCGAGGTGGGCGGGACGAAGCCGGGAATCACCGGCGGCGAGCGGGGGTGCTCCTTCCACAGATTCGCGGGGGGCGGCTCGGGAGTCGCCGCAGCCGTACCGCCGCGCTGCGCCGCGATGCGCGCCTTCACCCAGGTCTCGAGCTCGTCGGCCCGCGCAGGCGAGGCGACCGCGAGACCGACGGCGAAGGCGAGCGCTCTCATGCCTGAGCGGGGGTCACGTACTTGGCGACCTTCACCCGGCCCGGGCGAATGACCCGACCCTTGAGCTGGTAGCACGAGCGCACCTGCGCCAGCACCTTGCCGTCGTCGGCCTCGGTGCCGGTGACTTCCATGTCGGTCGCCTCGGCGAGGTTGGGATCGTACTGGCGCCCCACCAGTTCGACGCGCTCGATGCCGGTGGCCTCGGCCTTCTTGACCAGCCCGTCGCGAATCAGCCGCACGCCCCGCGCCAGGGCCGAGTCGTCGGCGCTCGACAAGCACAGGTCCAGATCGTCGATGGCCTCGAGCAGCGTGAGCGCCACGTTGCCCTTCTCGACGTCGAGCAGTTGCTCGCGTTCGCGCTGCACGCGCACCTTGAAGGCCTCGCGGTCGCGCTCGCCGGCTTGAATGGCCTGCGCCAGCTCGTTGACCCGGCGGCGGGCGGTCTCGAGTTCCTGGTTCAGCCGCGCCACTTCGAGCTCGCGCTGGTCGGGCGGTGGGGCTTCGTTCGAAGGGCTGTTTTCTGCGCTCTGGGTGACGTCGGACATGGCTGACCTCAACCTAACCGTGGCACCCCGGCTGTCAACGCGCGCGGCCCAGCAGCACCGCGCGTAACTGCCCGACCAGAAAGAGCGATCCGGCCACCAGCACCAGGCCTCCCGGCGGACAGGTCGCCTTGGCCGCCTCGAGCGCTGCCCGCGCCGACCACGCCACCGTCACCTCGACGCCTGGCGCCAGGGTGCGAGCCAGCTCGACGTACGAGGCCGGGTTCCGGCTGCGCGGGTTGTCGATGGGGGTCAGAATCACCTGGTCGCACCGGGGGAACAGCGCGCGCATCATGGGCTCGCTGTCCTTGTCGGCGAAGACCCCGAAGACCAGGTGCACCGGCCGGCCGGCGAAGTCGGTGTCGAGCGCGCGCAACAGCACCTCGACGCCCGCCGGGTTGTGGGCGCCGTCGAGCACCACCTCGGGCGAGCCACCGAACGACTCCAGCCGCCCCGGCCACCGCGTCGCCGCCACGCCCGCGCGCAGCTCGTCGTCGGTCAATGGAAAGCCCCGCCGCCCCAGCTCGTCGAGGCAGGCCACGGCCACCGCCGCGTTCTGGGTCTGGTGCGGGCCGGTGAGGGGCCAGTGCAGGCGCTCCACCGTGCGAGTCGACGAGCGCCAGGTGCCTTCGTTGGGCCCGGTCACCTCGAGCGAGAAGTCGCGCCCTTCACGCAGCAGCGAGGCCCCGGTGGCGTCGAACACCGCCTGGGCCTCGTCGGGCTGGCGCGAAAGCACCAGGGGCACGCCCGGCTTCACGATGCCCGCCTTCTCGCCGGCGATGGCGCCCAGGGTGTGGCCCAGGTAGTCCATGTGATCGAAGCCGATGGGCGTGATGCAGGTCACCAGGGCGCGGCAGGCGGTGGTGGCGTCGAGCCGGCCACCGAGGCCCGTTTCGATCACCGCGAGGTCCACGCCCACCTTGGCGAAGTGCCAGAAGGCCACCACGGTGCTCAGCTCGAAGTAGGTCAGCTCGTGCGCACCCAGCCGCTCGACCACCTCGGCGATGCTGGTGCCCAGGGCCTCGTCGTTCAGATCGACGCCGTCGACCTTGAAGCGCTCGTTGACCTCGATGAGGTGGGGAGACGTGTAGAGCCCGACGCGGTAGCGCCGGTGGAGCGCCGAGGCCGCCATGGCGCACGTGCTGCCCTTGCCGTTGGTGCCGGCGACGTGGAGCGAGGGGAAGCGCTGCTCGGGGTTTCCCAGGGTGGCGAGCGCGGCCTGCACCCGGCCCAGCCCCATCTTGATGCTCGAGGGGGGCAGCGACGCCAGGTGCAGCAGCCCCGCGTGCCAGGTCACGTCGAGAGCAGGCCGATGAGCTGCGAGATGCGGGTGCGCAGGTCGCGGCGGTGCACGATGGCGTCGATCATGCCTCGCTCGAGCAGGAACTCGCTGCGCTGGAAGCCTTCGGGCAGCTTCTGGCGAATGGTCTGCTCGATGACGCGGGGCCCGGCGAAGCCGATCAGCGCTCGGGGCTCGGCGAGAATCACGTCGCCCAGCCACGAGAACGAGGCCGCCACGCCGCCGGTGGTCGGGTGCAGCAGCACCGAGATGTAGGGCTGACGCACTTCGCGGAAGCGGTTGAGCGCCGCGCAGGTCTTCGCCATCTGCATCAGCGAGAAGATGCCTTCCTGCATGCGCGCGCCGCCCGAGGCAGAGAAGACGATCGCCGGCACGTTGAGCTCGCGGGCCCGCTCG
>CAIWFK010000651.1 GCA_903911905.1 uncultured Myxococcales bacterium
CTGCCGCTCGCCGAGCGCCGCTGGTTGACCGAGGGTGACGGCTTCGGCCAGGGCCCGGGCCAGCCCGAACGCATCGCGCCGTTCGATGGCCCGCTGGGTCTGGAGCGTCGCGCGCGCGCGGGCGACCTCGTCGTCGGAAGGGGTGGTGGCGGCGTCGACGGTCGACAGGAAGACCTTGAGCGCGTCAGCGGTGCTGGCGGCGGCCAGCCGGGAACAGAACGCGAGCGCCCGCCCGCGGGTGTGATGAATCACCACGCCCTCGACCCCATAGGTGTACCCCTTCTGTTCACGCACCGTCGCGTTGAGCCGCTGATGCAGGAACTCGGCGAAGACGTCGACCACCGCGTCGCCCTGCTTGAGATCGCCCAGGGGCCGCGCGACGCACATCACCGTGGTCCGCGCCGGCGTGCGCGGAATGACGTGCACCTTCGCCCGTCGCGAGGGCATCACGGGGGCGATGGCCCGTGGGGCGGTGGTGAACTCGTTCAACCAGTTCTCGAAGATGCTGGTGGCCTGCTTGAGCACGACCTGCCCGTCGAAGTCGCCGACCACCACCAGCGTCGCGCCCTGCGGCTGGAGCAGCTCGCGTTGTCGCGCCACCACCCCGTCGTCGGTCAAGGCCGCCAGCGAGCTCGCGGTACCACCCACCGGCTGTGCGTAGGGGTGCGTGCGCCCGAAGGCCAGCATCGAGAGCTGCTCGATGAGCGTGGCGTCGTCGGTCAGTTGCTGCTCGTCGAGGGCGTCGAGCTGCCCGTCGCGCCTGGCCGTCACGCCTTCCCGACCGTGCCGCCGCGCCTTGAGCACCTCGCGCAACGTGGTCAGCCCGCGCCGGGTGTCCTGGGCGTAGCCATCGAAGCTCAACCACGACAGCTCGCTGGCCACGCCGAAGCTCAGTGCGTTTCCCTGCTCGGCGGTCTCGCGGCGGGGCGACTTTTCCTCGACCGAGATCAGGTCGCCGGCCGACGAGTGTCGTTCGCCCCGGTCCTCGAGGGCGGCGAGCGCCGCCCAGGTGAGGCCGCTGTGCTCGGCTGCCTCGTGGGCGCTGCCCTGGGGGAAGACCAGTCGAATGCTGGTCACCGCGCTCGAGTGGTGCTCGACCACCAGAATCTTCAGGCCCGAGACCGTGGTGCGAATCAGCGGCGTGGGCTCGTCCACGTCGACTCGGCCAGCGGCCCTGGCGGCGCGGTGCGCTCGGGGGGCGCGACGGGTCCGGTGACGACCACGGGCTTCGCGGTCGCACACCCCACCAGCAGCATGGCGATGACGGCTCGCTGCATGGTCAGAACCCCCTGCGGGGCAACGGGTCGAGCGGTCGCACCTGCAGGGTGTACCGACCGGTCTCGAGCAGCGGCCGGGTGAACGGGCCGATGTCTTCGGGTGAGAGTGACCAGTGCTTCTGCGAATGACGAATGGCCGCCGCCTCGTCGCCGAGCAGGAACTCCTGGCGACTGAGCCTCGCCGATCTCGAGAGCGGGTCGTCGAGCTCGAGCATGATCGACCGATCGCGTTGCACCAGCGCCGCCCCGAAGACGTCGTCGGCAGCGGCGGTACGGGTGAGGTAGCGCAGCAAGCCCTCGGCGGCGTCCTTCGCCTCGGTCTTGCCGGCCTCGTGCGCCAGCGTCACCTCGAACACGAAGAGGTTGCCGCCCAGGAACGTGCTCAGCCCCGCGTCGACACGCATGCCGAGCGCACCGTCGGTGTAGATCTTCACCAGCGTCGCTCCGAAGTCGAGCGCGCTGGTCACGTCTTCTCCGAGCTCGCCGAATTCCCACGCGAAGGTCACCCGCGGTCGGCGGGCGCGGGGTTCGGGCACGGTGACGATGCGACCCCCGGGGGCCGGAGGCAGCCGCGGCACCTCGAGCTTCGCGCCACCCGGTAACCGGCCCAGGGTCTTCTCGGTCCACTCCCGCGCGGCGGCGGGGTCGAAGGTGCCGGTGATGGTCACCACCGCGTTCGCTGGCACCAGACACCGGGCGATGAACGAGCGGGCGTCGGCCACGGTCACCGCCGCCAGCTCGTTGGGCACGCCCAGCACCATGCCGTGCAGGGGGTGTGGCGCGGGGAACATCACCCGGTAGAGGTCGGACAGCGCGGTCTGGTACGCGGCGTCGGTCACCCGGCTCGCCCGCTCCTCGACCACGATGGCCCGGTTGCGCGCCAGCTCGGCCTCGTCGATGGCCCCCGGTCGCGCCAACAGCCGGTCGCTGGCCACCCACAACGCCAGGGGCACTTCCCGCGGCGGCACGATCACGTGAAAGGTCATCAGGTCGGCGGTGGTCGTGGCGTCGAAGTCCGCGGCGCCTCGGCGCTCGAGCAGTTGGCGGTAATCGGTCTCGGGCGTCGGGCCGAAGGCGAGCAGGTGCTCGACCAGGTGCGCCAGCCCGCTCTTGCCTTCGGGTTCGAACAGCGCGCCCGCGGCGAACGCCACGTCGACCACCGCGATGCCGCTGGCGGGGTCGGGGCTCATCACCAGGGTCAGCCCGTTGGGCAACACCACCCGCTGCGTCGGCGCATTGAGCTCACTGGCCTTCGACTTTCGAAGCGCCTTCTTGTCGATTGCCGAGGCCGCGTGGGCCACCCAACTCGTCACCACCACCAGCCAGAACAGCCTCCACACGTGGTTCGCCCCTCGCGTCGGTGAAACGCGGGGAATCGTACCGGAACCAGCGGTTCGAACGAAAGCGTTCAGGCCAGTCGGCCCGGCAGCCCCATGGGAATGAAGGTGCGGACCGGCTCGCTCTTGCCCTTGACCACCACCGGAGGCGCTTCCTTCCACTCGAACCCATCACCCGCGGCTGCCCGCGTCGCGTCCGACGCCAGCACCACCGCGCCGTGGGTCTTGGTGAGCCCTTCGATGCGCGAGGCCAGGTTCACCGCGTCGCCGATGGCGGTGTATTCCAGCCGGTCGGGCGAACCGATGTCGCCGACGATCACCTGCCCCGAATGCAGCCCGATGCCCAGCCTGAGCGCTGGCTCTCCCCGCGCCACGCGCTCGACGTTCAGCTTCGCCAGTTCCTCGACCATCGCCAGCGCCGCCTCGACCGCGCGGCGGGCATGCTGCGGTTCGGCGATGGGCGCTCCGAAGTACGCCATCACCCCGTCGCCGATGAATTTGTCGAGCGTGCCGCCGTGCGCGAAGAGCACGCGCACCATGCGCCCGTGCACTTCGTTGAGCAGCGAGACGATCTGCCGAGGCTCGAGCTTCTCGGACAGCGCGGTGAAGTCGCGCAGGTCGGAAAAGAGCAGGGTGACCTCACGGGCCTCGGGCGCCGCGGCGCTGCCGTCGTTTCCTTCGAGGTGCTCGGCGACCACCGGAGAGAAATAGCGATTGAGCCGCGCGCGCTTGAGCTCGACCAGCGCCACGCTGCGCACCAGCACGGCCACCCGGGTCGACAGCCCGCTGCCCGAGGCGGCCAGCACCAGCAGCACCAACGCCGAGATCACTGGAGGCCCGAACGACGCGTGCACGGCCGCCAGCAGGTTCAACTGGCAGACCAGCGACAGCCCGGCCACCACCCAGGGCACCGAGCGCCGCAGCGAGAGTGCCGAGAGCCCCACCAGGGCCGAAAAGAGCGCCAGCGCGAACCCCGTCACCACCGCTGGCTGGTCCGAGGCCGTCATGCCCTGCGATTGGATCGCCCAGACCATCGGCACGTCGATGAGGCCTGCCGAGTACGCCGCCCACCGCGTGTCGCCCGGGCGCAGTCGCACCACCGCCACCAGCACACCCGAGAGCAGCCACCACAGCGCCGTCGGCCAGACGTACGCCGCCCACAACGGGTCCTTCACCCCCAGGCCCAGGGCCAGCACTGCCGGCAACGCCAGCGACAGCGCGGCGAAGCGCAGGTTGACCAGCAGCCGCGCTCCCCGTCGTTGCTCGGCGCCCAGACCTCGAATCACCACGTCGTCAGCCATGTCCGGGAGCGAGCCTACCCGAGTGGCCGACGAAGTCCGGTTGCTGGCCGGGGGAATGGAACGGCACCGGGCGTGTGGATTCTGAGTCTGGTGCTCTTCAACAGCAACCTCGCGGCGCTCGCCGGCTACGCCTACGCCGGGCTCGATTTTGCGATGACGACTGGCCAGCGCCACCCGAGCACGCTGCCGCCGAGCCTTCCGTGGGTCGCGGTGGGTCAGTTCGTGGCGTTCACCGCGATCGGCCTGGCCCTGTATCGGCGCGACCAGGCCCGGGGCTGAAGGCGCATTGAACAAGGGGCCGCACCCGGGCCAGACTTCGACCGCCATGAACGACTACCTGCTGCTCATTCACGACGACCTGCCCCCAGGCACCACCACCGCCGACGAGGCATGGGGGGCGTACTTCGCGAAGCTCCGCAGTGCGGGGGTGTTCGACGGCGGCAGCAGCATCGGCGACGGGGTGTGTCTGTCGAAGTCGGGGCAGCCGCCAGCCATCGCCCGGCACCTGACCGGGTTCATTCGCCTTCGCGCCGCCTCGCTCGAGGCTGCGAAGGCCCTGGTGGCCGGCAACCCCGTCTACGAGGCGGGCGGCACTGTCGAGCTGCGCGAGCTGCCGCGCGACTGAAGCCACGACGTTCGGCTGCTCGCGCCACCGGGCACTCTGGTAGCCTCGAACCCGCTCGTATGGCGCCCCCCCGGAAGACCGACATCGACCTCGCGAACGACCCCGAACGCGAGAACAAGACCGTCAACCGCCCCGTGGTGGCGCCCGAGGACCCCGAGCGCGCTCAGAAGACCCAGGCGAAGTTCAAGCGGCCCGGCACCCGGCGGCCTGCGCCCGAAGCCGACCCGTTGCCCGAGCACACCATCGACGAAGAATACCGCACCGGTTCCAATTACGGCGTGTCGAGCTCGGGTGAAAACCCGGCCGAAGAAGGAATCGCCGGCTCGATGAACCTCGAGGGCGACGGGCTGACCGCGCTCGACCCCGAGGTCGGCTCGAAGACCCGGGTGCTGCCGCTCGAGGAACTCGAGGGCCGCCCTGACGACGCTGACGACGGGGAGGCCGCCCGGGCCGACGACGCCAACGCCACCAACGCCGGCAACCCGATGCGCCTGGAAATCGTCGCCGGGCCCGACAAGGGCACCAGGCGCAAGCTCTCGGGCGTGCGCATGGTCATCGGCCGTACGCCGGGCGTCGACTTCCTGTTGACCGACCAGTCCGTCAGCCGCCGCCACGTCGAGCTGGTGCAGAACGACAAGGGCGTGCTCATGCGCGACCTGGGGTCGGGCAACGGCACCAAGATCAACGGCGCCCGCGTCGCCGAGAAGGTGCTCGAGCACGGCGACGAAATCGCCATCGGCAAGACGGTGCTCCGCTTCGTCGACGAGGTCGCCGCCTTCACCCGCGCGCGCGAGGCCGCCGAGAAGAAGGAAGCCGAAGAGAAGGCCGCCGCCGAAGCCGCTGCCGCGGCGCCCAGGCGGGGCAACACCTCGGTCATTCCCAAGGTCAAGGTCGCCGCCGAGGCCGAGGCACCCGACGAGGTCGAGCACACCAACCCCGATGGCCCCAGGCCCGATCGCAGCCGCCCCGTGCGCACCGGTCGCAACGACCCCCGACCGACGGGCTTTCGCGCGCTGGACCCGAAGGTGCGCTTCGGCCTCCTCGGCTTCGCCGCGCTGGTGGTGCTGATTCTGATCATCGGCGTCGCCACTCTCCCGCCCCCCACGCCGCCCGTCGAGCCCGGTCGCGTGCTCGCCGACCAGAAGATGCAGGACGCCCGCAACCTGGTGAAGCAGGGCAATTACGAGGCCGCCCTCAAGTCCATCGAAGAGGCCGAGCACCTGGTCGCCGGCATCGACCGCACCAAACTGGGCAACCAGGTCAAAGAGGAGATCGCCTTCGGTCGAGGGCTCGATCAGGCGCGCCAGGCCATGGCCGACAAGAAGTTCGGCGAGGCCCGCGCGCTGCTCGAGAAGCTGAACAAGGGCTCGCTCAAGAGCGAAGAAGCGAAGACCCGGCTGCGGCTCGAGCTCGACGCCGCCGAGGTGGGCTTCAAGAAGGAACAGATCGACGACCTGCTCGCGGCCGGTGACGCCGAGGGCGCCAGGGCCCTGGTCAAGGAACTGCCGAGCGACCAGGCGGCCGAGAGCGCGGCGAAGATCGCCGACTACGAGAAGCAGCTCGAAGACCAGAGCCACCAGGACGCCGTGGCCCAGGCCCGCGCCAACGCGAACGCGGCCGCCGCCCGCAAGGCCCGCCGCGAAGAGGAAATCGCCGAGGCCTTCGCCACCGTCGAGCGCAAGTTCGCCGGCAGCGAATGGGACCGCGCCGCCTCGGAATGCAACCGCGTCACCGATGCCTACGGCAGCGACGCCGAGATCGTGAAGCGCGCCCGCAGCCTGCAGACCCAGATTCCGGTGTTCGGTCGCGCGTTCGACGAGGGCCTGAAGAAACACCGCGCCGGCTCGCTCGCCCAGGCCAGCAAGCCGCTGCGCCAGGCCTGGCAGTTGTACGGGCAGCTGGGGCTCAAGCAGAACAAGTTCGGCGCCGAGCTCGAGAGCAAGCTGGGCGAATCGAGCCTCGCCGCCGGGAAGGACGCCCTGCTCCACGACGACCTCATCGGCGCGTACACCAACTTCCGCGACGCGGCGAAGTTCGACCCCGGCGATTCGAAGGCCCGCGCGGGTCTGCTGCAGGTCGAGACCAAGGCCGAAGAGCTCTTCCAGTTCGCCTACATGCAGAAGGACCGCGACCCGAAGGACGCGCTGCAGAAGTTCAAGATCGTGGTCCAGGTCACCGACCCGTCGACCTCGATTCACGAGAAGGCGAAGAACCACATCGCGGCGCTGCAGCCCTGAGGACCTGACGACATGAGCGGAAGCCTTCGCGAGCTGGGCCTCGACTTCGTGGCCGACAACGACTGGGAACGGGCGCTGGCGGTGTTCGCCGAAGCGGTGCGCCGGCGCCCGCAGGACCACCGCGCCCGCATGCTCGCCGCCCAGTGCTTCGCGAAGCTGGGCGAACGCGAGCGCGCGGTCAGCGTGCTGCACGCCTGCGCCGAGGGGCTGCTGCGGCGCGATTACCTGTTGTCGGCCATCGCCGCCTGCCGGCAGGCCCAGGCGCTCGCGCCCACCGAGAAGCGCATCACCGAGACCCTGCAGCGGGTGCACGCCCGGGCGGCCAAGGCGCTGGTGGGCCGCGCGTCGGTGCCGCCGCCACTGCCGCCCGAGAACATGGGCGACGCCAACGTCTCGACCGACCTGATGACCCTGCAGGGCAGCGACCTGTCCGACCAGGCCTTCAGCGTGCTGGCCTCGCCCGACCCTGGCGGCCACGCCGACCCCACCGCCCGCCCGCCGCTGCCGCTCTTCGCCGAGCTCGAACGCGACGCGTTCCTGGCCCTGGTGCCCGAGCTCGATTACCGCGAGCTCGGGGAAGGCGAGGTCATCTGCCGGGAAAACGAGGGCGGCGATCGCCTCTACGTGCTGGTTGCCGGCAAGGCCGAGGTCACGGTCACCCGCAGCGCCGAGGGTCAGGCGCGCACCCTGGCCTTCCTGGGGGGCGGGGCCATCTTCGGCGAGATTTCGCTGCTCACCGGTGCGCCGCTGACCGCCACCGTGACCGCGGTCAGTGAGTGCGAGGTGCTCGAAATCGAGCGCGCCGACCTGAACGTGCTGGCGCGCGCCTTTCCCTCGGCGCCCAGGGTGCTGGCCGACTTCGCGCAGCAGCGCATGGCGCGCAACCTCATCGCCTCGAGCCCGCTCTTCGCCCACGTCGCCGAGGCCGAACGCGCGCAGTTGCTGACCCGCTTCTCGTTCAAGGCGGTCGGCGGCGGCGAGAAGGTCATCACCGAAGGCCAGCCGGTGCAGGAACTGGTGCTGGTGCTGGCGGGCGAGCTGGTGGTGCAGAAGGAAGACCCC
>CAIWFK010000652.1 GCA_903911905.1 uncultured Myxococcales bacterium
GTTGAGCGTCACCCGGCCATCGCCGGTGGAGTCGGCCGCGCCGCGCAGGCCCGAGACCAGCGCGTGGGTGAAGAACGAGGCACCGATGCGGTCCGACTCCTGGGCGGCCTCGTCCACCGCGCTCGAGGTGAGGAAGGCGTGCCCCTTCACCTGGCTGGCCGCGTCGATGAGGAACGCCGGGCGCCGCTGACCGCCCTTCTTCCGGGTGAAGGCCCCCGAGTCGCAGGAGTCGAGGATGACGATGCGCACCTCGGCCGGCATCGCCGCCAGCTCGGCGCGCAGCTCGTCGTAGCCGAGCCGCTCGCCGCCCAACAGCAGCCCCTGCGTGTCGGAGTGGCCCGAGTAATAGACGATGACCTCGCGGGTCAGCTCGGGCCGCGCCCCTTCGGCCAGCCTTCCGCCGAGCGTGTGGAGCGCTTCGATGACAGCCGCGCGAGAGGGCCCGAGAAGGAGCTGCCGGTCCTGCTCGACCACGCCCCCGAGCTCGCGCAGCACCTCGTCCATGGCCCGCGCGTCGCTCTCGGCGTAGCGCAGGCGCACCCGCTGGGCGCCGCCGTCGTTGGCGCCGATGAAGAGGCCGTAGCGACGCAGCCCAGGTGAGGTGGGCGCCGAAGGGCTGCTGGCCTCGGTGAGGCTGCACAGCAGGGCCGCGGCCAGGGCCAGCGCAGCGGTCATGGGGCCTCCTTGCGCAGCAGCAGGTCGGTCTGGTGCAAGGCCGGCGGCAGCGGCAACGGCGCGTGCTCGGCGTCGGGACCACGCGCCACCACCGCCGCGGCTTGCAGCACCTGGTTGACCTCGAGCGGGTGGGCGCTGGTGACCATCACGAAGCGCTCGAAGCGGGGCGCGTCGTCCAGCTGGTACGCCTGCGGCAGGGTGTGCGCGAGCGCCTCGAGCGCGGTGGAGGCGTCAGCCGTCAGGGGGCTGTGCAGCGTCACCGCGCCCCGCCCGTCGAGGGAGGCGATGACCGCGAAGGGCGCCTCGGCGCGGAAGTGGAGCTGCAGCACGGTGCCAGAGCGTACCGCGGCGCCGGGGCCGAGCAGCACCGGGCCCGAGGGGGTCTGCGCCCAGGCGAGCAGCTCAGCGCCGCCCTTGCTGCGGTCGGGGCCTTCGGTGGGCCACCGCAGCGCGACCACGCCCACCAGCGCGACCGTCGCGACGGCGACCAGGGCCGGGGCCCACGCCCGTCGCGAGGCCTTCGCGTTGCGAAGCCGCCGCTCGACCTCGAGGGCCACCTGCCGCGGGGGGAGCGCCGCCAGCACCTCGGCGTCCGAGGCGCGCAGGCGCTGCAGTTGCTCGGGCGAGACGCGGGCCCGGAGCGCCGCGTCCTCGTCGGGAGGCAGGTCGTCAGCGGCGAGGCGTTCGAGCAGGTAGTCGGGGACCGCGCGGTGGTCGTTCATGGCGTTTCCGGGAAATCGGAGAGCTGGGGAAGGCGGGAGCGAAGGGTGCGCAGCCGCTTGCGGACCCCCGAGACCGAGAGGCCCACTTCCTGCGCCACCTCTTCGAGCGTGAGGCCGTCGAGCAGGAAGAGCACGGCGATGGTGGCGGTGGACTCCGGCTCGCCCGAGAAGAGCCGGCGCAGCACCGAGCCCGCCGCCACGCGGGCTTCGGGGTCGGTGGCGTCGACGATGGTCGCGAGCAGCTGCGCGTCGCCGGTGAGGTCTTCCGGCCGCCGGCGCCGCCCGCGCACGTGGTTGAGGCAGACCTGCGTCGTCATGCGCAGCAAGAGCCCGGCGGTGGCGCGCTCGTCGAGGCGCGGGCCGTCGCGCACCAGCAGCACGAACACGTCGTGCATCACGTCCTCCGCCCGCCCGTCCGCGCCGAGCAGCCGACGGCACCGGCGCAGCACCATCGGGCCCAGCCTGCGGTAGGTCGCCTCCACGTCGATCGCCATGAGCCGGTTGGTGAAGCGCCTCCTGTCGAACAAAGCACCGCCCGGGGCTCCCGGTGTCACCAGGTCCCCGCCGGTCAATCGGGCAGGCCGCAAGCTTCTGAATTCGCTCGCGCTTCTTCTCGTTCGAGGCCGGTCGCGCCATCATCGAAGCATGAACAAAGTCACCGACGCGCTCGCTGCAGTGACCGTGGGCCTCTTCGCCAGCACGCTCTTCGCGGTCGCCATCGCCGTCGCGCCGTCGATGCACGTGCTCGACGCGACCCAGTACACGCTGGTGAAGCAGGGTCAGATTCGGGTGCTGCAGGTGGCGATGACCGCCATCTCGCTCGTGTACACCGTGGCCGCCGTGCTGGTGTTGGTGCGCGAACGCCACGCGAAGGGCCCGGCCTTCCGGTTGACGCTGGTGGCGCTGGGCCTGGTCATCGCGGCCCTCATCTACAGCGCGCCGACCGACATCGCGTACAACCAGCAGATCCTCAGCTGGAACCCGGCGTCGCCGCCCCCCGATTGGGCCAGCGTGCGTGACGCGTGGGACTTCTCGAACCAGCTGCGCAGCGTGCCGTCGCTCATCGCCTTCGTGCTGCAGGTGATGGTCTGCGGGTGTGCGCCTGCTGCCTCACCGAAATAGCAACCCGCCCGTCACAGCCCGTAGGCCGTGCGCACCGCAGTGACGACCTGCGCCGGCGTACAGCTGGTCACCGCAGGGCAGCTCGCCGCAACGCTCTGGTTCGCCTTCCACGCCATCGCCCGGAAGTGCTCGTTCCAGTCCCGCGTCCACGAGTCGATGTGGTTCTGCAGGCACTGGTGCCCCCAGGCGGTGGTCAGCCCCGAGGTGCCGACGCGCGCCAGGCACGCCGCCTCGGTCTCGCTGGTCATCGCCCCTCGCCACGCGCAGTAGGTCGTGCGGTGCAGCGAGTTGATGCGGCAGTAGCAGCCGGTGGAGCAACCCTGGGTGACGCCGTTCAAGAACGGGTAGTTCACGTACCCGCCGCCCATGTCTTCGATGATGCCGCCGCTGAGCGGGTAGATGCGCGAGCTCTGCAGCAGCATGTGGGTCGCGATGGCGTCCAGCCCCTGCACCCACTCGGTCGGGTGCGCGGTCTGCAGCGCGCGCAGCCTGGGAATGAAGGCCGACGCGTCGACCACCCACTTCGCGACGACGGCAGGCGTCGGGTCGGCCACCGTCACCGAGGTGGTGATCGGGCCGCTCGTATACGTGCAGCGCTTGGCCGCGTACGGCCAGCCGGCGTACGTCGTCGCCACGCACGAGCTCTCGACGTACGGCGTGGGGCTCAGGCGCGTCACCAGCTCGGTGGGGCTCGCGCCGAGCGGGCAGCGATCAGGCACGCCGCTGGGCAGCGCCACGCACGCACCCGCGCAGACCTGGTCCTTGACGTAGCGCGTGCCATCGCAGCGGTAGAGCGTGCTGGGGTCGCCGACGATGCCGTTGCCGCCACAGCTCAGGCCGCCCGCCGACGAGCAGCAGCTGCCGCAGTCGCGCGCGCAGCTCGAGCAGCTCTCGGTGGCCGAACACACGCCATCGCCACAGCTCGCCACCGTGCCCGCGTCGTGAGCCGCGCCCGCATCGATGGAGGAGGTGCCAGCGTCATGACCGACGCCTGCGTCGTGCGCAGTGCCGGCGTCGATGACGGGTGCCCCCGAGTCCACCTCGAACGACGCGTCAGGCTCGAACGACGCATCGAGCTCTCCCGCATCCATCGCCGGTGACTCGAGCCCCGGCACCGGCAGGTGCGGCTCGTCGACCATCGCCACCGGGCACGCGGAGAGCACCAACACTGGTACCAGCAGTCTGAGCTTCGACGACGCACGCATCCCTCATCATCGGCTCGAGCGCTGAGAAGTCGAGGTGGGGAAGTGTCAGGGGTGCTGACACTTGGCGCGGGCAACTTCCGAGGGGCGCTGAGTGAACGATTCCGCTGTCCATACAACAGGTTGCCCGGTCGGAGAGCGACGTGGGACCTTCGCCAGATGGCTCGTATTCCTGCTGCGCTCTGTTTGATGCTCTCTGGCTGCACGTGTCTGGGCGTGGTGGGTGAGGGCGACGACTCCGGCACCCGGCTCGCCGACGGAGGCCTGAAGGTGGTGGTCGGCCTCGCCGAGCTCGCGCAGACCCACGTCATTCCTTCCGAAGGGGTGACGCTCTCAGCGCCCAACACGAGCCTCTTCTTTCATGCGGTCGGTGGTCGCGACACGCTGCTGCTGGTCACGCTCGCGCCACCCGAACTCACCGCTCCCGAGGTCGATGGCTGGCTCGGCGACGCGGGGCTGGGCTCGGTCTCGCTCTCGCCTCCCTCGGCGCTGTCACCCACCGAGGCCAACGGGCCCGCGTACGCGAGCGATCGCTTCAGCGCCACCATCCCCGCCGCGTGGATGAAGCCAGGCCTGCAGCTGACCGTGCGCGCCGCCAACGCCGAAGCCAGCGCGCCCATCGCGACGGCCATCGGCGCCGACACGCCGGTGCTGGTGCGCGTGCTGCCCTTCTATTTGTTCGGCGCCAACGAGACCAACACCCAGCCGCTCGCTGTCGTCAGCGGCCCCGACGCCGAGACGCTCGCCGAGGTGCGCGCCAAGTGGCCGGTCGCCACCGTCATGCCTCGCCTGCACCCCGCGGGCGCGGTCTCGTGGCCCTCATTGGTCGTGCCGCCACGCACCGACCAGCACCAGGTGAAGCACCCGGGCTACGTGCTGACCGCGGGTGACAAGCAGAACGATGGCTTCGACGTGATGTCGGCGGCCCTCGGCATCGTGGGCAAGCTTCGTCGCGCCAACGGCGAAGATCCGACTGCGGTGCAGTACTACGCGCCGCTGCTGCTGGTCGACAGCGCGGGCGCCTCGTACTTCCTCGGTGGTGGGCTGGGCTCGGTCGGTGGCGCGGCGAGTGTCGGCGACTCGAACTACCGCGGCATCTTCATTCACGAGCAGGGGCATGCGCTCTCGCTGCCGCACCAGGGCGATGCGTACCAGGCTGGGAAGTACCCATACGTCGGCGGCAGCCTCGCCGGCTCGGCCTGGGGCTACGACCCCGACCACCACGAGTTCCTCGGTAACCGTTCAGGGGGCCGGGCTTCGATCAGCCGCGCGCATCCCGGCGATCAGTTCCCGCACTGACTCGGCTCGCGTGAGTTGCGCAGGCGTGATCTATGGGCGCGGTGTCCGACCCGCGTGACCAGCGCATCGCCGAGTTGGAGGCCGAGAACGCGGCGCTCAAGACGCGCTGCGCGGAGCTCGAGAAGAAGGTCGAGGACCTGACGCAGTTGGTGCTGATGCTGAAGGAGCGGCTGGACCGCAACTCGGGCAACTCGAGCAAGCCGCCGTCGAGCGATTCACCGGACCAGCGTGCCGAGCGCCGCGGGAAAGGGCCGACCGGCGGCAAGCGCGGCGGTCAGCCAGGCCACACGGGCTCGAAGCGCGACCTGCTGCCGAAGGAGCAGGTCAACGAGTTCAAGCCGCTCTTTCCGAGCGAGTGCGCGAATTGCTTCTCGCCGCTGCCGGCGACGCCGGACGCGGTGCAGCGGTACCAGACCGTCGACTTGCCCGTGCTGAAGGCGCACGTCATCGAGTGGCTACGGCACCGCGTCGCCTGCCCGAAGTGCAGGCACCAGACGTGGGCCAGCATGGCGGCGATTCCGGCGACGCCCTTTGGTCCGCGGGTGGAGGCCGTCATCGGGCTCGTCACCGGCGTCTACCACCTGAGCCGCAGGGTGTCGGTCAGCCTCATGTCGGACATCCTCGGCGTCGACATCTCGCTGGGCGCGGTGAGCGCCGTCGAGGAGCGCGTCAGCGACGCGACGAAGCCGCCGGTGGACGAGGCCTGGGCGAAGACGGAAGAGGCCGCGACGAAGCACACCGACGGGACGACCTGGTACCAGGCCGGCGTGCTGTGCGCGCTGTGGACCATCGCCACCTCGGCCGTGACGGTCTTCAAGATTCTCGCCGACGGGAAAGCGACGACGCTGGCGCCCCTCTTCGGCAGCAAGCTGGGCATTCTCGTCAGCGACCGCGCCACGGCGCTCAACTTCTGGGCAATGGAGCGCCGGCAGGTGTGCTGGGCGCACTTATTGCGGAAGGCCATCTCCTTCTCCGAGAGAGATGGCCCCTCGGGCGCCATCGGGCGCGAGCTGCTCGAGTACATCACCATCGTCTTCGGGCACTGGCATGCGCTGAAGGACGGCAAGCTGACTCGCGCCGAGTTCCGCGAGCTGATGGCGCCGGTGCGCCGTCACGTCGAGGCGCTGCTCGAGCGCGCGGTGAAGTCGAAGCTGCCTCACGTCTCGGGCTCGTGCGCGGACATCCTCGCCCACCGCGCGGCGCTCTGGACCTTCGTAGACACCGAGGGGGTCGAGCCCACCAACAACCACGCCGAGCGCGAGCTGCGGGCCTTTGTCCTCTGGCGCAAGCGCAGCTTCGGGACGCAAAGCGCCCGCGGCAACCTCTACGCCGAGCGCTTGATGACGGTGGCCCACACCGCTCGCAAGCAGAAGCGGAACGTCCTCGAATTCCTCACGGCGTGTTGCGCTGCCGCCCGCACAGGCGCGACGCCGCCCTCGCTCTTCGCGACGGCCTGAGGCCTACGCTGCCTTCGCCGCCGCCATCGGGAAGTACCTGGTGAAGTTCCGCTCGCCCGCGCTGCGCACCCGTCCCGTCGCCTTGAGGTGCATCATCGGCCGGTGCAGCGCTCGCGGCTTCCCGCCGACGCGCGCGGCCAGCACCGTCATCGTCTCCCCGGGGCAGGCCTTCACCGCCTGAAACAGCCGCTCGGCGAGTTCTCCGACCTCGTGGCTTGTACGGCGCACACACGACGCTCGACGTCGTGGGCTACCTCGTGGCGTCGCCGACAGACCGAACGCCTGCTCAAGCGCCGCCCTCACCGCCACCTGCTGCTGGGCCAGGTGCTCGCGCACGACTCGCGCGACCTTCGCTTCCAACGTCTCGGCCTCGGGCCGTCTCTTGGTCATCCACCAGAAGTCACACGCGCCGACCTGGACCTCAACCCACCCCCTGAACGGTTACCTTCGTCGACGATTCGTGCATGGACTGCGACGCCTCGAGGCAGTGCGCGCCCGGGCTGCTCGGGCTTCGCGACGGTCGCAGCGTCTTCGTTCGACAGCCCTCGACGCCCGAGGACTGGCTGCAGGCGACGCGGGCGATGGTGGCCTGCCCCACGGCGTCCATCGGCGTGGTGGGCGCGCGGCCCGAGGTGCGCGGCGTCTTTCCGTGGAAGGTCGCGCCCGACGTGCACCTGTGCGGCTACGGCTCGCCGCTGGCCTATGGCGCCAACGCCTGGTGGGTG
Source organism: uncultured Myxococcales bacterium (assembly GCA_903911905.1). Classification (GTDB taxonomy): domain Bacteria; phylum Myxococcota; class Myxococcia; order Myxococcales; family Myxococcaceae; genus Xiheilimnobacterium; species Xiheilimnobacterium phototrophicum. The sequence goes on from CAIWFK010000652.1 coordinate 7,203, forward strand.
TCGCGCCCGGGTGGCGGCGTGTTGATCGACGGGCCGCGCTTCGTGCCAGCGCTGGTCGAGCACTTCGCTGCACACGGAGGGTTGAAGCACGTGCTGCTCACCCACCGCGACGACGTGGGCGATGCGCGCAAGTACGCGGAGCACTTCGGGGCTCGGGTGTGGATTCATGAAGAGGACCTGCGCGCGGCGCCCTTCGCCACCGACGTGCTGCGCGGGGACGAACCGGTGGACATCGAAGCCGACCTGCGCGCCGTACCGATTCCCGGACACACCCGCGGCAGCGTGGCCTTCGTCTGGGCGCAGCGCGCGCTCTTCAGCGGCGACTCGCTGCACTTCAGCCGCACCCTGGGCACGCTCGCCGCGTTCGGAGCGCAGTGCTGGTATTCGTGGCCCGAGCAGACCCGGTCGCTCGAGCGGTTGGCCCGCACCGAGCGTTTCAGCGAGGTCTACGCGGGGCATGGCTCGCGGTGGCAGGCCCCGAACGCCGAGGCCATGCAGGCGGCGGTGCTCGAGCTGGTCGCGCGAATGCAGGCCAATCAGCCCGAGCTCGCCGGGACGCCGTGGTGAGGCGATCGCCTATTTGACCAGCTTGTCCTTCTCCTCCTTCACTTTGTCGACCACCTCGTCTTTCGTTTCGGTGAGGTGATTCTTCGCTTTTCGGGTCTCGCACTCGAGCTTCGTCCCCGTGCACAGGGCCTCTTTGGTGCGGTCGACCGCCTTGTTCACGCCTCGTTTCACGTCGTTACCGGTGGCCCTGGCCTTGTCGGTCGCTGATTGGGCGAAGACGGACGTCGAGGCCAGGGTCAAGCACAGGCAGCAGATGGCGGTTCGCATGGGGCCACGGTGAGCACGCCGCGTGCCAGTCGCATGTCGACCGCTCGCCTCACGGCAGAAATACGGGAAGTTCGAAAAAGCGGTGCTACACCACTTCCCGATGCCTGCATCTGCCGCTGCTGCCCTTGGTACCCCCGGAACGCCCTGGGGCCCCGCTGAACGAAAGGCCTGGCGCTCGCTTCACGCCGTGCGCCGAAGCTACGCCACCGACGTCCTCGCCGCGCTCGAGCCGTTGAAGGCCCACTTCGACGTCCTTCCCTATGGCGAGCTCGACTACTCGCCCGACGGCCGCTACCCGCTCAACGCGCTCAAGAGCCGCGCCTGGAACGATTCGCTGCCCATCGCGCTGGTGACCGGCGGCGTGCACGGCTACGAGACCAGCGGCGTGCACGGTGCGCTGCAGTTCCTCGACCAGCACGCTGCCGCTTATGCCGGCCGCTGCAACCTTGTCGTCGCACCCTGCGTGAGCCCCTGGGCCTATGAGGTGATCAGCCGCTGGAACCCGCACGCAGTCGACCCGAATCGTTCCTTCAAGGAGCCGAGCCCTGCGCAGGAGTCGGCGCAGCTGATGCGCCTGGTCGCGCCGTTCCGCGATCGCGTGCTCA
>CAIWFK010000653.1 GCA_903911905.1 uncultured Myxococcales bacterium
TGCTGGCCTCGGGGCAGGTCGAAAAGAAGTACCGGAAGATCGCCTGCGTCGTGCTCAAGACGATGCACGTGCTGCAGCACATCGAGGCGCGCGAGCTGCGCTTCAAGATCGCGGTCAGCGAGGCCGAGGTCGCGCAGATGGTGACCGAGCGGGTGCTGGCGGTGATGGAAGAGGCGCGGCAGAAGGGCCTGCCGATCGTCGAGTTCAGCGATTCGATCAAGACGCGCGAGTCGACCATCACCAAGCTGATCGCCAAGAAGGACTCGACGGCGGCGGTGATCTACGACCGCACGCGGTTCCGGGTGATCGTCAAAGAGAAAGACGACGTCATTCCTGCGCTGTATTTCCTGACGCAGCGGCTGTTGCCGTTCAACTTCGTGGTGCCCTCGCAGACCGACAACTCGCTCTTCCGCTTCAAGGAGCTGGTCGATCGGTACCCGAACTTCGGCAAGCTCGAGAAGCACCTGCACCTCGACGTGAACTACGAAGAGCGCGAGCGCAAGAACTCGAACGTGTTCTCGGGCGCGAGCTACCAGATCCTCAACTTCGTGGCCGACGTGCCGATTCGGCTCGATCAGTTCCTGCCGCCGCCCGAGCTCGACGATCGCCCGCGCAAGGGCCGCATGACGTTGGCCACCTGTGAGTTCCAGATCTGCGACGAGCGCACCGCGAAGCAGAACGAGCAGGGCGAGAATTCGCACGACCGCTACAAGCAGCGGCAGCGCGACGTGGTGCTCAAGCGGCTCTCGCGTGGGCTGGTGGTGCCGCGCCGGCGTGAAGTCGAACCGGGCGACGACGAGTAGTCAGGCTGCGCGGCGTTGCGAGGGCAGGGGAATGCGCAGCTCCTTCGCCAGGCGCGCGGTGAGCACGTCGATGCTGTCGAGCTTCGAGAACACGCCGGTGGCCAGGCCCGGGCGCGCGAGCCCGTTCAGTTCGTCGGGGCTGGCGGCCGAGAAGAGGAAGACCCGCAGCGCCTGGTCGCCGCCCTGTCGCCGAATGCGCTCGAGCAGCGCCTTGCCGTCGAGGTGGGGCATGTGCAGGTCGAGGATCACCAGGTCGAGATCGAAGTAGCCGTCGATGAGCGCGATCAGGCCTTCGTGGCCGTCGGCGGCCAACTGCACCTCGCAGCCCAGCGACTGCACCACCCGGGCGAGCGTCGAGCGCCAGATGGCCTCGTCGTCGACCACCAGCACCCGGGGCTTGCGGCGCTGGTATTCGGCGAGCAGGGCGTGAATGGGCGCCAGCACCTCGGGCCGGGTGTCGGTGAACTGCACGCCGACGCCGGGGCGCGAGCCCGACAGAATGCGGTGCACGACTTCGGCACCGACCACCAGTTCTTCCCCCTGAGGCAGCACGAGCTTCACGCCCAGCCTGGTGCGCAGCTCGGGTGGGTTGAGGCAGCACACGAACATGCCGCCGTGGCTCAGGTCGGTGACCCACTGCTGGTGCAGGTCGGCCAGCTCGACGATCTTGGCCTCGAGCATGACCTCGAAGCGGGGCGCCGAGCGCAGCACGCCGGGCGGCGGGGTGTTCTGCGGGCGGCCCTGGCGGCGCTCGCGGGCGCGCTTGTCGAGCAGCGCCACCAGGGCCGGGCTGGGCGCCACGTCGAGGAAGAAGGCGGGGGTGCTGGTGGGGCGGGCGGGCAGCACGCGGGGGGAATGGCCAATCGCCGATTGCAAATTGCCAATGGTGGTCATGCGGCGATTGAGAAGCCGAGGGATTGAATCCGGGCGCGGACGGCGCGGCGGATGAATTTGGAGCGGTCGCTATCCTCGCGGGCTACGGCACGGTCAATGGCGGCAACGACGAGGCGGGGAATCCAGAGGGCGATCAA
>CAIWFK010000654.1 GCA_903911905.1 uncultured Myxococcales bacterium
CCGCGCACTCTTCGTGGTGCCCGAGGCCACCGACAAGGAGACGTCGGTGCGCATCGACGCCGCGGCGCTCGCGCAGTTGCTGTTGGGCGTGACGCGCGACGAGAAGAAGCGCGTACCGCGCTTGCACTGACGCAAGGAATGGCTAACTAAAACGGCGTGCCCGAAGTCTCCGCCGACAGCGACCTGAAGCAGCGCGTGACGGAGCTCGAGCGGGAGCGCGACGAGTACAAGAAGCTGTACGTCTCGATGCTGGAGCAAATGCGCCGCCTCGAGGCAGGTGTGCCGTCTCGCGCTGATCACGGCCAGTTGAGAGCCGTCGTCCCGCACTGAGCGCGGGGAATGGGGTCTTCGAGGTCGAGAATCCCCGGGAGCAACGCGGGATGAAATGGGCGTGGTGCGCCGGAGCGAGCGTCAGCTCGCGGAGGCGCCCTGTGCGCGCGAGTTGGGCGACCGAGCTGAAGGAGAGCGAAGCGCCGGTGGGGATTGAGGTACTTCGGGCTTGCGAAAGTCAGGAGCCTCATGGACCCAGAATGGGCCGCCCCACCGGCGGTCGAGACATGCCTTGTTTCCAGTGATGCGTCGAGAGGGAGGAGGGGCGGGACGCTCATCGACGAGCGGGTCCAGACGCTCTCAGTGCACGAGGCGATGATGAAGGACCCGGCCTCGTACCGGCCAACTGAGTGTCGTTGCGGCTGCAGGCGGCTGCATCTGCACGACAGGCGAGAGCGCCGCGCGCGCAGCGCGGGCAGCGTGGTGGTGACGGTGGTGGTCTTCCTCTGCGCGCAGTGCCGGGCGAGCTGGCGGGTGCTGCCGGCCTTCCTGGCACGGTGCCTGTGGCGCACCTGGGAAGTCGTCGAGGCAGCGCTCTCCGGGGGCGAGCGCCCACAGGCGCCGGCGCGCACGGTGCAGCGCTGGCAGGCGCGGCTGGCGCAGCCGGCGCGGGCGGCGACGCAGGCGCTCGCCACCTCGGGCGACGCGACGCTGCGCGCGGTGGCGCATCGCGTGGGGCTCGAGGGCACCCGCGGCGCGCTGGCGGAGGCGTACGCCGAGGCCACCAGCGGCACGTCGAGGCTGGCGCCGCTCGCGGCCCTCTTGCACCGGCTCAGCCCGGGGCTTCGTCTCATGTAGTCCCCGTGGAACAGCCGCGAGTGACGAGCGCCGAAGCCCTTCCCACCCCGAATGGCGCGAGGTGCCGCCTACGTCGTCGGGCATGGACGACAAGGCCCGCCAGCAGCTCGCGCTCTTCCGCATCGCCGTCCTCGGGCCGCTCGTCGGAGCGCGGCTCGAGCACGGCGAACTGGTGGAGGTGTGCCGCGAGGCCGCGGCGCGCACCTGGGAGGCGCCCGACGGCCGCGTCGTCGAGGTGTCCGCGCGCACCATCGAGGACTGGTACTACGCCTACCAGCGCGGTGGCTTCGCGTCGCTGCACCCGAAGCGGCGGAGCGACGCGAACAAGTCCCGCGCCATCTCCGAGGAGCTCGCGCAGCTCATCCTCCGCCTCAAGCACGAGAAGCCGCGGCGCAGCGTGAAGCGCATCATCCGCGTGCTGGAGCGCGCGAAGAAGGTGGAGCGCGGGGCGCTGACGAAGTCGACGGTGCACCGACTTCTGCAGGTGCACGGTGCCTCGCGGCGGCCGCTGCGCGGCCCCGGCGCGGGGCGCCGTAGCTTCATCCACGAATTCGCCGGCGACTTATGGGTGGGCGACGCGCTGCACGTCCACCGGCCCGTCATCGACGACGCGGGGCACGAGAGGAAGGCGCTGCTCCTCTCGCAAATCGACAGCGCAACGAGGTACCTGCCGCACAGCTACTTCGCGCTGAGCGCCGGCGAGACGTCCGTCGTGCAGGAGTACGGCCTCAAGCAGGCGCTGCTGAGCCACGGCCGGCCGCGCGCCTACTACGTCGACAGGGGCCCGGCGTACACGGCCCACTCGCTGCGCGCCATCTGCGCAGAACTCGACGTCCGTCTGCTGCACACGCAGTCGAAGGACCCGGAGGCGAAGGGCGTCATCGAGCGCTGGCACCGCACCTGGCGCGAGGAAGTCGAAGATGAGCTCCCCGACGGCCCCGTGCACCTGGCCGACCTGGTGGCGAAGCACGACGCATGGCTCAGCGTCGAGTACCACGCGCGCGTCCACGACACGACGAAGCGCATCCCCCGAGAGCACTGGCTCGAGCAGGTGCAGCACCTGCGCGCGCTGCCCGCGGGGAAGTCCCTCGACGACATCTTCCTCCACCGAGAGGCGCGCACCGTGCGCAACGACGGCACCGTCCGCTTCGACGGCCGCTACCTCGAGGTGTGCAGCACGCTGCTGCCCGGCAGCGACGTCGAGCTGCGCTTCGAGCCGGCGGTGAAGGACGCGCTGCCCCGCGTCTTCGTCAACGACGTCTTCTACTGCGACACCGTCCCCAGAGACTTGCTGGCCAACGCGCACCGCGTCCGGCGCCGCGACGCCGCGCCCGCCCCCACGCTGCCGCCCTCGGGGCTCGACCCGCTCGCCCTCATCGAGGCGGAACACCGCCAGTACACGCGGCCACTCTCGGCCGCGCTCACCCCGGAGGATTTGGATGACGAAGCCGACGACGCGCCCGAGGCCTGACACCTACCGCCAGCGCTTTGGCCTCACGCACCACCCGCTGCCGCGCGACGCCGCGGGCAGCAGCTTCTTCTGCCAGACGAGGGCCCTCAACCAGCTCGAGGACGGCTTCCAGGCGCTCCTCGAGGAGCCGGGCCTCGGCGTCCTCACCGCGGAGGCCGGCGTCGGGAAGACGGCGGCCATGCGGAACATCTGCTCCCAGCTGGCCACGCCCG
>CAIWFK010000655.1 GCA_903911905.1 uncultured Myxococcales bacterium
CTCGCGCACCAGTTCCTTGAGCGAGACCCGGCCCACCAGCTCGCGCAACTGCTCGACCGAGCGCGGCAGGGTCGAGGGCGCCGCGAACAGCCGGGGCGTGACGCTGCGAATGACGAAGCCGGTGCACGGCAGCTTGCCGCGGGTCACGCTGACGGCGGTGACCAGGGCTTCCTGCTGCGCGCCCAGCTCGGAGCGCAGAATGGTCGAGAAGTTCTTGATCGACCCGTGCTCTCGCAGGTTGGCGAGCATGATGTTGATGTCGACGCCCGGCCGGCCCAGCCAGCGATCGATGGGCTCGCCCAGCACCTGCTGCTCGTTGGCCAACTGCAACTGCTCGCAGAACGCGGGGTTCGCGCTCAAGATGCGGCGGTCTTCACCGACCACCACGAACCCGTCGGGAATGGCCTCGACCACGGCCTGCAGCCGCTGCCCTGCCACGCCGGCGGCGCTCGAGGCGCGCGGGTTCCACAGGCGCAGCAACGCCATCGACGTGCCCGACTGGCGAAAGAGCGAGGCCGACAACATCAGCTCGGTCGACTGCCCCTTGAGCTGCACCGCGACCTCCGACGACTTGCCGCCCGCGACCAGCCCGGCGATCAACCCTTCGAGGGGTGCGCGGCTGCCGGTGGCGAAGAACTCGAAGGCCCGGGCCCGGGTCAGTTCGTGCGTCGGCACGTCGAGCAGCGTCGCCGCCGCGGCGTTGGCCTCGACCAGGCGCAGCCCGTCGACCTCGGCCACCAGCACCGCTTCGGTGGTGACGTGGAAGAGCAGGCGGTAGCGCGTGTCGGCCTGACGCAGGCGAGAAAATTCACGGTCGCTGGCCTGCTGCAGGCTGACCATGCGCTGCTGCAGGCTCGAGATCGACCGCTGGTCGCGGCCGACGAAGAGCACCTGGTTGTCTTCGACGCGAATCGACGAGAAGCGGAAGGGGTATTCGGCCCCCTCGACCATCAGGTTCACTTCGCGGGGCAACGAGCCGTCACCCAGCGCGCCGGCCAGCAGACCTTCGGCCTTCTTCACGCTGTCGTCGGCGACCACCGCGATGAACTTCTTGCCGACCAGCGTCTGCCAGCCCCCGACGTCCTTGACGGCCTCTCCAGCCACGACTTCACCAATCACCCCGTGGCGATCGCTGAAAAGGCTCAGATCGAAGGACTTGAGCAGCGTGCGCCAGGAAGCGCTTGGCGAAGCCTGTTTGCCCGAGTGGTCAGCGGCTCGCGACGATTGACTCATGACAGGAGCGACAACGCCTTTCTGGGTACAGCCATTTGAACATCGAGCCACTGAACCGCAGCCTGCGGGTCACAGAGGGCGGTTATCTCATTGGTCTGCGCAAACTCCACGAGATCGGTCGCTCCACCGACCACCACCAGCACCTCGCGGTTGAGGGAATACTTCTTGATGCCAGCAGTCAGGCGCGCGAGCGGCCCGAGCAGCTTGGGCGTGCTCACCGTCAGCCCCACCATCTCGACGCGGGTATGCGAGACCAGATCGATGATTTCGGCGTGGCTCAGGCCCGGCGCCAGGTCGACCGCCCAGCCCGCCTGAAAGAGGAACTCGCTGAGCAGGAACAGCCCGAGCGTGTGCTGCTCGCCGGGGGCCGACGTGAGCAGCACCAGCCCGCGATCGAACACCTCGCGCTTGAGGCTGGGTCCCAGGGTCTGCACCACGCCCTGCAGCGTGGTCATGCCGACCGTCACTTCGGTGTAGGTGTGGAGGTCGGTGTCCCAGTACTCGCCGAGCAGGCGCGCCGCGGGGCTGACGTAGTGCATCAGCACCGATTCCAGCGAGAGCCCCTCGCCGATGAGCCCGCGGGTCAGCGCGAGGGCGGCGGTGAGGTCCTGCGCCAGGGCGACGGTGGCCAGCGCGGTGATCTCGTCTTTGGTCGGCAGCGCGCGGGTGTCGGCGACCGCCGGCAGCCCTTCTTCGCGATGGGCCAGCACGAGCCGCGGAATCAGTTCGCGCTCGATGGTCTCGACCAGCACCTTGACCGGCACGCAATCAGCGGGCGCTGGCGACGACTCCGCGTGCGACATTCGAACACGCTTCCTGTGCATGGCTTTCCCCTCCTTGGAGCGCTGCCGGACTGTCGCCTGTTTGCCTGATGATCTCATAGGAACACAAGGGCCGCTGCGTTGCGTCGTCGATGTTGATGAACGTCACGAACTGCGGGCGCCAGGCCCCCGAATCACCCAGCGCCACAGGGCCCCGTCTCCGAGGGGCAGTGCCAGGAAGACATGCTCGAGCACGGCCAGGGCGAAGAGCGTGACGCACACGGTCTTGCTCAGGCGGCTCACATCGGTCTGCGAAGCGTCGAGGGCCGCGCTGGCGAACCAGCAGGTCACCACCACCCCCACCACCACCGAGACCAGCAACAGCGGGCTGGCCGCGCTGCGCCGGAAGAAGGTCTTCAGGTAGCGCAGGTGCTCGGGAATGAAGTCCTCCGACAGGTTGCGCACGCCGAAGAACAGGTTGAGCTTGGCCGACAGCCGCATCACCCACAGCACCGCGAAGGTCACCGTGGCCACCTGGTTCACCGCGTGCCAGGTCAACGCCACCAGCACCACCAGGGTCACGGTCAGCGCGACCTCGTGGTGAATCACCGCCAGCGTGGCGAAGCGGAACCGGCGCCACCCGCGCGCGTCGGGAGGGCAGGCCTCTCGCCACGGACCGGTGACCAGCCCCTGCAGGAACGCCAGCTCGTGCCACGCCCACACCGCGAGCGCCGAGCCGAAGCCCAGCCACACGCCGGTGAACGACTCGAGCGAGCCGCTCACCACCACCCCCACCAGCCCCAACAGCCCGACCGCCGTGGCCGCGATCATGGTCTCACGGCGATGGGTCGGCCCCAGCCACACCAGGCCGAGCACGAGCGCGGTGCTCACCCACCAGGCGAGCAGCACCGCAGCCATTCCGTAGCCGTGAACGTGGGTCAGCAATGGTCACCAGGCCGGGGACATGCGCGTGGTCTGGGGCAGGTCGTTGCTGCGGGTCGGCAGCAGCAGCAACTGCCCCATCACCAACACCGTGCGGGCCTGCAGCGCCAGGGTCTTCACCCGACCCCACACCCCACCCGTGCGCGCGGCTTCGATGCCGCGGCTGAGCTGCAGCAATTCGCGCAGCAGCTCGAGGAAGCGCGGCGACTCCACGTCGACCAGCACGGGGAAGACCTGCTTGCAGATTTCCGAGGTGATGCCGAAGACCTTGAGCCCGTACTGCTCGGGGTCGAGCCCCATCGCGTGGTGCATTTCGGGGCGCGAGTGATCGCGCACGAACATGGTGGCGAAGACCGCGACCTGGAAGAACCGAATCCACAACCGGTTGAGGCCGGTCAGCAGCGTTGGGTTGGCGCGCATCATCAAGGCCAGCGCTTCACCGTGGCGGAACTCGTCGTTGCACCATTCCTTGAACCACTTGAAGATCGGGTGGAACCGCTTGTCGGGGTTCGCTTCGAGGTGGCGGAAGATGGTGATGTACCGCGCGTACCCGATCTTCTCGGACAGGTAGGTCGCGTACAGAATGAACTTGGGCGAGAAGAACGTGTACTTCTTGGCCTTGACCAGGAAGCCCAGGTCGACGTCGACCTTGAAGTCCTGCAGGCAGTCGTTGATGAAGCCGGCGTGCCGGGCCTCGTCGCGGGCCATGTACTTGAACAGCGTGCACAGGTCGCGGTTGAGCCCACGCTTCTTGGCCTCGGCGTACAGCACGCAGCCCGAGAATTCGGCGGTCAACGAGCTGACCAGGAAGTCGAGGAATTCCTGGCGCAGCGCGGGCGGCAGCGTGTTCGGGTCGAACGACCACTCGGCGTTGCGCTTGAAGTGCCCCAGGTTCTTGTCGGCGGCGAACTCGGCGATCATCGCGTCCCACTCGGCGCGCACCGGTTCGATCGACAGCTTGTCGAGCTCGTCGAAGTTGGTGGTGTAGAAGCGCGGGCTCAGGGTGGTCGTCTGCTGGGCCTTGAGCGTGGTCTCGTTGGGCGCCTTGCGGGGGGCCTTGCCCAGGCTCGGGCCGGGAGTGGGCAGCTCGAAGTCGCGGTCGTTCTCGTACGAAGGCAGCTCGGTCATGACGGTCTCTTTCACGGTTCTTCGGTGAAGCCGAAATCGAACAGGGTCAGGCAGTCGAGGTCGCCGGTCAGGCGGGTCCAGGTGCGCTCGAACCAGGTGGCGCGGGTGACGGTGGCTCGGCGGCGCTCGACGCACACCGCGCCGTAGGGCGGGTTGATGGCCTGGCCGTGCACGCGCACCTGGTCGCCGGGGTGAATGGGCAGGTCGCCGTCGAGTTCGACGTGCGCCGAGAGGTCGTCGAAGGTGTGCGACACGCGCACCGTGCAGCCGACCTCGAACGAGCGACCGCTCATCGCTGCGCTCGCTTGCCGGCGTCGAGCAACGCAGCGAAAGCCGCCGAATTGTCGGGCCCGAACGAATCGAGCTCGACGCGGCGGTGGGTCTGATGATCTTCCAGCGTCAGCCGGTGGTCGGCCTGGCGAGCGAGCGTGAAGACCGCGTCGTGGCCCAGCGACTCCAGCTTGCGCTCGCGGAACATGCCGCGCAGCACGCCGCGCACGAAGCCACCGGTGTTCGGAGGCAGCAGCGCGACGTCACGCCCGGTGGCGATTTCGACCACCGCCAGGTTGCCGCCTTCGCGGTCTTCGAAGCCCAGGTCGATCGACTCGAGCGCCGGAGGCAGCGGCTGGGCGCGCTGCGCCAGCAGGCGGGGGCGCGAAGTGGCCGCCAGCGCGAAGGTGAAGGCGATGAGCACCGCAGCGCCGATCAACAGCGCGCGTGGCACCTTCTGTTCGTGGTGATGATCGCTCATGGAAGGCTCCAGTGGTCAGTGGCTCGCGCCCAGCAACTGCCCCGACGCGACCGGCGGCGGCGCCAGCGTTTCCCGCGGCTCGGCGCTCAGGCCCAGCATCACGCCGCCGCCGTGCTTGACGGCCCAGGCTTCGACCGCGCGGCCGAGCAACGCGGCCACCTCGTGCGAGCGGGGCAGGTTCAGCAAGGTCGGGCGCGGCTTCGAGACGTGGCGGGTCTGGGCGTGCGGCCACAGGTGCAACCACGCGATGCGATCGGTGGTCGCCAACTGCAGCACGATGTCGCCCAGCTCGCCGTCACGCGCCACCAGGTCGGCCGAGCCGATGCGGCGGAATGGCAGGTTCACCGTCAGGGGAATGGCCACGCCGATGCGCATGACCACCCGCTCGCTGGTGATGGAATAGAGCGTCGCGCGGGCGTACCCCCACGCCAACAACGCCACGATGCCCAGGCACACCGCGCTCAGGCCCACGAAGATCGCGAAGGCCTGCACCCCCGCCGCACCTTCGCCGTGGTAGAGCCCGTCGGCCAGACGCAGGGTGGCGAAGAGGCCCAGGTAGCCGGCCAACCAGCGCGACTTGAAGGTCGAACGGGCCAGCGCGCGCCATTCGGGGCGGCCCTGCCACAGCAGCGTTTCGCCGGGCGGCAGCTCGTGCGGCAGCCCGGGAACGGCTTCGAGGTCGCTCACAGCACCGGCCCCAGGCGAGCGGGCGAGGCGTAGAGCCGACCGCCGGCGTAGAACGCCGAGATCTTCTCTTCTTCCAGAATGGTGACCTGGTTGGGGTTCTTCAGCGTCGGCACCTTCGCGAAGTGGGCGCCGAAGATCGAATACACCTCGACGGTGCGGGTGGCGGCGCGCAGCTGAATCATCGGCATCGGAATCAGCCGGGTGCCGCCCGCGGCGAGCTCGACCTCGAGGTAGCGCACCATCACGTCGGCGCGGTCGACCCAGATGTCCTTCACCTTGCCGGGCGACTGCCCGTCGCCACCGACCACCGCCCAGCCGCGCGGGTCCGGCCCGGCGAACATGGTCATCTCGGGGTCGACGCGCATCGGCACCACCTGGTCGCGGCCGTCGATGGTGACTTCGGCCACGTCGTGGCGCTGCGCCCAGGCGGCCGGGCCGACGTTCGACCCCATGGCGTCACCAGTCGGCTCCAGCGGCGAGCCCGCGGCCGGCGAGGTGCGCTCGGCGGGAATCTCGCGCGTGTCGCGCGTGAAGTCGGGCGCCACGTACTCGCCGCCGTCGTGCAGCTTGAAGACCTTGGGGCTGGCGAACATCAGGGGCTGTTCCTTGCGCGCCACGCGGCGCGGGTTGTCGGACTCGAGCGGGTAGCCCTCGCGAC
>CAIWFK010000656.1 GCA_903911905.1 uncultured Myxococcales bacterium
GCTCCAGCGTCTCGCGCTGCCTCGAGCACGTCGGCCAGGCCCTCGTCGGACACCCCGGGAATGATGGGCGCCACCATCACCCCCACCGGAATGCCGGCCTTCGAGAGGGTGCGAATGGCCTGCAGCCGACGCGCAGGCGTCGCCACCCCCGGCTCGATGGCGCGGGCCATGGCTTGATCGAAGATGGGAATGCTGAGGTTCACGTGCACCGACGCGAAGCGGTTGAGCTCGAGCAGCACGTCGAGATCGCGCTCGACCAGCGGCGCCTTGGTGATGATGGCCACCGGGTTGCGGAACTCGGCGCAGACCTGAAGGCACGCGCGGGTCAGCTGCAGCGACGCCTCGACCGGCTGGTAACAGTCGGTGACCCCCGAGAACATGATGAGCCCGCCCTTCCACGACGGGCGCAGGAAGGCCTCGCGAAGCAGCTCGGGGGCTCGGCGCTTGACCACGATCTTGGTGTCGAAGTCGGTGCCCGCGCCGAACGAGAGATACTCGTGCGAGGGGCGCGCGTAGCAATACGCGCACCCGTGGTTGCAGCCGCGGTACGGGTTGACCGAGAACTCGAACCCCAGGTCGGGGCTCTCGTTGGTGGCGATGATGCTCCTGGCCGCGTCGTCGAAGAGCTCGACCTTCGAGAGCGGCACCTCGTCGAGGTACTCGAGCTGGCTCGACGCCCACGGGTTGGGCGGGTTGGCGATGGGCGCGGGTTTCATGCCGCCCATTCCCTCACTGAAAGGCCGTTCAGGTCAAGCCGCGAGAATGCGCGCCAGGCCCGCAGCCACCGACGGCGCGTGCACCGACTTGCCGGCCGAGGTCAGGCGCAGCTCGGTGTTGTTCACGTTGAGCGGTTGCACGTGCAGGGTGTGCTCGTCCCACGCGAAGGTCGACAGGCCGCGGCTGGCACCCAGCGCCCCCATCCATTCGAGGTCGACGTTGGCGCCCGCGCCAGCGACCAGCAGGCCGTCACGGGTGGTGAGCGCGACGGCGGCGAGGCCGACCTTCTCTCGCAGCGACTCGAGGAAGAGGGTCATCGCTTCGTGGGCCTTCTCGGAGCGGCGGTTTCGGCGTTCGTTCATGGCCCTACAAGCCTGATGCACTGGGGCCCAAGCGCAAGAATTCAGCCGGGCTCAACCGTCGAACCTGCGACCGCGGCCGCGTCTTCGGCCTGGAATTCGCGAATCAGGTTGCCCGCGACGAACAGAATGGGGAACGAGAGGAACAGCCCGGGAATGCCGAGCAGGTGCTCCCACGCCACCAGGCTGATGATCAGCAGGAAGTTGGGCAGCTTCACGTGCCGCGAGGTCAGCCGCGGGTTCAGGTAGTACGCCTCGATCTTGTGGAGCACGAAGGTCAGCGCCACGAAGATCACCACCCCCGGAACCCCGCGCGCCTGGAACGAGACCAGAATCAGCACCGCCCCCGAGATGAGGTTGCCGACCACGGGAATGAGGCCGGCGAAGAAGATGAGCATCAGCAGCGCCGGCACGTGCGGCACGCTGAGCATCAGCAACACGGGCAGGGTCAGCAGCGCATTGCACAGCGCGACGATCAACTGCACCTGCACCATCAGGCTGACCGCTTCGGCCGCGTACTCGAACCACCGCAACAGGGTGCTGAAGATCGAACTCTTCGGCAGGCCGTTGCGGAACTCGAGCACCCGCTCCTTGTCGAAGAAGAAGATGACCGCGAGAATGAGGCCGATGACGAACGAGATGACGAGGTGGCCCAGTTCGGCCGTGAAGTGCGCCAGTTCTTCGCCGTAGTGCGAAGCCCGCTCGACCAGCGACTCGGCGTCGGGCACGTGGTCCTTGATCATCAGGAACAGCTCGTTCTCCCGAATCGAGGCCAGCCGCTGCGGCAGCGTGGCCCGGGTCTCGACCACCGCCTTCGCGACCCGGCCCGCCGAGGCCCAGGTCACCGTGACCGCCACCGACGCGAAGGCCGCCAGGGTGACCGCGAAGGCCAGGCCACGGCTCCACTTGAAGCGGTTCATCAGCCACGTGCAGGCCAGCGTCACGCCCCGCTCGAACACCACGAAGAAGATGAGCGTGATGAACAACTTGCGGAACAGGAAGAGCCCCGCGAGGAACAGCGTGAGCGTCAGCGCGCGCTTCGCAGTGGGCTCACGGAAGAACTCGGCGACGCGGTCTTTCGTCTGGGACATGGAGGCGTGGGTCTAGAACAAAACCGCAGGCGGTTTCTTCCAATCGTGCGCGGGCGACGCTCGACGGTCGATGGCGAGCGCCGGGCACCTGAACGACCTCGAGAACTGGCTGCCGCTGGCCACCTGACTCGGGTTCAGTGCTCGCCCGGAGCCTGTCGGTCGAGGTTGTGTTTGACGCTCCAGAACGCGGCCGAGATGATCACGCCGTTGATGCCCAGCGCGAACTCGGGAATCGCCACGGTGATGAGCGAGCCGACGAAGAACGACACGGCGATTGGAGCGCCGACCCGGTCGCCGATCAACAGGCTGCCCGAGGCCCAGGCGCTGGCGTTGACCAGCAGGTAGAGCGCGACCGCCTGGAAGAAGGGCAGGTTCCACCAGGCGGCCATGCACCAGAGCACCAGGGTGAGGAACCAGATGATGCCGACCGAGCGCACCATGCGTCGCTGCAGTGAATTCGCGTCGGGGGCCCGCTCGATGGTCCGGCCGTAGAGCCCCGAGCTGATGCCGAAGGTCATCACCAGTCCCACGCCCACCCGGCTGGTCAGCCATTCGGGGTGCAGCCATTGAACCGCCTGAAGGCAGAACGAAAAGAGCGCGGTGGCCGGCGCAAACAGGCCCACGAAGTGCGCCTTGGTCTCGCGCGCAGCGTCGTTCGAACCCTCTCGCTCCATGTGCTCGAGCTGGGCCAGGCGCACCGTGCGGGCCCGGTCGGCGAGCTCGGCGGCCTCGACCCGGGCCAGCAGCTCGGGAGGCGGGGCTTCGAGCTGGGCCAGCAAGGTTCGGGCGGAGTGCACCGCGTTGCTGGCCAGCGCGATCTGGACCTCGGCGATCACCGTGCGGCGCAGCCCGTCCTTCGCCGGGGCGAACTCGGGCCATTGCCGACGCACTTCTTCGAAGCCGAAACGGCACTCGGTGGCCAGGCCGGCCGCCGGGTCCCCTCGTTCGAGCGCGACGAGGCGCTTGAGCGTGCGCTCGTGCAGTTCGAGCGCGCCGCGGTGACGCACCGACAGTTGCAGCTCGGCGCGGAAGTCCTGCACCGACGCGAAGCGCTCGAGCGGTTCGGGCGCCATGGCGCGCAGGCAGACCGTGGCGAGGTCCGGCGAGACGCCTCCGAGCGCGGGCAGGGTACCCGCCGAGGCATGGGCGAGCGCGTCGGCGATCGAACGGCCGCCGTGTGGCGGGCGCCCGGTGAGCAGCTCGCAGAGGATCGCCCCGAGCAGATAGATGTCGCTCCAGGGGCCGATGCGGCCGGCCTTCGCCATCTCGGGCGCCATGTACGCGGGCGTAC
>CAIWFK010000657.1 GCA_903911905.1 uncultured Myxococcales bacterium
CAGCCGTTCGCCGGTCGAGTCGGGGCGCGTCGGGAGCGACCAGCAGCGGCACGCGCAGCAGCTCGACGCCCTCTCGCGAGAGCACCAACCGGTGCACGCCGACGGACAGCGGGCCGGGCGCCTGGCCGTCGACCAGGGCGACCACCCCGGGGCCGACGGAAACCGACGGCGTGGCGTCACGAGGCAACCACAAGCCTTCGGCGTCTTCGAGCCCATCGACCCGCACCACGTCGACGGTGGCGAGCGCCGAGGGGCGGCTCTGCAGGCCCGCCTCGTCATAGGCGATCACCCGGGCCAGCAACCGGCCGACGGGCTGCCCTTCGAAGGTGGCGGTGAGCGAGTCGACGCGGCGATCGGCGACGCGCTCGACGAAGCGCGGCTCACGGGCCAACTGCACGCGGTAGCGGACCGCGCGCTCGGCGCTGGCCCAGGTCAGGGTGATGGCGGCTCCGCGCTCGGCGTGCCACAGCGCCACCATGTGGGGCTGCGCCAGCACGGGCTGGGCGGGCAGCACGCGGGCGGCTTCGGGGCGCTCTCCGTTTCGCACCCGGCTGCCGTGACCGCCGTCGAGCTTCACGGTGCTCTTCGCCGCAGTCAGGGTGGCCTGGCCTTCGAAGAGCGAGAGGCGCGAGGTGTGCTCCTGATCGACCTCGGCCACGCCCTCGGCGCCCGGGCCCGACAGCGAGGTCTCGGCGGCGGGCGTGTGCACCGCCAGCGACGGGCGCAGCGCGGCGAGCGCGACCCGCAGCTCACCGTCGGCCAGGGCCACGCCCACCGGCTCGGCCTTCGAGCGAGCGGCCTGGCCGTACACCACCAGCAGGGCGCTCTCCTCGAGCAGCAGCGTGCTCGAGTCGCGGAAGGTCAGCTCGGCACCGGCGCCCGCGAGCGTGTTGACCTCGTCGAGGCGAAAGAGGTCCATGTTGAGCGAGGCCGGGTTCCACTCGAGCAGGTGACGGGTACGGACGGCGGGCTTGAGAAAGGTCAGCCGCGCGTCGGGCCCCTGCTCCACCGGGCGCAGGCGCAGCACCTGGCCCACGGCGAGCAGGTGCGGCAGGGGGCCGAGGTCATTGAGCGCGTGCAACCGATCGTACGCCGTGGCGCTGCCCCAGACCCGCAGGGAAATGTTGGCGCAGGTGTCACCGCGCGCGACGGTCCAGGTCTCGGGAATGGCGGCCGGCGCAGCAGCGACGGTCGCGATCAACACCAGCGGCACCAGCACCATCGGACACCTTCCTCACAATCGACGCCCCCGTCACGGACGCAGTTCATACACCGTGGTGGGCCGGGTGCGACCCCGCAAGAGCCGTTCGCCCACCGCGTCCAACCGGGAAGAGGGACCGGCGGCGACCCTGGTTTCTTCACTGACCAGAATCTGATCGGGCGCGGCGACCGACTCGAGGCGCGCGGCGACGTTCACCGTGTCGCCGATGACGGTGTAGTCCATGCGCTGCTCGCTGCCGACGTTGCCGGCCACCACCAGCCCCGTGTGCAGCCCCATGGCCAGGTGCACTTCGACGCCGTAGAGCCGCGACCACCGGCGGTTGCCGACCTCGGCCCAGCGGCGCAACGCCTCGGCCGCCTCGAGCGCCCGCTTCGCATCGTCGGGCCCGCTTTCCGGCACGCCCCACACCGCCATCACGCAGTCGCCGATGAACTTGTCGACGATGCCGCCCTGCTGGCGGACGATTTCGGTGGCGAAGGTGAAGAGCTCGTTGAGCACCGCGACGATCGTCTGGGGCGGCAGCGCTTCGGACAGCCGGGTGAAGCCCACCACGTCGGCGAAGAGCACCGTCACCAGCCGCTGCTCGCCGCCCAGCTTCAGGCGCGACGGGTCGGCGACCACCAGCTCGACCACGTCGTCGGCCAGGTAGCGCGAGAGCGCGGCGCGCACCTTCGTTTCCTGCACCAGGCTGCGTTCGCTGGTTTCGAGCTGAGCCGACATGTCGTCGACCGCGCGCGCCAGATCGCCCACCTCGTCGGGCCGCTGGGACACCGCGGGGTCGGCACGGGTGAAGCGGCGTTGACCGATGGCTCGTGCCGCGTCGACCAGCCTGCGCAACGGTCGCACCAGCCGACGCGCGCCGATCACGCCCGCCAGCACGCAGAGCACCACCGCCAACGCGAGCGTGCCCAGCACCGCCGCCTGGAGCGCGCCCAGGGTCTGGTAGGCCAGCGCGTGGGGCTGCTGAACGATCACCGCCCACGCCGGCTCGGGCACGGTGACCAGGGCGCCCAGCCACGCCTCGCCGCGATCGGTGAAGTCGCTCGAGAGCGTGAGCGGGTGGCGGAAGTCGGGGTGGCCGGTGACGGCAGTGAACAGGCCGTGGTCGCGCATCGAATTTCCAAGGCGCGAGCGATCGGCAGCAAGCACCAGCTCGAGCGACTGATCGACGACCATGATGGCGCCGGCATCACGCAGCGGCGGCGCTTCGGCCAGGGCCCGCACCCGCTCGCTCAAGCCCTCGAGCTCGAGCTCGGCGTACACCCAGAGATGCGGCTCGGTCTCGCCGCCGACCCGCACCGGCGCGCTCACCTGCAGCACGGGCCGACCGGGACCGGCACCTGCTCGCACCACCCGCCCTGCCGCAAAATGCGACATGTCGAGTTCTGCAGGCAGGGTCGGGGGGCCGGTCGAGGTGTCGCCGGGCAGGTGCAGCGAGCCCAGGCGGGCGCGGGTCGGGCCTCCGTAGAGCGTCACCAGGCGCGAGCGGTTCCAGGCCTTGAGCTGGGCCCCGGCCAGCGCGAAGCGCGCCTCGTCGGAAGGCAGGGTATTCGAGACCAGCACCTCGCCGATGGTGCTCAGCGAGGTGCGCGCACCGTCGAGTTCGTGGGCGATGGCGCTGGCGGTCAGCTCTCCCAACAGGCGGTTGGCCTGCTGGGCGTCGACGGTGAGCGCCTGGCGGTTGCGGTCGAGCGCGACCACGCCCAGCAGGGCCAACAGCGGCACCGACACGGCCACCAGCAGCCCGACGATCTGCACGCCCAAAGTCGCTCGAACCGGCATCCGCCGCGCTCCCTTTCCGAATTCCGGCAACGTTCTTGCAGTCTTCGGGCCTGAACACGACAGTGGCCCTTTCCAGATGCGCGATCTCGACCTCAGCCCCTACCGCATCGATCGCAAGCTGGCCGAGGGCGGCATGGGCGTGGTGTACGCGGCCGAGCACTCGGTGATGGGGCGCAAGGTGGCGCTCAAGGTGCTGCACGCGCACGCCTCGGCGCAGCCCGAAGCGCTGGCCCGCTTCCGGCTCGAGGCGCAGGTGTTGGCGCAGCTCGAGCACCCGCATGCGGTGCGGGTCTTCGACTTCGTGGCCGACCGGGCCCGCCCGTTCCTGGTGATGGAATTGGTGGAAGGCCAGTCGCTGGCCGAGCGGCTGCGGGCCGACGGGCGGCTGGCCTTCGAGGCGGTGCACGACGTGGCGCTGCAGGTGCTCGAGGTGCTCGACCTGGCGCACGGCCGCG
>CAIWFK010000658.1 GCA_903911905.1 uncultured Myxococcales bacterium
CCACTGGCGGTGGCGTCGTGACCGGTGGCGGCAATGCCACCGGCGGTGGCGTCGTGACCGGTGGCGGCATTGCCACCGGCGGTGGCGTTGCGACCGGTGGCGGCATTGCAACCGGCGGCGGCATTGCAACCGGCGGTGGCGTTGCGACCGGCGGCGGTGCCGCGAGTGACGGCGGCGTGCAGCCCTCGGGCGCGTGTCGACTGTTGGTGCTCGACTGCCTCGACCCCGCGCCCGCCAACGTCATCGAAGTGCCGACCGAGCAGACGCTGACCGCCGCCATCGCCGCCGCGCAGGCCAACGACGTCATTCAAATCAAGGGCGCCGCGCTCGGCTCGGGGTGGCGAATTCCGCCGTACGTCACGCTGCGCGGCTGCAACGGCGCGTCGATTCAAGGCACCATCTCGTTCCAGGGCAGCGGTGGCGTGGTCGAGGGCTTCGACGTTCCGGCGAGCGGCAGCATCATCGCCAACCAGACCGGCGCTTTCATCGTGCGCAACAACCGCTTCACAGGCGGAACCGGAACCCTGGCCGGCGTCGCGGGTCAGTCCACCGACGGCGTCGTCGCTGCCAACGTGACGTTGCTCGTCGACCAGAACTCGTTCCTCTCGCGCGACACCGGCATCTCGGTCGGCACCCGCTACGACACCCTCGTTCACCAGGTCGACGTGACGGTGACCAACAACGTGTTCATGCACGTGCCGCATCCCTTCGTCGCGTCGGAGTCCGGCCTCGTCGGGGTCATCAACGCGACCGTGCAGCAGAACACCTTCTTCGACTTCGCCCAGGCCGTGCAGCTCTTCAGTGTCGATCGTCTCACCAGGACCAGCGGCAACCTCTTCGCGCTCGGCACCACCGCGGTCAGTGGTGGCTCCACCTACCAGGTCGACTACTCCCTGGTCTGGCAGGTCACGACACCCGGCTCGACGCCGCCCCTCGCTGGCTCGTTCGCCCAGGGCGACCCGATGTTCGTCGACGCCGGAGCGAACGACCTGCGGCTCTCGCCCGGCTCGGCGGCACTCGACCGCATTCCCAACGGCACCGCGGTGCCTGGTGAGGACTACCAGGGCTGCCCGCGGCCCGCAGGCGCGGCCGGTGCACCGCCGCTCGCCGACATCGGCGCCTTCGAATCACAGCCCTGACGGCCCGGGCCTCATGACCATGATCAAGGACGAGGGGTTTTCGCAGCGAGCACGACCAGCTGCACGACGCGACACGGTTTGACATCATGAGCGACGGTTCCACCCGCACCGCGCGCTCGAGTGGGCCGTGGCCGGGCCCGATGGGGGGAAGTCTGGCGAATCAACGGGAGTACACATGTTCGCGCGCTCGACGTTCACGTGGTGTCTGGTGCTGGCTGGCCTTGCGGGCTGCCGCGACCTCACGCTTCCGGACGTGTCGACCCTCTCGCTCCAGGCTGACCGCAACCTGGTCGCGCCCCGCCAGAAGATGCAGCTCACCGCGTCCGGGGGCGCCGGCAGCGGCTACACGTTCAGCTTCGCGACCGAATCGCAGGGCTCGGGCTCGCTGGCGACGGTCACCGCCGACGGCGTGTACCAGGCTGGCGAACGCGGCCAGACCCAGGACCTCTTGCTCGTCAGGGACGCGGCTGGGAACACCGCTCAGCTCAAGG
>CAIWFK010000659.1 GCA_903911905.1 uncultured Myxococcales bacterium
AGCACGCCGCCGGCCTCCGGCCCCTGGTTGAGCGTGGCCACGCCGCCGGTCGCCGCGTGGAGCGCCTGGGCCAGAATCGCCTGCACCGACGGCCGGCTGGCGGTCGCCTTCGCCACCTCACGGAAGCGCGTCGAGAGCGCCTCGCCCGCGCGCTTGCGCACGTCGGCCAGCTCTTCGTACGAGAAGGTGCCGTCGTCGCTGGCCATGGTGTCGACTTCGTCGGGGCGAGGGCCCATCCATTCCGTCAGCGCATCTTCGTCGATGGTGAGCGCCAGCCGGTTGAGCGCCGACTGAAACGTCACGATGGCTTCGATCTCACTGCGAACCGCCTGCAGGCCCTGTCCGTTCACGTTGTGCCGCTCCCTTTGCAAAGGAAGATCGCGAGCGTACCAACCCCGATTGAAGTCGTGACGGAATTTCCGGCCCCCTCGTTTCAGGCCGATTTACCGGCTCGGGAGCGAACGGTGGCTCGCCAGGACCCCGCAACGACACGGGAATGTCAGACCCCCTTGATACTGTCCACATGTTCAGTAGTGGATCGGTTTCCAGGGAGCGACGAATGAGCCAGAACGCGGTCGTACTCGAGCGGTTGCGCAGTCAGATTCAGAAGCTCGAAGCCCAGCCCCGGCAGTTGGTGCTCACCCTTCGCACGGGCGTGCCCGAGCTCGACGCGCTGGGCGTCTTCCGGCTGGGAGGCGGGGTCGAGCTGACCGGAGAGCCCGCCTCGGGGCGCACCACCATCGCGCTGAGCCTGGTCGCTTCGGCCGCACGGGAACAGCGGCTGTCGGCCTGGGTCGACGGGCCGTGCGAGCTCTACCCGCCAGCGGCCCTGTGCCTGGGCGTCGAGCTCGAGCGGTTGCTGATCGTTCGGCCGCCGTCTTCCAAACAACTGGTCTGGTCGGCGGTGCAGTTGCTGCGCAGCGGCGCGTTCACCTGCGTGGTGCTCGACGTGTCGTCGACCGGGGTGGTGCTCAGCCTGACCGAGACCAAAAAACTGCTCGACGCGGCGCGTGCGGGGGGCTCGCTCCTGGTGCTCCTCACCGCGGCCTCGGCGCCGGCCCAGGGCGTGGTGCGCCTGACGCTCAGCCAGAGCGCGGCGCCTTCCCTGCCCAGGCACCTGCGGCTGGTCGCACAGGACGCCGAGGACGGCGTCGCCTGGGACGTGCGCTCGCCCCACGGCAAGCAGGCGAGGGTGGTGCGGGCGAGGCTGACCCGCGGGCCCGTGGTGCCCATTCGGCGGGTGCGCGCGGTCGGTCCGCCCCCCGTGACCCAGCAGGTGCTGCCCAGGGACTCGCTGCTGCGCCCGAAGAAGAACCTGCTGCGCGACGGCTACCCGGGCATTCGCGCGCCGGGCCGACCTGGTCGCGACGCGCCCCTGACGCTGCCTGGAAGGAACTGGCGATGAGGCGACCACCCCCGCACGTTCGAGGTGACGACGCGGCCGGAAGGAGCGGGTGCTGACATGCGCCTGGGCTACCTGTTTCTTCCCCGCTTCCCCATGCAGCGGCGGGTCATCGAGCAACCGTCGCTGGCCGGCAAGCCGGTGGTGCTCCACGCCGACGAGCGAGGGGCCCAGCGGGTGCGGTTCGCTTCGGGGCGCGCCATGAAGCGCGGCATCAAGCCGGGGCTGTCGGTGGCGGCGGCCAGCGCGCTCGAGCCCTCGTGCGTGCGGGTGCGCTACGACGAGCAGGCCGAGCTGCTGGCGCTGCGCTCGCTGGGCGAAGCGCTGCTGCCCCTGGCCCCGGCCTTCCAGGTCGACGACGCCGAAGGACTGTGGCTCGACGCCTCGGCTGCGGGCTTGTTTCAGGGAGAAGGGCCGTGGGCCGAGCGGGTGGTCGAGGCCGCGCGTGCGCTGGGGCTCTCGGGGCGCTGCGTGGTGGCCGAAGAGCGCTTCACCGCGCAGGCGGTGGCCAGACACCGGGGCGAGCCCGTGGTGGTGGGCCCTCGAGGCGGTGGGGCGCTGGCACCGCTGCCCTTGTCGGCGCTCGAGCGGGGCTGGCTGGGCCCCGAGGCGGCCGCGCCGTTCCGTGCGCTGGGCTTGAGCACGTTGGGCGAGCTGGCCGGGCTGGCCTCGGGCGCGCTGGTGGCGCGGTTCGGCACCACCGGCCTGCAGGCCGCGCGGCTGTGTCGCGGCGACGACGACTCGCGCTTCGTGGCCGACGAGCTGCCCGAGCTCATCGACGAGGCGGTGCAGTTGGACTGGCCGGCCGAGCACCTCGAGCCGGTGCTCTTCGCGCTCAAGATGGCCATCGACCGGGTGTGCGCCCGGCTGCAGGGGCGGCAGCAGGCCGCGGTGCGGGTGCAGGTGACGGTCAGGCTCGACGGCGCCGAGCCGCTGGTGGTGCCGCTGGTGCTGGCCCGCCCCTCGTCGGAAGGGCGAATGCTGCTCGAGTTGGCGCGGCATCGGCTGACCGACCTCACCGTGCATCAGCCCATCGTCGCGCTCGCCGTACGGGTCGACGAGGCCAGCGCCGACCCGGGGCGGCAGTTGGTGCTGGGCGACGCTCCGGCCGGTGAAGCGGCGCTGGAGATCGTACTCTCGCGCCTCCAGTCGGCGCTGGGTGAGGCGGCCCTCTTCGCGGCAGTGCCCCGGGCCACCCACCGCCCCGAGGGGGCCTGGGAGCACCGCCGGTTTTCGCCTCCCATTTCGGCCACCGGCTACGACTGGCTGGTGCCTCCTCAACAGGAACGAGCACCCGTCGAAGCGTCATCGGAGCCGTTCCCCGAGATCGGCTCGGCGCTCGAGCAGGAACCCATCGACGCCAGCGGTGCGGTGCCGAAGCGCTGGCCCAAACGCAAGGCGAAGGTCGAGCAGGTGCCGCTGCTGTGTCTGCCCTCGGTCTCCACCCGCCCGCCACGGGTGTTCAGGGAGCCCTCGCGGCTGCACGCCGAGGTGTCGCCGGTGGGGGCGCTGCAGTGGGTGAACGTGGCGGGCCGGCGCCGCAAGGTCGAGTCGGTCTGGGGCCCCGAGCGGCTGGTGGGGGCCTGGTGGGAAGAGGGGTACGCGCGCGACTACTACCGGGTGCAATTGGAGGGCGTGGGCCTGCTGTGGGTCTTCCGCGATGGGCGCGACGGTGCCTTCTACGCGCAGGGCGTCTTCGACTGACCTTTCCCGTGTACGCCGAGCTCGTCTGTCGTTCGAACTACAGCTTCCTCACCGGGGCCTCGCACCCCGAAGAACTGGTCGCGCGCGCAGCCGAACTCGGGCTCTCGGCGCTGGCGTTGACCGATGACGATGGGCTGTACGGGGTGGTGAAGGCCCACCTCGAGGCGAAGGCGCGGGGCGTGAAACTCCTCGTCGCCTCGGGGCTGACCCTGACCTGGAGCGGGCGGCCCGGCGCGCGGCTGGTGCTCTACGTCGAGAACGCGGTGGGCTACGCGCACCTGTGCGAGCTCATTTCCGAGAGTCGGCTCTCGCACCCCAAGGGCGAGGCGGGGCTCGACTGGCGCCGGGTGGCCAGCCAGGCCGAAGGGTTGTTCGCGGTGTTGCCTTCGGCCCTCGACGACGTGGGCACGGTGGCGGGCCTGGCCGAGGCCTTCCCCGGGCGGTTCTACGTGGGGGTGCAGCGGGCCCTGGCCGCCGACGACGAGCTGCGGGTCGAGCGCGCCCGCTTCCTGGCCCGCGAGCTCGAGGTGCCGCTGCTGGCCCACAACGACGTGCACACCCACCTGCGTGAACGGCAGCCGCTGCACGACGTGATGACCGCCATTCGCTGCGGCACCACGGTGGCGAAGGCCGGCACGCTGCTCTTTCCCAACGCCGAGCGCACGCTCAAGTCGCCGGGTGAGCTGCTCGAGCTCTTCGCCGACATGCCCGACGTGGTGGGCCGCACGCTCGAGCTGGCCGAGTCGTGCCACTTCTCGATGGACCAGTTGAAGTACGAGTTCAGCGAAGAGGAGCTGCCGCCCGGCCACACGCCGCAGTCGTACCTGATCGACCTGGTGCAGCAGGGGCTGATCGTTCGCTACCCGTCGGGGGTGCCCGAGGCCGTGCACCGGCAACTGGCCCGCGAGTTCGAGCTGATCGGCGCGCTGGGGTACGCAGGCTACTTCCTCGCGCTGTGGGACATCGTTCGCTTCGCGCGCAGCCGCGGCATCCTCTGTCAGGGGCGGGGGAGCGCGGCCAATTCGGCGGTGTGCTTCGCGTTGCAGATCACCGCCATCGACCCGGTGCGCATGGGTCTCTTGTTCGAGCGCTTCCTGTCGATGGAGCGGCGGGAACCTCCCGACATCGACGTCGACTTCGAGCACGCCCGCCGCGAAGAGGTCATTCAATACGTCTACGAGAAGCACGGTCGGCACCGCGCGGCCATGGTGTGCGAGCACATCTGCTTCCGCGACAAGATGGCGACCCGCGAGGTGGGCAAGGCGCTGGGGCTCTCGTTGGACCAGGTCGACCGGCTGGCCAAGACCATCGACTTCCACGAAGAGGTGGGGCCGGCGCAGGTGCACGCGGCGGGGCTGTCGGCGGGCGACCTCGCCGTGCAGCAGACCCTGGCGCTCTCGCGGCAGTTGGTGGGCATGCCGCGCCACCTGTCGATTCACGTGGGCGGCTTCGTCATCACCCACGATCGCCTGGTCTCGGTGGCGCCGGTCGAGAACGGCGCGATGGACCAGCGCACCGTGGTGCAGTGGGAAAAGGACGACCTCTCGGCGCTCGACATTCTCAAAGTGGACCTGCTGGGCCTGGGCATGCTGACGGTCATCTCACGCACGCTCGAGTTGGTGGCCCAGACCACCGGTCGCCGCTGGTCCATGGCCACCATTCCGGCCGAAGACCCGGCGGTCTACGACATGCTGTGCGAGGGCGATTCCATCGGCACCTTCCAGGTCGAGAGCCGCGCGCAGATGTCGATGCTGCCCCGGCTCAAGCCGCGCTGCTTCTACGACCTGGTGGTGGAGATCGCGATCATCCGCCCGGGGCCGATCGTCGGCGACATGGTGCACCCGTACCTGCGCCGCCGCTCGGGGGTCGAGCCGGTCAGCTACCCCTCGCCGGCGGTGAAGGACATTCTCGAGCGCACCCTGGGCGTGCCCCTGTTCCAGGAGCAGGCCATGAAGCTGGCGATGGTGGCGGCTGGCTTCACGGGGGTCGACGCCGACAAGCTGCGGCGGGTGCTCTCGAGCAAGCGCGCCGACGAGCAGTTGCCCGCCTTCCGCGATCGGTTCGTCGAGGGGTGCGTCAGCCGGGGGTACGAGCGCGAGTTCGCCGAGCGGTGCTTCGAGAGCTTCAAGGGCTTCTCGGCCTACGGCTTTCCCGAGAGCCATTCGGCGTCGTTCGCGCTCATCGCCTACGCCTCGTGCTGGCTCAAGCGCTACTACCCGGCGGCCTTCTGCGCCGCGCTGCTCGACGCCCAGCCGATGGGCTTCTACGCGCCGCACACCCTGGTCGAAGACGCGAAGCGGCACGGGGTCGAGGTGCGCCCCATCGACGTCAACGCCTCGCGATGGACCTGCGAGCTCGAGCCGGCCGACGGCGACGCCACGGCCTTCCCCGAGGGCGGGCAGCAGCCTCCCCAGCCCCGGCTGCGGCTGGGGTTCGAGCTGGTGCGGGGGCTGCGGCGCGACTCGGTCGATCGCCTGGTCGCCGCCAGGGACCTGCCCTACACCTCGGTGGCCGACCTGGCCCGGCGTTCTCGCGTGCCCCGACACGAGCTGACCCGGCTGGCGCTGGCCGGCGCGCTCAACGCGTTGTGCGAGCACCGCCGCAACGCCCTGTGGGACCTGCACGCCCTGGGCCCCTTCGACGCCGACGACCTCTTCTTCGGGCTGCCCATGGCCGCCGACCGCGCCACCTTCCCGGCCATGACGCAGGACGAGCGGGTGACGGCCGACTACCAGACCACCAGCCTCTCGCTCGAGGCCCACCCGGTGGCCTTGCTCAGACCGCAGCTCAAGACGCGCGGCGCCATCACCGCCAGGCAGTTGCTCGAGGTGCCTTCGGGGCGGCACGCCCGGCTGGGCGGCATCATCATCGTGCGGCAGCGCCCGCCCACCGCCAAGGGCTTCACCTTCCTCTCGGTGGAAGACGAGACCGGCATCGCCAACTTCATCATCGAGCCGCGAAACTTCGAGCGCTTCCGGCAGGAATTGACGGCCACGCCGCTGGTGGTGGGCTCGGGGCGGGTGGAGCGCACGGGCAAGGTGGTGAACCTGAAGATCGATCACCTCGAGGCGCTCTGGCCCTGACGGCGGCCGTGGTAGAACGGTGGGCTTCCATGCGAATCAAACGGCCTGGCCCTTCAGCCCCCGAACCGCTCGCAGCCCCGACTGCGGCACCGGCCGCGCCTGCCCCCGCGCCGGCTCCTGCGCCGGGACGTGCGGTCGCGGCGCCAGGCGTCACCACCGTGGCCCCTGCCGCGCCGGTGTGGGGGACTTCGGCGGCGAGTGCGATTGCGACGGCGACTGCCGGCCTCGAGGGCTTCGGTTCGGCGACCTTCGAAGCGGTGCTCGACCGCGACACGGTCAGCCGCAACGTGGGCGGCAACCAGGTCAAGCTGTTGCTCGACGGGGTCAATTCGTTCGCCGAGCGCGACGCGATGATCGCCGGCGCGAAGAGTTCGATCTGCCTGCAGACCTTCATCTTCAATTCCGACGAGACGGGGTGGAAGCTGGCCCAGGCCCTGGCCGACAAGGCGAAGGCCGGAGTGAAGGTGCGGGTGATCTACGACGCGGTCGGCAGCAGCCGCGCGGACCCGAAGATGTTCGACCTGATGAAGCAGGCTGGCGTCGAGCTGCGCCCGTACGGCCAGAAGTGGCAGGTGTGGGAACTCAACGATCGCTGGCACGAGAAGCACCTGATCGTCGATGGCCAGGCCTCGGTCGAAGGCGGCATGAACGTGGCCAACGAATACGCGTGGGGCGGCACGGGGCAACTGGTGACCTCTCGCGGCGCCACGCCCACCGAAGCGTGGCGCGACGTCGACCTGAAGCTGCAGGGCCCGGCCGTGGCCGACGCCACCGCGGCCTTCCTGCGCAACTGGAGCAAGCTGGGCGACCCGGTGTCCGACGCGGACCGGGCGGCGCTCTTTCCCACGCTCACGCCAGTCGAGGGTGGCACGAAGGTGCGGGTGGTGCAGGCCGCGCCGACCAGCACCACGCTCGATCACACCGCCGAGCGGCTGTACGTCGACGCCATCTCGACGGCGAAGAAGTCGATCACCATCGAGAACGCCTACTTCCTGCCCCCGCCCGAGATTCGCGACGCGCTGATCGCCGCGGCGAAGCGGGGCGTCGACGTGCAGGTGCTGACCAACAGCCGCACGTCCAGCGACATGACCGAGGTCGCCGACGCGGCGCGGTACTTCTACGACGACCTGATCGACGCGGGCGTGCACGTGAACGAAAAGCAGGGCGGCACGCTGCACGCCAAGACCGCCACCTTCGACGGCCAGTTCAGCATCGTGGGGTCGGTGAACCTCAATGGCCGCTCGACCAACCTCGACGCCGAAGACGCGCTGGCGGTGGAAGACCCGACGGTCGCCTCGCAGCTCGAGCAGCGCTTCGCCCAGGGGCTGACGGTGTCGACCCCGGTCACCAGCGACGAATTGAAGCACGAAGACCTGGTCACGAACCTCAAACAGTGGGCGCTCTCGCAGCTCGCGTGGACCTTCTGATGTCTTCGATCGACGAGGTCTTGAGCGCGGCGCGCGGCCGGGACGTGGCGGGCGACCTGCGCGGAGCGATGGCGGTGCTCGACGCGACGCCCGCAGGGCAGCGCACCGGTGCCTGGTATTATGCGCGGGGCACCATGGCGTTGCGTTCGAAAGACGCGGCCCAGGCGGTGACGCTCTTCGAGCGCGCGGTGGCGTTCTTGACCGTCCCCATCCACAACTTGGGGTCGGGCGGCGGGAAGTGGGCGAGGCCGCCCGAGACCATGGTGAACGAGCTGCCCTC
>CAIWFK010000660.1 GCA_903911905.1 uncultured Myxococcales bacterium
CCAGGTCGAGGTTGTTGGTCGGCTCGTCGAGCAGCAGCCCCTCGGGCTTGCCGAACAGCGCCTGCGCCAGCAGCACGCGCAGCTTGTAGCCACCGGTCAACGCCGAGAGCGGGCCTTCGTGGAACTTCTCTTCGATGCCCAGACCCATCAGCAGCGCGGCCGCGTCGCTCTCGGCGCTGTAGCCGTCTTCTTCGGCGATGACGCCCTCGAGGTCGCCCAGGCGGTGGCCGTCGGCCTCGGTCAGGTCCGACTTCTCGAGCAGCTTGTTCTTCTCGTCCATCGCCGCCCACAGGCCCTTGTTGCCCATGATGACCACGTCGAGCACGCGGGTCGCTTCGAACTTGAAGTGGTCCTGGCGAAGAATGCCCAGCTTGCGCGGCCGGAGAATTTCGCCGGTGTCCTGCTCTTCGTCGGCGGCCAGAATCTTCATGAACGTCGACTTGCCGGCGCCGTTGGGGCCGGTCAGGCCGTACCGCTTGCCCGCCGAGAACGCGACGTTGACGTTCTCGAACAGCTTCTTCGGCCCGTAGGCCTTCGACACGTTGTTGATGGAAAAGGACGCCATGCGCCGCCTTTACAGGAAATCGCCGCCCGTCTACAGCCGGCGTCATGAAGCTGGTCTACCTGGGCCTCGCCGACGGTGACTCGTTCGTGACCCGGCCCCTGCCCTCGGCCACGCTGACCCTCGACGGCCTGCCGGGCGACCGCCACGCCGGCCCCACCCGAAAGAGCGGCGTCCGGGAAAAGCACCTGCCCAGGGGCACCATCATTCGCAACGCGCGCCAGCTCTCGCTGCTCAGCGAAGAAGAGCTGGCGGCCACGGCCGCGGCGTTGTCGCTGCCCCGAATCGCCCCCGAATGGTGTGGCGCCAACCTGGTCTTTTCGGGGGCCCCCGAGCTGACCACGCTGGCGCCGTCCACCCGCCTCGTCTTCCCCTCGGGGGTGTCGCTGGTGATCGACGGCGAGAACGCACCCTGCACCCAGACGGGCCGGGCCATCGCCCGCGGCGTGGGCGACGAGACCGTGACCTCGCGCTACGTGAAGGCGGCGTTCAAGCGGCGCGGCCTGGTGGCCTGGGTCGAGAAGGAAGGCCCGCTGGCACCAGGTGACGTCGCGTCGGTGCACCCGCGCTGACACTTCCTTCGCGCCGGGCCTCGCGCTTTCGCGGTAACGTACTCGCCATGACGAGCGTCGTGATCGCGGTCGACGGCAGCGCCCCCAGCCTCACAGGCGTCGAACAGGGCTGCGCGTTGGCGAAGGCCATGGGCTTCGAGGTCGACCTGGTGTGCGTCAGCCCTCCGGTGCTGTTGCCGCCGGCGGCGTACGCCGACACCATCGCGAAGATCGAAGAAGCCAACCGGCTGACCGCCAACGACACCCTGGCGCGCGCCGAGAAGGTGGCTTCGGGGTTCGGGGTGAAGAGCTCGCGGGTGGTGCTCAGTGGCGCGCCCGCCGAGGCCATCGCCGACCTGGCGCTCGACGCGCGGGTCTGGGGCGTGGTGGTCGGCGCCAAGGGCCACTCGGCGCTCTCGCGCGTCATGCTGGGCAGCGTGGCCGATCGACTCGTGCACATCTGCTCCAAGCCGGTGCTGGTCGTTCGCTGACGAACCCCGAGGTCCACCGTGAAGGCCGTTCGTGGTTGGTTCGTGATGGGTCTGCTGATTGGCGCGGCCGCTTCGTGCGGGTCGACCACCAAGGCGAAGTGTCTGCCCAGCAACTGCGACGGGTGCTGCACGCTGGCCAACGACTGCATCGACGGGTCGCTGGCCCAGGCGTGTGGTGACCACGGCGTGCAGTGCGTGCAGTGTGGCCCGGCGCAGACCTGCTTCGATCGCGCCTGTACGGACACGGGCGTCTCGGGCGGCGGGAACGGGTCGACCGGCGGAGGCACCACCACCGGCGGCGGCGGCTTCGTGAACACGGGCGGTGGCATCGCGACGGGAGGCGGCGGCTCCACTGGCGGCGGCACGGTCACGGGCGGCGGTGCGGCGACGGGAGGAGGTACGGCGACGGGAGGTGGCACCTCGACTGGCGGCGGCACGACGCGCGGCACGGGGCTGGTGATCAACGAGGTCGATTACGATCAACCCGGCACCGACACCGCCGAGTTCATCGAGCTCTTCAACGGCGGCAGCGCGGCGGCCAGCCTGGTCGGCGTCTCGGTGGTGCTGGTGAACGGGGCCAACGGGCTGACCTACAACACCATCGCGCTCGACGCGGTGGGCTCGCTCGCGCCCGGAGCGTTCCTGGTCATCGGGGTTCCCGCGGTGCTCGGCACCCTGCCCGCCGGCACGCCGCAGGTGCCCTTCCCTTCGAGCGCGACCACCGACGTCGTGCAGAACGGCGCGCCCGACGCCATCGCGTTGGTCAAGGGCAGCATGGTGATCGACTCGCTGTCGTACGAAGGGTCGACGACCTGGTCGACCAACGGGCAGCTGGTGCCGTTGCAGGAAGGTTCGGCGTCGACCTCGTCGTTGAGCGACCCCGGTACGGGCACCCAGTCACTGGCGCGCATTCCCGACGGTGCCGACACCAACGTGAACGCCACCGACTTCACGGTCAGCATGAGCCCCACCCCGGGCGCCGCCAACCACTGAAACGTCACTTCGCGCCGTCGAGCTTCACGCGCGCGGTGGCGAGGGCCAGGCCCCGCTCGGCGAGCAGCGCCAGGGCCCGGGTCTGCACCCGATCGGCGACCGAATACTGGCTGCCGTAGTCGCCGATGAAGACGATGAGCTTGAGCGCGATCCACGACTCGGTGGTCTCGGCGACGAGCGCCGACGGAGCCGGTTCTTCGAGCACACCCTGGGTGCCGCGCGCGGCGTCGAGCAGGGCCGAGCGGGCGGCCTCGACGTTGGCCTCGAGCGGCACGCGGAAGATGTACACGCGCACGAACGGCCGCTCGCGCCCCGAATAGTTGAGCACCAGCCCCTGGGCCACGGTGCGGTTGGGAATGGTGATCAGCTCTTCGCCGATGGCCATCAGCACCGTCGAGCGCCAGGTCAGTTCCATCACCTGGCCGCTGACCTTGTCGGCGCCCGAGCGAACCTCGATCCAATCTCCCAGGCGGAAGGGGCGATCGATCTGAATCGAGATGCCCGAGAACAGGTTGCCCAGCGTGTCCTGCAGGGCGAGGCCGAGCACCACCGAGACCACCGCCGAGGTCGCCAACAGCGAGGTGACTTCGATGAGGAAGACCCGGTGCACCAACGCGGCGAAGGCCACCAACGTGGCGCCCACCGAGAACAGGTCGACCAGCAGCAGCGGCACGCCTTCCCGGGCGCTGTTGGCGAAGAGCCACAACAGCACGAGCACTCGCGCGACCCGCAGCGCCACCACCAGCCAGACGATGAGCGTGACGAAGCCCAGAGGCCCGGTGACCCATTCGGTCGCCTCGAAGCGCAGCGCGAGTCCACCGAGCGTGAAGAGCACCAGCCCGATGCCGATGGTGGTCGCCAGACGGGTGAAGCGGGCCAGCATCAACTTGCGGCGCGTGGGGTTCCAGCGACCACGCAGCCCCAGATGAATCAGCCAGGCCAGGCCGGTCAGCCCGAGAACGAAGGCGACCATCGGCCATTGCAGCAGCTCGAAGATGCGCGCGGTGACGGGAGACGTTGGGCCCATGGCTCTTTTCAGGCTTAGCCCGCCGTTCGAGCGGGGGCCAACAAGCGGCACGCCCCGCCTCGAGACCTCATTGACACCCGACCTGCGTCGTCGACACCACCAGGCAGCACCGCCCAGAGCGGCGCTCAGTCGTGGGGCTCGAGGGTCACCAGGAAACGCGGGTGGTACACGCTGAAATGAGGCCCACCCTGGAAGCCTGGCGCCTCCATCACCCGCTCGACCCAGCGCTCGGGAATGGCGGCATCGCCGAAGACCGCGCCCAGCAGCGCGCCGGTCACCGCGCCGTTCAGGCTGGCCTGGCCGCCGCGGTTGATGGCGTCGAGAACACCGGCCTCGAAGCCAGGTGCATGGAACAGCTCCCAGAGCGCAAGTCGCAGCGCGACCCGTACCGTCTGCCGCTGGAAGAGGTGCAGGTCGGGCCCGTAGAGCATCGGGTCGTCGTCCCGGGCGGCGAGCAGGTCACCGCGCAGCTCGAGCGCCGCGTCGTGCACCTGGGCGACCCAGTCTGGCTGGCTGCGACCGAGGGTGGCGGCCGCCAGGGTGCGCTGGGCCTCGAGCGCCTTCATCGCCGCCTCGTGCTCGAGCGCGTCGTCGGGCGAATCGATGGCCGACGCGAGCACGCCGGTGAAGATGGCGCTGGCCAACTGACAGCTGGGCGCGAAGTGGGTGATGGCCGTGTCCTCGAGCGAAGCGCGCACCAGCTCGGTGGGGTTCGCGTGGAAGTAGACCGCCACCGGCGCGACCCGGGCCAGCGCCGCGCCGTCACACACCCGCTGCGCGCTCTCGAGCCAGGCGTGCCGACCCGTGAATGCTCCCGAGCGACCTTCGCGCACCAGTTCGAGCGGGTTGAGCACCGATTCGGGCACGTCGAGGCCGTCGGGCAACCAGCGCGCGTAGGTCTTCGCGGTCTCGACTACGTCGAAGCCGCGGTGATTTCGCAGCGCAGTCGACAGGCAGAAGGCCATTTCGGCCGGCCACGACACCTGCCCGGCCCTCAGTGACGCTGGCCCACGGCCGAGCATTTCGGTCTGCGGCCCG
Source organism: uncultured Myxococcales bacterium (assembly GCA_903911905.1). Taxonomy (GTDB): domain Bacteria; phylum Myxococcota; class Myxococcia; order Myxococcales; family Myxococcaceae; genus Xiheilimnobacterium; species Xiheilimnobacterium phototrophicum. Next base: position 4,663 of record CAIWFK010000660.1, read on the forward strand.
TCGGCCAGCTCGGGGAACGGCGGCGCCATCACGTTCCGGCCGGCGTTGGTCACGCCCAGGGCATCGCCCACGGCCAGGCCCAGCAGGGCTCCGCGACAGCGCGCTTGGACCTGCTCGGCGCTGGCGTGGGTGGGCTTCTTCTTCGGCCGGGGCGGCGGCGGCATCGCTCGGGTGAGCCTACTCCGGCGGGCGAATGGTGAGCTCGCGATCGGCTCCGTCGCGGCGAATCGAGACCCGCAGCTCGGGCGCACGGCGCACCGCGGCGAAGGCCTCGAGCGAGTCCCGAACTGGCGACCCGCCGATGGAGAGCACCAGGTCTCCGGTCTGCAAACCGGCCCTGGCCGCGGGGCTGTC
>CAIWFK010000661.1 GCA_903911905.1 uncultured Myxococcales bacterium
ATGGTGCCCGTCGGCGCCAGCACCGTGACCTGCGCGTTGCGGTAGCCGTACTGCTCGCCGTGCTGCAGGGCCTCGTCCCACACCTGCTTCTGCGCCTCGAAGAGCTTCTTGTCGCTCGTGAGGGTCGAGGGCAGCTGGTACGCCGCCTTGCGGTGCTTGCGCATCACGCCCAGCATGGGCTCGGTGTTCGCCGCGTAGCCCGCGAACGCGCCCAGGTGCTCGGCCATGCGCGCGCTCATGTGGTACGCGCGGCCCGCCATCAGCGAGGTGACGGCGCCAGCGTAGGCGCGACCCTCGTCGGAATCGTAGGGCAGGCCCGCCGACATCAGCAGCGCGCCCAGGTTGGCGTACCCCAGACCCAGCGGGCGGAAGTCCCACGAGTTCTTGGTGATCTTCTCGGTCGGGTACTTCGAGAAGCCGACCACGATTTCCTGGCCCATCAGGGTGATGTCGACCGCGTGCTTGAACGACTCGACGTCGAACTCGCCGTCCACCCCGCGGAAGTGCATCAGGTTCAACGACGCCAGGTTGCAGGCGGTGTCGTCGAGGAACATGTACTCGCTGCAGGGGTTCGACGCGTTGATGCGCGCGGTGTTGGCGCTGGTGTGCCAGGCGTTGACCGTGGTGTCGAACTGCAGGCCCGGGTCACCGCACTGCCAGGTGGCCTCGGCGATTTCGCGGAACACGTCACGCGCGCGGTAGGTGTCGACGATGCTGCCGTCGACCACGGCCTTGGTGTTCCACGCGCGGTCTTCGCTGACCGCCTTCATGAAGTCGTCGGTGACGCGCACCGAGTTGTTCGAGTTCTGGAAGAAGACCGACGAGTACGCCTCGCCGTTGAACGAGCTGTCGTAGCCCGCGTCGATGAGCGCGTGGGCCTTCTTCTCTTCGACGACCTTGCAGCGCACGAACTCGAGGATGTCGGGGTGCTCGGCGTTCAGAATGACCATCTTCGCCGCGCGGCGGGTCTTGCCGCCCGACTTGATGACGCCGGCGAAGGCGTCGAAGCCCTTCATGAAGCTCACCGGCCCCGAGGCCGTGCCGCCGCCCTTGAGCACTTCACGCGAGCTGCGAATGGGCGAGAGGTTCGAGCCGGTGCCCGAGCCGTACTTGAAGAGCATGCCCTCGGTGCGCGCCAGGCGCAGAATCGAGTCCATCGAGTCTTCGACGGAATTGATGAAGCAGGCGCTGCACTGGGGGTGCTCTTCGACGCCCACGTTGAACCAGACGGGTGAATTGAAGGCCACCTTCTGGCGCAGCAGCAGGTGCGTCAGTTCGGCGTGGAAGGCCGCTTTGTCTTCGACGCTGGCGAAGTAGCCGCCCTGCTCGCCCCAGGCGGTGATGGTGTCGGCGACGCGGCCGACCAGGCGGCGCACGCTGGTCTCACGGTCGGGAGTGCCGACCTGGCCGCGGAAGTACTTCGAGGCCACCACGTTGGTGGCGAGCATCGACCACGACTTGGGCACTTCGACGTTCTTCTGCTCGAAGACGACCTTGCCGTCTTCGCCGGTGATCGAGGCGGTGCGGTATTCCCAGGCGATCTCGTCGGCCGGGTCGACGCCCGGGGTGGTGAAGAAGCGCTTGACGGTCAGGCCCTGGGCCTTGCCGCGCCGGGGAACGGCGTGCGCGTTCACCTCGTGAACGGTCTGCTTCGACAGGTTGGCGGCGGCGGCTGCGGAGTCATTTTCCATGTGCTTCATCTCCATGGTTCCCCTCCAGGGATTACTACGCGGGTCTGACATCTGGTTGACGGCGTTGACTGAGTGTGCGTGGAAAAAGAGATGGGTGATCAACCCGCCGGGTGAGGTCGCCGGGGGGCGCAAAGTCGCAAAAGGTAGTTTTTTGTCTTACCCCGAGCCCCCTCCTGGCTCGGCCCGTCAGCGCGCGGTGCGAATCGGGGAGACGCTAAATGCCGCAGGCAACGCATCGGTGTCAAGCATCGACCATCAACATCTAGTGTCAAATTTTCGACCGATACCCAACACTTAGGGTGTTTTTAACTCTGACTGCGCTGATCCACCCACCTTTCAGAGCGGCAAATCGGCCCGGAATCACTGTGGCAGGGAAAGGTGGCAGATCGGTGCCATGAAACAGGCTGATACATATGGTCATGACGAGACATCGCTTTTCATGACCCCCGTCAGGACGGCTTGCCGACTTGACCCAAAGTGCGTGTAAATCGGTGATCATCTTTCCCTGAGGGCTCCGAGGGGCGAGGCGATTTGCCGCCTCGGGAGATCGTTTTGCGGCCAAGCGCACAGTCAGCGAAGTCGCCCCTCGGGACGGTGGAAAATTCCAACGCTTGGCGCTACCTGCCGCCGCATGCCTCCTCCGTACACGCGCCACATCTTCACCTGCACCAACCGCCGCCCTGACGGCAGCCCCCGCGGCTGCTGCGCCACCAAAGGCGGAGACGAGGTGCGGCTGGAGTTCAAGAAGCAGCTCGACGCCCAGGGCGTCACGGGCGTGCGCTCGAACGGCGCGGGCTGCCTCGACGCCTGTGAAGTGGGCGTGGCCGTCGTCGTCTACCCCGACGACGTCTGGTACCAGGCCGTGAAGAAGGAAGACGTGGCCGAGATCGTCGCCTCGCACCTCAAGGGCGGCCAGCCCGTCGAGCGGCTGCGCATGACCTTCCCCGTGCCGCGCAAGAAGGACTGACCGAAAGCGTGCGACCCAGGAGAGGTACCGGGCGCGTCGTACTTCGGCTGGGCCTCGTTCTGACCGACTGACCCGCCGCACCTCACTTCACCTCCGGTGCGCGTCCCAACTCGTCGCCTCGCCCAGCAACCTCGCCAGGTCGGCCACCGTTCGCACCTCGGCCAGCCGCTCGAACGGCAGGCTGACCCGCTCGTGGTCCTCGAGGTCGAGCCCGATCAGCACCAACCCCAGCCTCGAGATGCCCAGGTCGCGTTCGAACTGCAGGGCCGGCCGCACGTCGGCCGCGTCGAGTTCGAGGTGCGCCGCCACCACGTGTCGCACCAGGTCTTCCAGACCCAGGTGACGAGGCGTTTCGTCGAAGGTATCGAAAGCAGTCAGGTTGGCGTCAGACAGGTCGAAGGCCATGGGCGTGCTCCAGCGTGACGGCAGCGGAAGTGCGCCGTTCACCCCCAGCAGACCCGGCGGGGAAAAGGACCGTTATTTGACCCGGTCGTTTGACACCGTGACACACGACTAACGACATGGCCGGTCGAACTGTCATCACCCCAGGAAGGGAGCCAGGCAGGCGCCGATGACGTCCGAGTCCGACGCGAACCTGGTGGCCCGTGCACGCCGCGGCGAGCAGTCGGCGTTCGAAGCGTTGGTGCGCCGACACCTGCGCGCGGCGGTTGCCGTGGGGCTCTCCGTGTTGCGTGAAGTGGCCGAAGCCGAAGACGTGGCGCAGGAATCGCTGGTCGCCGCCTGGCAGGCCCTGGACGACTGCCGTGACCCCGACCGCTTCGCGGGGTGGCTGCTGACCATCGTGCGAAACCGCGCCCGCAACCGCCTGGCCGCCGGCAAGGTTCGCGCCGCCCACGCCGACACGGTGCTCGAGCCCGAGGCCGCCGACGACCTCGAGCGCGTCGGCGAGCGGCAGCGCCTGCTGGCCGCCCTCGAGACCCTGTCCCAGGTGCAGCGGGAAGTGGTGCTGCTCCACGACCTCGAGGCCTGGACCCACGCCGAAATCGCCGCCTCGCTGGGGCTCACCGAAGTCAACTGCCGACAACACCTCTTCGTCGCGCGACGAGCGCTTCGAACGGTCCTGGGACAAGATGGAGCGAACGATGCGTGACGACGACGACGACCGGCTCGACCTCTCTGCCCTCGCGCCCTCCAGCGCGGCGTACGAGCGCCTCGTTCAGCGCACGCTCCACCGCGCGCGCGCCACCCCGCCGCCGATGGTGCGCTGGAGCACCCGCCTGCTCGCCGCCTCGGTGCTGGTGATGCTGGTCGCCGGCGTGCTGGCCTGGCTGCCGCACCGCGAAGGTGACGGCGACCGCGAAGGGCTCACCACCGACACCTTGTCGCAGTGGGCGCTCAGCGGCCAGGTGCCCCAGAACGTCGACCTGGGCTCGTTCGGAGTGGCGCCATGAGTCCGGCCGTTCGCACCGCGCTGGTGGTGGTCGCCGTCTTCGCCGCGGGCGCGGTCAGCGGCTTCGCAGCGCATGGGCTGGTGCACGAACGCGGGCCTCGCGGCGGTCCGCACGGCATGCCGCCGCATCTGCGCGAGCTCAACCTCACGCCCGAGCAGGAAACGAAGGCCAGGGACATCTTCGAACGGCACCACGCCGATCTCGAGGCCATGATGAAGCAATCGCTGCCCCGCGCCCGGGCCCGCACCGAGCAGATGGAGCAGGAGCTGCGGGCCATTCTCACCGAGCCCCAGGCACGGCAGCTCGACGAGCTGCGCAAGCGCCGGCCGCCGCCGCCGTTCGGCGAGCACCCGGGCCCGCTGCCGCCGCCTCCGCCTGGCGACGAACCGCCGATGCCCCGCTGAAGGCGCCTAACGCCCGAGCGCGTTCGCAGGTCTTCCCGGCGTCTGACCACCACGGAGCTCCCATGAACCGAATCGTCACCGCCGTCACCGGCGTCGCCTTCGTCGTCACCGCTTCCGCCGCCTTCGCGCAGGAACACCGCCGGCCGCCGCAGGAAGCGCTCACCGCCTGCTCGGGCCTCGCCGCCGGCACCGCCTGCGCCTTCACCTTCCGCGGAGAGAACCTGACCGGGACCTGTGCCGCGCCCCCCGGCGAGACCGACCTGGCCTGTCGCCCCGCCGGCATGAAGGAGCACCGGGGCCCGCCTGTCGAAGCCATCACCGCCTGCACCAGCAAGGCCGCCAACGCCGCCTGCTCGTTCACCACGCCCGACGGCAAGGCCCTGAACGGTACCTGCGGCACGCCGCCCGAGGGCTCGACCCTGGCCTGCCGGCCCGAAGGGCATGGCCCTGGCGGTCGCGGCCGCCACCATGGCCCGCCGCCCGAAGCCTTCACCGCCTGCGCCAACGCGAGCGTCGACCAGGCCTGCTCGGTGACCCACGACGGAAAGACCATTGCCGGCACCTGCGCCGCGCCGCCTGACGGTGGCAACCGCCTCGCCTGCCGGCCGACCAGCCCGCCGCCTGCTGCTGCGCCCTGACGTCGAAGGGGTGCACGTGAGGGCCCTCCGCCATCTCCCCCTCTGGCGGAGGGCCTTCGTTTTGGGAGCGCAGTTACTCGCGTTCGAGGTGTTCACGCGCGACTTGAACGAGCTTTGCGAAGCTCGGCATTCGCTGAAGCACGTTGGTGCGGACCACTGGGTCGAACGCTTTTCTGAGGAGTTGGTCGCGAACGAGGGGATTGGGCTTGCTTGCCGGATAGCTCATGCCCGAGGCCGTACAGACGTGCCTGACGAGGGACTCCATGTTCTGGTCAAGAAGAACGACGCTGACGCCAGCTCCGAACTTTGTCCGAAATGCAGCGACAATCGCTCTCGGTCGAACTTTGAGTGAAGCGCGGCGTTGGAAATCCATCAACGTCCAAGCTTCTGATCACGTCGAGATCGAGAACCGCGATGGTTGACGCATTTCCGCGAAGTCCCAACTCCGTGACCAACTTTTCCTTGCCCTTACATGGGTGGGTACCTGGCGCGAGTTGGTCCTCGTAGAGCAGCGTCGTCTTCATGACGGGTGTGGTTCGGCGAGAAGTACTTCGAGCCTCCCGTCACGACGCGCATCTCCAACGGACGAATACAGCGTCCGCCACTTCGCGAGCTTCTCCTTCGAGAGCGTCCGGAGAACCGTCTTTCGCTGTGCAAGTTCGAGGACCCGGACGTGCTCCACAGGGTCGAGAGAATCGAAGAGTGCCTCGGAGTGCGTCGCGAGCAAGACTGGGACTCGCTTCGACAACTCAAGAAAAAGGCCGGCGGCGCGAACGACGAGCGCCGGATTGAGGTGAAGCTCAGGCTCATCGAACAAGACGAGCGTGGCTTTCGTGTCGTTGAAATGCCGCAACGCAACCAGCCCGAGGAACGACAATTGTCCCTCGGAGAGTTGTGACGACGGGACTCGACCGACGCCCGCGAACATGAGGCTCAACTCGGAAAAGCGGCCCTTCAGCGGAATCGCAAAATCGAGCACGTCTGTGCCAAGACCAAGCTGGATGTCCTCGAGGATCTCTTGGTGCCGCCTCGCCCCCTCTGCGTTCAGTTGTTGGAAGATCGCAGTCAAGTTGAGCCCGCCTCGGCTCAGGCGGTCCGACTCCTCCATTTGCGACAGATCGCGAAGCGATGGAGCGGCATCTCGATTGAGCGGTCGTGACCACGTTGGGCGCGTCTCGAAGGGAACGTGAATGCGGAAGCCCTCCAGCATTCGACGCAGCCTTTCAACTTCGACTGGCGCGTCTGACCCCCAGAACTTCAACATCGACGCTTCCGATGGCGCACTGACCTCTTTGCTCCTTCGACCCACTGCTGTCGCGATCGAGGTTTCTTCGGTCAGGATTTGAGCCTTCGCACCCTGCCGCGAAAACACGACTTCTCGATCGCCCGACATGAGCCGCTCTTCTGCGATTGACGGATAGGGACTATTCGCAGTCGGTCGAAGCACGACCTTGTACTCGAGCGGCCAGTTCGACCCGTCTGTCGTCAGCGCCAAATCACTCTCGATGCGAAGCGAGAGCCGAATCTCCGCCGCCCCCCTCATGAGCAGATCTCGGATCGCGCCGTGACGGGCGCTGAACTCAACGACAAAGCGCTGGTCGCTCGCGAGCAGCGACAACATCTCGAAGGCCTCGATGATCGAGGATTTACCTGCGCCGTTTTCACCGATGAGGACCTGCAAGTGGTCGATGGTGAGAACCAGATCCTCGACGGACCGAAGCCCTTCGATTCGAACGCACTTCAAACGGTCCAGATTCATGTCTGCATCCTACCAGCTCAGCGCTCTGGCACGAAAAAGCCCCTCCTGGTGGGGAGGGGTTCTCTCACTTCCCACGCGAACGTCGCGCGCTTCAGCGGCGGCGGTTCATCAACTGCAGAATGTTGAGGAACAGGTTCACGAAGTCCAGGTACAGCATCAACGCGCCCGTGATGGCGAGGCTGGCCGCGCTCGAGTACCCGCTGTTGGCGTGGAACTGGCGGAGCTTCTGCGTGTCGTACGCGGTCAGGCCCGCGAAGACCACGATCGCCGCGCAGCTCTTCACGAACCCCAGCAAGTCGCTCTGCAGGAAGATGTTCACGATGCCCGCGAGAATGATGCCGACCAGGCCCATGAAGAGGAACGACGCCCAGCCCGACAGGTCCTTCTTCGTCACCGTGCCATAGACGCTCATCGTGCCGAACGCGCCTGCGGTGATGAACAGCGAGCTGGCGATGCTCCCCAATTGGTAGGTCAGGAAGAGCGACGAGAAGAGCAGCCCGTTCAGCAGCGCGTAGACCGTGAACATCAGCCCCGCGACCACGCCGTTGACCTTCGAGCTCAGGAACGAGAACGCCACCACCACCAGCAGCTCGACCACCACGATGGGAAAGAACAGCGGCATCACGATCGACATCGCCGCGCGGCTCGACGCCACCGCGAAGGCCACGCCGCCGGTCAGGAACAGGCCAGCCGTCATCCACGCGTAGACCCGCTGCATGAAGGTACGGGCCGATTCTTCGGCCAGCACGCGCGAAGTGGGGCTGTCGTACACCGAACTGTTGGGTTGCCAGGACATGTGAGGCTCCTTGGAAATGAACGAATGAAAAGAGCGGGCGGACCCTATTGACCCCAGGCCCGGTGCGCCATGAGCAAAGAACGGGCGACCTCGGTCGTCAGCAGAGGCAACACGCCGCCGCCACCGACAATATTGACGATGTGCGAGAGGCTGCCACGACAGACGCCTCCCCAAGCGGGCTGGTTGGCCAGCCCGACCGAGGAGTACGCCGAGAAGTCCACGTACAGCTCGGTCGGAATCTGGGCCGGGCCGTTGCAGACCAGGTGTGATTCCGGGTGAATGTCGATGACCTGCTGCATGACGAAGCCGCCTCCGACCTCATCGAGAACAGCCCGCTGGCACAGCGCATTCCAGTCGAGCACCTCGCCGTAGGCGGCCTTCGTGCGCTCGGCGAAGCCCGGCTCGGACCGGGTGCGCCCCACGAAGACCGCGCGGCCGCCATAGTCCCAACTGCGCTTGAGCACCCAGCGATCGGGCTCGGCCACCGCCTGGGCCAGCAAGGCCTCTCCGCGGAAGTGCCGCGTCCACGGCACGGTGGTGGTGATGGCCTCGAGTTCGTCGGTCGACAGCCCCGCTTCCTTCGCCAGCGCCCCGTCTTCCAGCGCCTCGGACAAGAGCGCGAACACCGCCTTCACCTCGACCTGGGTCGCGGGAGGGTTCAGCACCACCGCGCGCGTGCCGTTCCTTTCGGCCAGCAAGGCCTTGAGGTACGCCGCGCCCTGGAAGCCCGGCTCTTCCAACCGCCGCACGAAGGTGTGCCGGTAGACCAGGTCGTACGCCTTGCCGTCGACCTTCACCGCGTCATCACCCGAGAGCTGATCGGGGTGCACGACGTCGGCGTCGGCCCCCCACTCGCGGAACCGCTCACACAGGTAGCGCTGCTCGGTCAGTTGCGCGTCGTTGCGCCGCGAGAGCAGCGCGATGGTGTTCGGCTTCTGCCCCGGCCGCACCTTGGCGTAGCCGTCGAGCAGCGCGCGGTAGAGCGCCAGCGCGTTCGACCCATTCTTCGCCTGCCAGCCCGCCACGTGCGCGTCGCGCGCGCCGAAGTGCTTGCCCACCACCTCGATGAAGGTGTTGGCCGCGATGTCCGAATAGCCCTGCATGGCCGGAATGGTGGCGTTCACCTCGAGCGCCGAGAGCGTGTCGCGCCCCGCGAAGAAGTCCACCCGGGTGGTGGCCAGGGTGTCGAGCCGGGCGAAGGTGGCCTGCGCCAGCTCGCGCTCGAGGGGCGAGAGGCTGCCCAGCACCAGCGGCGCGCGCGCCCCCGAGAGCACCAGCCGCGACATCTTGAAGGTCGCGCTGGAAATGAGCGCCGCCAGGTGCTGCCGGCGCAGCAGTTCGTCGGCGTCGATGATGACCGGCGTCGCGGTGATGGGAATGGCTCTGGTCGTGCCGTCGTCCTTGTTGGTGACGGCCAGCCCCCGCTCGTACGCCGTCTGCGCCAGGGTCGGGCCAAAGCGCTTCGCGGCCACCGTCAGGCCCGCGAACAGCTCGTCGTGCTCTTTCTGCGTCAGCGGCATGGCCGGTTGTTTAACGGGCCGGGGCGTCACTGCCAATGACGCTTCAGCCCTCGAAGTCGCATAAACACCAGGGCATGAGCCACTCGTTCAGGCGGGACCAGGGCGCGCTGCTGGTCATCGACATTCAGGAACGGCTGGCCGCCGCCATGAACCCCGAGCGCCTGGCCCGGGTCGTGTCACGGACGCGCGCGGCCATCGAGGGCGCGAAGGCGCTGGGCCTGCCCATCGTGGTGACCGAGCAGTACCCGAAGGGCCTGGGTCCCACCGTGAAAGAGCTCGCGCCCCTGCTCTCCGGGCCGGTGGAGAAGCTGACGTTCTCGGCGCTGGTGCCCGAGGTGCTGACCGCCCTCGCCGGCCGCTCGAACGTGCTGGTGGTCGGCATGGAGACCCACGTCTGCGTCTTCCAGACCGTGCGCGCGCTCACCCAGGCGGGCCTGACGCCGTACCTGGCCCGCGACGCAGTGCTCTCGCGCGACGAGCAGGACTTCCAGGCGGGCCTCGAGCTGTGTCGCGGCGCCGGCGCCCTCATCACCTCGGTCGAGGCCGCGCTCTTCGATGCGCTGGTGCGCGCGGGCACGCCCGAATTCAAGCTGGTCTTGGCTGCGGTGAAGTGATGCTGGTCGACGCCTGTGCCAGCAGCGACGCGGTGGAAGGCAAGCCCTTCGTGGTCACCGTCGAGAGCCGCGCGCTGGCGCTGGTGCGGGTCGAGGGCCGGGTGTGGGCCGTCGACAACGTGTGCCCGCATCGCAACGGCGAGCTGGGCTGCGGCGACCTGCAGGGCCATCACCTGTACTGCCCGCTGCACGCGTGGAGCTTCGACGTGCGCACCGGCGAGGCCTTCTTTCCGAAGGGCGTGAAGGTCGAACGCTTCCTGGTGGAAGAGCGCGGCGGCCGCATCTTCGTGGGCAGGCACCCGCCATGACGCGGGTGCTGTGTCACCAGCAGCTCGTCTTTCCCGGCGCGCAGGTGCGGGTCGAGGCGACCGGGGCGGCGCTCGAGACCGCGAACGAGATTGGCGCCCAGCTCTGGGTCGGACCGTCGCTCGAGCCCGGCACGCTCGGCACCGTCGCCACCGCGCTCCACGACGGCTCGACCGTGGTACTGACGGCCGTGCGGCGCGCGCGGCTGAAGACCCTGCGTGACGGCCGCGCGGAAGTCGAGACCGTGCCCGAAGCGCCGACCAGCGAACACCTGCCCCGGCTCGCCCTCGAGGTCGTGGAGCGCGCCCGGGCCGTGGCCCCGGTGCCGGCGTGGCTGCCGAAGCTGGCCGTGGC
>CAIWFK010000662.1 GCA_903911905.1 uncultured Myxococcales bacterium
GGCGCCCGGGCCCCTGCCTCGGGGGGCGTTGCAGACCACCTCGCAGGCGGTGCGCTTTGGCCAGGCCTGCCCGGTGCCGTTGCTCACCTGCCCGGTGGAGCAGCAGACGCTGTGGGTGACGGTCGACGACCTGCGGTCGGGCAGCGTCGCCTGGCAACTGGCCTCGCCCCTTCCCGCGACGCTGCTCGAGCCAGTGATGTTCGACGTGCCTGGCCCGTCGGCGGCGCCAGGCGACGTGTCGGTGGGCGCGCTGGTCTCGCTCGACGGCGGAGAGCGCTCGGCGCTGGTGATGCTGGCGCGCGGCGCGTTCGATGGCGGGGTGCCTGCCGAGGGCGAGCTGGTGCTGGTCTGCCCGCTGCGGCCGGCGTCGACCGGCGTGCGCGCGGCGGCCTTCGTGGGCAAGCAACTGCTGGTGGTGGTGGGGCGCGCCGACGGCACCTTCGCGCTCGAGGCCTTCCCCATGCAGTCGCTGACCGTGCACACCACCGACTGGGCCGTCGCCGAGGGCGTGGCCGGCACGCGACGAGCGCGTTAGACAGGCCGTCATGGCTGCTTCTGCTCGCGCTGGGTTCTCGGGGTTTCCCGACGGTGGTCTCGACTTCTTCCGCCAGTTGGCGATTTCGCAGAACCGCGACTGGTTCAAGGCCCACAAGGACGCGTACGAGCTGCTGTGGCTCAGGCCCATGACCGCGCTCTTCGACGAGCTGCACCAGAAGCTCGAGCCGCGCTTCCCCGAGCTCGCGCAGGTCAAGCCCAAGGTCTTCCGCATCTACCGCGACGTGCGCTTCTCGAAGAACAAGGCGCCCTTCAAGACCAGCATCGCCGCCATTCTGCCGCTCTTCGCCGGAGGGGAGCGCGCCGAGGGCGGCACCGGCTTCTACTGCGACTTTGGCGAAGCGCCCTTCGTCGCCGCGGGCCGCTGGTCGATGGAGCCCGACCTGCTCAAGCACTTCCGCACCACGGTGGCCGCCGACAAGACCGGGGTGCCCTTCGCCCGCGCGGTGCAGAAGGCGACCAGGGCCGGCTTCACCATCTCGTCGATGGACGCGCTCAAGCGCCCGCCGCCGGGGTTCGACAAGGACCACCCGCGCATCGACCTGCTCAAGCTCAAGGGCTTCGCGCTGCGCTTCCCCGAGCGGAAGGCGAGCGACCTGAAGCACGGCCGCGCGCTGCGTGACGGGCTGGTGGCCGACGTGGCCCGCATCGCGCCGCTGCTCAAGTGGCTCGAGGCGCTCTCACGTCATACGACGCTGCCGAAGCTGTAGCAGCACCACGCCCGAGGCCAGCAGCAGCACCACTGCGGTCCACCCCGCGGCCTCGGGCCCGAAGTCGCCTCCCGAGAAGAAGCTGCGCGCCGAGGGCCAGTGCGCCTCGAGCAACGCGTGGCGGGGCGTCAGCCCGCTGACCGGCTGACCGAAGACGGTGCCCTCGAAGAAGTTCCACGCCGAATGCAGGCCGATGGAGCACCACAGCGAACCCGTGCGCAGGGTGATGGCGCCGAAGAGCACGCCCACCAACGCGACGTTGAGCGCCGCCACCAGCGAGGCGTTGGGGTTGCCCAGGTGCATCAGCCCGAAGAAGAGGCTGGTGATGGCCAGCGCGCCGAACCGGCCCAGCCCACGCGAGAGCGCCTGCAGCGGCACGCCTCGCACCAACAGCTCTTCGCTCACCGCGGTCGGCAAGAGGAAGGCCCACTGCGCGAGCGCATGACCCAGCGCCTGCGGCCAGGGCAGGGTGCCGGCTGCGAGCGAGGTGGTGCCCAGCAGCAGCGGCAGCAGACACGAGGCCGCGAGCAGCGCGGCGCCAACCGCGAAGCCTCGAGCGGCCTGGGCCCACCAGCGCTCGTCGCGCAGCCCCACCGCTTCGTCGAAGACGCGTCGGCACACCAGGCTGCCCACGCCCGCGGCGATGAGCAGGGTGAGGCCGCTGTGGGCGATGCGCGGGTCGTCGAGCGACTCGGGGCGGTCCACCTCGTTGGTGACGATGGAGGCGATGGCGCCGCCGAGGCCGGTGACGAGCACGAAGCTGCCGAGCACCCACCCCGAGCGCACCCGCCCGTCCGCCGCGCGGAAGACCTTCACGCCCAGGGCTCGAAGCGCAGGCCGGCGCGGGTCATCGCTTCGCGCGCGTGCGGCGAGGTGAAGGTCGCCAGTTCGACCTCGCGTTGGGCCGAATAGCCGCTGGGCACGTGACTGGGCACGTGACCGGGGTGGCACATCAGTTCGACCACGCCTTCGGCGGGCACCAGCGCCAGTTGCCGCTCGAATTCCGACGGGGTCCAGAAGGCGGTGGCGCCGGCCTCGCCCAGGAACACGTCGTTGGTGGCCACGCCCTGGGCGCGAATGGCCGCTCGCATCGCGCTCGAGATGCTGCGCACCGCCAGCCCCTGGCGTCGGGCCACCCGGCACAGGCCTTCGAGCACCGCGGGGTGCAGGTGCGCGTGCTTGTGCACGTCGACGTGGGTGGCGCGGCGGCCGAGCAGGGCCTCGAGTCGGGCCAGTTGCGCGTGGGCCTCGGTCTCGACGAAGTCGGCGCTCAGGGTGTGGACCTGGGCTTCGACCAGCGGCGCCCCGGTGGACAACGCGTCGAAGCGCACCAGGTTCAGGTGGAGCCCGATGGCCAGACCCGCCGCGTCGCGCGCCGCTTCGGCGGAATGGGGCGAGTTGACGATCATGGTGGTCGAACTGACCACGCCCTCGCGCATGGCCCGGGCGATGCCGCGGGAAACGGCAGGGTCGTACCCATAGTCGTCGGCGTTGAGGATGACGCGGCGCACCCGTTACTCCGCGGCCTTCGCGGTGGCGCAGCGGGCGAGCATGGCCTCGGCGTCCTGCGGGAAGCGCTCGCGAATGCGCTTCTTCGCGTCGTCGAGCTCGGGCGAGCCCTGCTGCTGTTCCATTTCGCACAGCGCGGCCAGGGCTCGCTGGTCGCTGCCCGAGAGCTTGTCGGCCTCGAGGTACTCGGCACGCGCGCCCTTCACGTCACCCTTCCGGTAGAGCACCGCGCCCAGGTAGTAGTGGCCTTCCACCATCGACGGCCGTTCCTTGACCGCGGCGCGCAGCAGCTTGAGCGCGTCGTCGGGCTGCTCCTTGCGGTACTTCACGAAGCCCAGCTCGGCCTGCAGCGCGGGGTCGCTCTGCTTCTTGAGCGCACGGGTGAGAACCTCGTTGGCTTCGTCGAGTCGACCCAGTTGCGAGAGCCAATAGCCTTCGCGCGCCGAATAGCGGGGCGCGTTGGTCTTGTTGGCGGCGCTCTTCCACGCCTCCATGGCCCCGCCGGGGTCGCCCTGCAGCTCGCGCAGCTCGGCCAGCGCCACGTCGGCCCGCGCGTCGGTCTTCGGGCTCAGCGACGCGGCGGCGGCGATGGCGGCCTCGGCGCGCTTGCCCTTGCGGGCGCGGGTGGCCGCCTGGGCTTCGGCCAGTCGGGCCTCGAGGCTCTTCGGGGTGCGCTCGAGCCAGCGGTCGACCAGCTCGAGCGTGGCGTCGTATTGCTTGAGCTCGAGCAGCAGGCCGGTCGCGGTCTTGAACTGCTCGTCGGTGGTCTCGGGGTTGCGACCGAGCGGCACCAGCAGCCGCGCGCGGTCGGCGCCGGTGGTGCTCTGGCTGGCCAGCGCCAGCGTGTCGCCGGGGCCGAGCGCGGGCTTGCGCAGCACCGCGAAGGCGCCTGAGGCGAGCGCGAGCAACACCAGCGCTCCCACCACCGGCAGCACGCGCGAACGCGAGCTGGGCGCCGAGCCGGAAGCCGGGGTGACGGCCACGGGTGGTGGCAAAGGCACGGGCGCCGCGGTCAGCCCCCTGGGCGGCGCGAACGGAGAGGGCGCGGTCTGCTCGAGTTCCGGCGGGGGAACGTCGGCCGGCGACTTCGCGAAGGGCACCGAGGGGTCGGCCTCGCGAGCGCGGCGCAGGGTCTGCCGGCGGGTGTCGGTCTTCTCGGGGAAGAGCTGCGAGACGTAGTCGCCGACTTCCTTGTTCGCCGCGAGCTGGGCCTCGCCACCGACGGCCTCGAGCGCGTCGACGAAGTCGCCCAGCGACTGGAAGCGCGCCTCGGGGTTGCGGTTGAGCGCGGTCAGGCAGATGGCCTCGAGCGCTCGCGGCACAGCGGGGTCGTAGGTGGTGGGTGGCACCGGCTTGCCGCGCGCGATGGCCATCACCACTTCGTCGATGGAGTTGCCGGTGAAGGGCCGCCGCCCGCACAATTGCTCGTAGAGCATGACGCCCGCCGCGAAGATGTCGGCGCGGTGGTCGACCGGCTTGGCGAGAATCATCTCGGGCGACATGTAGAAGAACTTGCCCTTGAGCGTGCCCGGCTCGGTGCCCGAACCCCAGGCGCGGGTCTTGGCGATGCCGAAGTCGATGACCTTCACCTCGCCGCGCACCCCGACGTGAATGTTGTCGGGGGTGAAGTCGCGGTGCACCAGCGAGAGCGGCTGACCTTCTTCGTCCTTCGCGTTGTGGGCGGCGTCGAGGCCGCGGCACGCCGAGCAGAGCACGGTGAGCGCCACGCCCATGTTCATGCGGCGCCCGTCTTCGGCAGCGCGGCCACGCAGCTCGGCCCAGGTGCGGCCTTCGAGCAGCTCCATGGCGATGAAGGGTTCGCCTTCGACCTGGCCCAGCTCGAAGATCTTCACCACGTTGGGGTGGTCGATTTGCGCGGTGATGCGCGCCTCGTTGAGGAACATGCGCACGATGGCGCTGTCCTTGACCAGGTGCGGCAGCAGGCGCTTGACCGCCACCATCGGCCCGAAGTCGCCGGTGGGGCTGATGTGGCGACCGACGTAGACCTCGGCCATGCCGCCCGTCGCGATGCGCGAGGTCAGGCGGTACTGGCCAATCCACAGAGGTTCGCCGAGCGTGTCCACAGGAAGGGTTCAGCCTAGAGCCTGTCGGGCCCTCGCGGCCCAAAAACAGCAAGGCCGGTGGTGGCGATCGAGGCGCGGTGCCTCGCGGGTGATCGGGCCGGTCGCCCTGCCCGGTGTTGGCGCGTGACCTCGGGCCGTGCGACCTCGGCTCGATCTCCGACGCTTCGAAACGCACCGAGTCGGGACGCCGACTTCCGTTGGCTCGGCGACGCCATTCGCGCGACCGGCCCCCGTCACCCCTGCCCGCGAGTTTCGGCGACGTCGCATCGAGGGTGGGCCGTGCGACTGGGGCCCACCATCAATCTCATTCCCTCGAGGCGAACCGCCCCCCTCCCTCACAGCAGCGCGCGCAGCTCCCGCTCGAGTGCTTCCCGACTGGTGCGCTTGTTCCACGCAGTGGGGGTGGTGAAGGTCAGCACACCGTCGGCGAAGACCAGGCCCGCGTTCACGCTCAAGCCCAGCTTCAACTGCCGCACCCGCCCGCGCATCGCGTCGGCGAAGCGCTGGTCCTGGGTCAATTCGAGCAGCACCTCTTCGACCTGCCGCAGCAGCCAGTCGAGCGGCTCGACCTGCTCGGCGGGCTCGAGCACGAAGGCGATGGGGGTGCCCACCTTCTGGGCCAGGGCCTCGGTGACGTCGGCGGCGTGGCGCTCGAGCTGGGCGCGGGTGGGGCTGGCCGCCAGGGTCTCGGGAGGCTTGTCGAGGGTGCCGAGGTCATGCACGGTGAGCGCGTCGAGCGCGGGCCAGGCCAGGTGCAGCACGTCGACCTGGGCCGGCTCGCCGGTGTGCTGGCGCAGCACCAGGGTCCGGGTGCCCGAGCGGTCCTGATGCAGGTCGACCACTTCGCCGGTGACCGTCGCGCCCGAGCGCAGCCAGACCGTGACCTTCGGCACGCGCACGGGTTCTCCTGCGCGCCAGCGTCGGCCGAGCTGCGCGAGGTCGTCGACCAGTTGCTCGAGGTTCCGCGAGGGCCAGGCCTTGAGCGCGCGCTCACCGTCGGTGCGGTCGGAAATCATGGCCGCGACTGTAGCGTGCGGGCCCGTTCCGTCAGTCGCCGAAGAGCGAGAGCTGCGCCCGCGCAGGGGGCTGCTCCCGGTGGCCGGTGGCCAGTTGCGCGTTCCACAGGTTGGTGACGGTCTCGAGCCGGTCGGCGTCGCCGGCGCGCTTGTCGTGGCGCACGCGCACGATGCGGGGAAAGCGCAGCGCGAAGCCGCTCTCGTGGCGGGTCGAGCGCTGCAGGCCGTCGAAGGCGATCTCGAGCACCACTTCGGGCCGCACCACGTGAAAGGGGCCCTGCTGCTCGACGGTCAGCGACTGCAACTGGGTGGTGAGCGCGACGATCTCGAGGTCGGTGAGCCCCGAATAGGCCTTGCCGACGTCGACCAGCGCGTCGCCCTTCCACACGGCAAAGGTGTAGTCGCTGAGCACGCCCGCGCGTCGCCCGTGGCCGCGTTCGGCGCGGGTGATGACCACGTCGAGCGTGGCGAAGGCCCGCTTGACCTTGCGCCACGCCGAGCCGCGCGCGCCGGCCTCGTAGGGCGCGTCGACCCGCTTGAGCATCAACCCTTCGTGGCCGCGGCCGCGCGCCGCGGTGAACTCCGCGTCGAGCTGCTCGGCGACTGGCCTGGTGGGGTCCATCGGCCGCAGCGGGTTGACCAGCACCGGCAGGCGTTCCAATCGGGCCCGCCGCTCGAGGAACGGCCGGTCGACCAGGCTCTCGCCGTCGTACAGACAGTCGTAGGCGATGAACTGCACGGGCGTGTTCCGACGCGCGCGCTCACTGACCTGCCGTCGCCCCAGCCGACCCTGCAGCGCCTGGAAGGGGCGGGCGCGACCGTCGGGCGTCACGGCCAGCACCTCACCATCGAGCACCACGTCACGGGTGAAGCGCCGCAGCGCCTCGACCACCTCGGGGAAGGTCGAGGTCACCTCGTCCTGCCCACGCGCGAACAGCCGCACCACGCCGCCCGTCACGTGGGCCTGGGTGCGCACGCCGTCGAGCTTGTCTTCGATGATGGTGAGCGCGGGGTCGACGGGGGTGCGCACGTCTTCGGTGGGCGAGGCGAGCATGAAGGCCACCACCCGGCCCGGCGTCAGGCGCGCCTGGGCCAGCCGGTCGTGTTTCGCCAGCAGCGCGAGGTCGCCGGGGTCGTGGGTGAGGGCCGCGGCACGGTGCACCTGGCCCAGGGGCCGGCCGAAGGCGACCGCGAGTGATTCTTCGAACAGGCCGTGCGCGACGCCGATGCGCAGTTCACCCAGCAGCGCCTTGCCCAGGTAGCGCGCCTCGGCAGGACCGGTGCGGCGCAGCAGGTCTTCGAGCAGCCGTTGTTTGAGCGCGCGGTCCTCGGCCTGGGCCAGCGCGTCGACGAAGGCGGGCAGCTCGCGCAGGGTCAGCGCCCCGCGGTGGGTGATGAGCTGCGCCAGCGCGTCACCGAAGTCGCCCAGCTCGCGGCTCTTGAGGCCGATGTGCTTCTCGGGGTGGCCGGTGACCGCGGCGGCCGCGGCACAGGCGATGGCCCAGCCCACCCCGGTGGTGCGCGGGTCGCTGGCGGGCAGCACGTGGCCGAGCACCAGGCGGCTGGCCACCGCGAGCTCGTCGTCTTCGAGCGTGCGCCAGAGTTCGGCCAGCAGTCGGACCTTGGCCTTCTTGCCCCGCGTGGCGCGGACCGCATCGAGCGTGCTGGCCAGCCGGTGCATTCGCCGGGCATCGTGCCAGAGAAGACGAGCGCGGCGCGGGTCGAAGTGCGGTCAGTCTCTGGCGTTCGCCGCTTCGGCCAGCGCAATGCCCAACCAGGTTCTCGCCGCCTGCAGGTCGCTCGAGCCCAGCGCCGCGCGCGCGTTCTGCACGGCCCGCAGCGCCGACCCCGAGAAGGTGCCTTCGGCGGTGCGCAGCGCGTCGTTCACGTTGCCCGAGCCCTGAGCCAGTTGCTCGAGCGCCCAGTTCAGGCTGGCCATGGCGGTGGCGGTGTCGGCGCGATGGGCGAGGGCCTTCTGCTTTTCGTCGGCCCGGCGCTGCTCGGCGTCGGCGAGGTCGATTCGCACCGCGCCGACCTGCTTGCCGACCTTCTCGACGCTGGTGCTCAGCGCCTCGAGCTGCGCCGACTGCCGCTCGACCAACGCCTTGAGCTCGACCACTTCGCGGTGCAGCCGTTCGAGCTCGGGGTCGGCGGTGCGCAGCGCGGAAGACGGAATGGGCCTGGCGGCCTCGACCGCCACTCCGGCATCGGCGGCCTTCGAACCACCGTCGACCACGTTGGTGTACACGCGCACCTGCGCGAAGGCCGCGCTGGCGCTCAGCGTCAGGGTCAGGACGAGGGTCGCACGGGCGGAGCGGTTCATGTCACGCACTGTGTCGTCGTCGCCGGGTGCGCACAAGGGTACCATCGTGGGCCCGTGCTCCCCGACATCGCTCCAGCCCGACCCGGTGCCTTTCGCCTGCGCGTGATGCTGGGTCTGCCGGGCAGCCTGGGGCTGTGTACCGGCGCGTACCGTGCGGGTGAACCGGGGTGGCTGGTGGTGGCCGTGGTGCTGCTGGTCGTCGCCTTGCTTCCCACGAAGTGGACGCCGGTGACGTGGCCGGTGCAGGTGGCGGGAACGGTGGCGGTGTTGGCCCAGGTGCCGGTGGCGAGGTCGATTCTGGGCGGCGTGGGCGTGCTGTTGTTACTAGCAGGAGCCGCAGTGAACGCAGCGGTGTGGGTGCAGGCCCGACTCACCTTCGGCAGGAGTGGTGAGTGAGCGAGCCGGTCGAGCCCTCGGTCTACGGTCAAGCGGTCGATGGCCTGATTCGCGGCATTCGAGCTCGCCTGACCCCCGCGCTCACCGAGGAACTGCGCACCCTCGGCCTGGACCTGACGCGCCCGCTGCTGCCGCTGTATCCGCAGAAGACCTGGTTCGCCGTACTGCACGCTGCCGCGCGGCATGGGTGGCCCGGGGTGGGTGAAGACCAGGCGCTCTTCGAGCTCGGGCGCGCGGTCTTTCACGGGTTCTCGCTGACCATGGTGGGCCGCGCGATTCTGAAGATGCTGGTGCTGCTGGGCCCCCGGCGGTCGCTGGGGCGGCTGCGGGCCAGCTTCCGCACGGCCGACACCTACACCGAGTCGACGCTGGTCGAGCGCTCGCCCACCGAGCACGAGGTGTGGCTCAACCAGCCGACCTTCAACCCGAACTACGTGCGGGGCATTCTGATGGGCATGCTCGAGGTGACTCGCGCGGGCTCGCCGCAGGTCACGGTGCTCGGGCGCGACGAGCGCGGCGTCACCTACCTGGTGCGCTGGTCGTGATGGGGCGGCGCTGACTCGGTAGCAGGCGAGTCTGGCCGAGCGAACGACCCACCCGGGGTTGCGGTGATCCCGTTGATCCCTGTCGCGTCGACGGCTGGCCTTCGCGTTGCAAATCCCGGCTGGCACCACCCGCCCACCCCGGAGCCTCCCGCATGATCCGCACCACGTTGCTCACTTCGCTGCTCGTCTCGACGTTCGCCCTGGCCGAGGGCCCCTCTGCCGAAGTCACCAGCGGCGTGTCGACCAGCGAACCTTCACCCAAGGCCTACGTCTCGGTCTTCGCCGGCACGACCCTGCTGACCCGCGGCGGCGCGGGAGACCTGGCGGGCCCCAGCCGTGACTTCACGCCCATGGTGGGCGCGGCTACCTCATCAACGACACCTGGGCGGTCGAGCTCGATGTCGGTCCCACCTTCGTCGCGGGCACCGGCTACACCGGCCTGTCGGTGATGCCGGGCGTGGTCATCACGCTCAACTCGTACGTGTACCTGTGCGCGCGGCTGCTGGCGACCGTGCAGCCGTCGTTCGCGCTGGCCGGCATTTCCGGCGTGGGCCTGACCTACACCTTCAAGGGCGGCTGGGCGCCGTTCGCCGAGCTCGATGGCGTCATCGCCCAGGGCACCGGCGGCGCAGCGCTGTCGGCGGCCCTGTCCATCGGCGTGGCGAAGTACTTCTGAACAACCGTCGTTCTCACCGTGGGGGATTCGAGCATGAGCAAGAAAGTTCTCGTCATCGATGATTCGCCGTCCATTCGTCAGCAGGTGTCGTTGTGCCTGACCCAGAGCGGGTTCCAGGTGGTCGAGGCCAGTGATGGTCGCGATGCGCTGGGCAAGCTCGACCAGGTGTCGATGGCGGTCTGCGACGTCAACATGCCGGGCATGAACGGCATCGAGTTCGTGAAGGAAATGTCCTCGCGCGGCTCGAAGGTGCCCATCGTCATGCTGACCACCGAAGACAACCCGCAACTGGTCGCCGAGGCCAAGTCGCACGGCGCCAAGGGGTGGATGGTGAAGCCCTTCAAGCCCGAGCAGTTGATCGCGGTGGTCAAGAAGCTCGCCGCCTGACGCGACCAAAGTCCCCGAGCGGGGTATGACCTCGGGGAATGATTCGCTTCAATCTCAACGGCGCCTGGGTCGAGGCGTCAGACGTCGCGCCGACCACCACGCTCTTGCGCTGGCTGCGTGACACCCGCGGGCTGTCCGGCACCAAGGAAGGCTGTGCCGAGGGCGACTGCGGCGCGTGCACGGTGGCGGTGGTCGAGCAGGGCGCGAAGGGCCCCGAGTACCGCGCGGTCAATTCGTGCCTGCTGCTGCTGCCGATGGTGCACGGCAAGCACGTGGTCACCGTCGACGGGCTGAAGCGCGAGCAACTCCACCCCGCGCAGCAGGCCCTGGCCGAGGCGTTGGGCAGCCAGTGTGGCTACTGCACGCCGGGCGTGGTGATGACCCTGTTCGAGGCCACCTACCGCGGCGATCTCGACGCGCCGTGGAAGCTCGACGATCAGCTCTGCGGCAACCTCTGTCGCTGTACCGGCTACCGCCCGATTCGTGAGGCGGCGCAGCAGGTCGCCGGCACCTGCCCGGCCGACGAGTTCTCGAAGGCGCTCCCCGCGAGCGCCCCCGCCGACACCTCGCTCCAGCTCGAGCGCGCCGGGCAGCGCTTCACCACGCCTGCCACCTTCGACGCGCTGTGGGACGAGCTCGACGCGCACCCCGACGCCCGCTTCGTGGTGGGGGGCACTGACCTCTCGCTCGAGATCACCAAGCGCTTCCAGGCGCCCCCGAAGCTGGTCTCGCTCGAAGCGCTGGCGCCCTTGCGGGCCCTCACCGAGGTCGACGGCGTGCTGCGCCTGGGCGCCACCGCCACCATCAGTGAGCTCGAGGCCTTCACCGCTGCCCGCTCGCCGGCGATTCACCGCATGGTGCGCTACTTCGGCGCGCGGCAGATCAAGCACCGCGGCACCATCGGCGGCAACCTGTGCACCGCGTCTCCCATCGGCGACCTCGCGCCGGTGTTCCTGAGCCTGGGCGCGACCGCCGTGCTGCGTTCGCGGGCAACAGAGCGCCGCGTTCCCCTGCACGAGTTCTTCGTCGCCTACCGCAAGACCGCGCTGGGTCCGAAGGAAGTGCTGGCGGCCATCGAAGTGCCGCGCCCCAGCCCCACCGCGCGCAGCGTGGCCTACAAGGTCAGCAAGCGCCGCGAGCTCGACATCAGCACGGTCTCGGCCGGGCTCTTCGTGGACACGGACGCGTCGAACCTGGTCACCGTGGCCCGCTTCGCCTTCGGTGGCGTGGCCGCGACCCCCAAGCGCGCGACCGCCGCCGAGCGCGCAGTGGTCGGCAAGCCGTGGACCCGGGAGACCGCGCTCGCCGCCTCGAAGCTGCTGGGCGAAGACCTGACGCCGCTGTCCGACCACCGCGGCTCGGCGAACTACCGCGCCCTGGTCGCGCGCAACCTGCTGGTCGGTTTCTTCGACGAGACGCTCACCGTCAGGCAGCCGGCGCTGCAGTCAGGCCACGCCGCCACCGTGCAGCCGGGAGGCCTGTCATGAGCACGCTCCATCAGCCCCAGCTGCACGAGTCGGGGAAGCTGCACGTCACCGGCGAGGCCCGCTACGTCGACGACCTCGCCGTGCCCGCGCTGGTCGCGCAGGTGGTCCCCGCTCCCGTGGCCCACGGTCGCATTCGCCGGCTCGACGTCACGCGCGCGCGCGCGGTGCCAGGCGTGGTCGCGGTCTTCACTCACCGTGACGTGCCCGGCGAGAACCAGGTCGGCCCGGTCATTCACGACGAAGAGCTGTTCGCCTTCGACACCGTGCGCTTCCTGGGGCAGAGCGTGGCGCTGGTGGTCGCCGAGTCGTACGCGGCCGCGCGCGCTGGCGTGAAGGCGGTGGAGCTCGAGGTCGACCCGCTGCCCGCCATCACCACGCTGGACGAGGCGCTGGCGAAGGGCTCGTTCCTCACCGACCCGCACACCATGCAGCGGGGCGATGTCGAGGCCGCGTTCGTGGGCGCGCCGTTGGTGCTGCAGGGCCAGGTGCGCACCGGCGGTCAAGACCACTTCTACCTCGAGACCCAGTGCTCGCTGGCGCTGCCCGAAGAGGGCGGCACGGTGCGGGTCATCAGTTCGACCCAGCACCCCAGCGAGGTGCAGACCATTCTGAGCCACGTGCTCGGCGTGGGCCGCAGCAGCATCGTGGTCGAGGTGCCGCGCATGGGCGGTGGCTTCGGCGGCAAGGAAACGCAGGCCGCTCCGTACGCCGCGATGGCCGCGCTGGCGGCCGTGAAGCTGCGAAAGGCCGTGAAGGTCTGGCTCAACCGCGACCAGGACATGATGTGGACCGGCAAGCGGCACCCGTTCCTCTCGAACTGGCGGGCGGCGTTCGACGCGCAGGGCCGCATTCTCGCGCTCGACGCGAAGCTCTACGCCGACGGCGGCTTCTCGAGCGACCTCTCGCGGGCCATCTGCGACCGCGCGCTCTACCACGCTGACAACGCGTACTTCGTGCCGGCCATTCGGGTGACCGGGCAGGTGGCGAAGACCAACCTGCCGTCGAACACCGCCTTCCGCGGCTTCGGCGGGCCGCAGGGCATGGCGCTGGTCGAAGAGGTGATGAGCCGCGCGGCAGAGCGCCTGGGGCTGGACCCGGCGACGGTGCGTGCGCAGAACTTCTACGGCGACGCGCCCCGCAACGTGACGCAGTACCACCAGACGGTGACCGAGAATCGCATCGGGCGAATCTGGAGCGAGCTGCTCGAGTCGAGCCGCTACGCGCAGCGCCGCGCCGAGCTCGAGGCCTTCAACGCCGGCAGCGCGCACCACAAGTGGGGCCTGGCCATCACCCCGGTGAAGTTCGGCATCTCGTTCACCACCAGCTTCCTGAACCAGGCTGGCGCGCTGGTGGTGGTCTACGCCGATGGCACCGCGCAGGTGAACCACGGCGGTACCGAGATGGGGCAGGGCCTGCATACGAAGATTCGCGCCATCGCCGCGCACGAGCTGGGGCTCGACGTGTCGGACGTGCGGGTGATGACCACCGCCACCGACAAGGTGCCCAACACCTCGGCCACGGCGGCCAGCAGCGGCAGTGACTTGAACGGCCAGGCGGTGAAGGCGGCGTGCGAGACGGTGCGGGAGCGGCTGGTGCCGATTGCCCAGAAACTCCTCGGCGCCGAGGCCGTTTCGTTCGCTGGCGGCTTCGCCACGGGCGGCGGCAAGGCGGTGCCGATGCGCGAGGTGACCCAGGCCGCGTACCTGGCGCAGGTGTCGATGTCGGCGACCGGCTACTACCGCACGCCCGGCATCAACTACGACCGCGCGACCGCGAAGGGCAAGCCGTTCCACTACTTCGCGTATGGCGCTGCGGTGGCCGAGGTCGAGCTCAGCGGCCTCACCGGTGAGCACCGGGTGCGGCGGGTCGACATTCTCCACGATGCGGGGCGCTCGCTCTCGCCCAGCATCGACGTGGGGCAGGTCGAGGGCGGCTTCATTCAGGGCGTGGGCTGGCTGACCTGCGAAGAGGTGCGCTTCGACGGCAAGGGGTTCCTCGCCACGCACTCACCCGACACCTACAAGATTCCCGCGTGCGGAGACACGCCGACCGAGTTCCACGTGAAGCTGCTCGAGAACGCTGCGCAGGAAGGCGTCATTCACGGCAGCAAGGCGGTGGGTGAGCCTCCCCTGATGCTGGCGCTCTCGGTGGTGGCCGCGCTGCGCCACGCGGTGTCGGCGTTCGGCCCCGCGAAGACCGAGGTCGAGCTGGCGATGCCCTGTACGCCCGAGGCGCTGCTGTTCGCCGTCGAGCACGCGAAGTCGAAAGGATGAAGTGACATGGACCGGACCGCTGCCGATTCGATGCTGGCTGACACCGACCTGATTCCCGTGCTCGAGGCGCAGGTCTCGGGCGCGAAGGAGCTCGAGCGCCAGTTGCTGGCCAACGACATTCCGGTGCTGCTGGCCAAGCCGCCGCCCAAGGCGTGCTGTGGCGGCAGCTGCGGGTGCGGCAGCAAGCTGCAGCTGCTGGTGAGGGAAGCCGACGTGCCGAAGGTCGGTCAGTTCATGCAGAGCGAGTGGGTGCGCGCGCTCGAGCGTGAGGGCATGGGTGGCGGCCTGGTGCAGCTGGGCGTCGAGGTCGAGGGGCCCCTGGCCTGCCCGGCCTGCGGCTTCACCGGCGCGATGGTCGACGGCGCATGCGGGGACTGCGGGCTGCAGCTGGAGTAAGCGCCTCTTCATGAAGCCGCTGCGCACCATCGACCGCGTCGAGACCGAAGACGGCCTTCTCGAGCTCAAGCAGCGCAGCGAGCGCGACTTCCTCATCACCATCGACAACCGGGTGCTGATGACCAGCACCGCGCATCGGTCGGAAGAGGTGCTGGGCATCGTCGCGTGCCGGCGGCTCAAGCCGTACGCGCGCCCCCGCGTGCTCATCGGCGGGCTGGGCATGGGGTACACGCTGCGCGCGGTGCTCGATGAATTGCCGCCCACCGGGCAGGTGGTGGTCGCCGAGTTGAACCCCGTCACCGAGAAGTGGTGCCGGGGCCCATTGGCGCTGCTGACCAACGACGCGCTCAGCGACCCGCGGGTGAAGGTGGAGATCGCGGACGTGAGCGGCGTGATGGCCCGCGCGGCGAGCCACCCCGAACGGCGGTTCGACGCCATCGTCATCGACCTCTATGTGGGCCCCGATGCCGGGACCGGCGTGCGAGACCCGCTCTACGGCAAGAAGGCCTGCGCGCGCGCGCACGAGGCGCTCACCGCCCAGGGCATCTTCGGGGTGTGGGGCGAGGCGTATGACGCGGCGTTCGCCACGCGGCTCGAGGCGGTGGGCTTCAACGTGCGGCACGAGCGGCCGGGCAAGGGTGGCCTGCGGCACGTGGTGTACGTCGCGCAGAAGAAGTGAGGCTCGAGCCCGCGGTCGAAAACTCGCCCGGCGGTGGCTGACTGGTACCGTGCTGCAACAGCCCGCTGCAGGGCTGTCGCGGTCAGCCACGCACGGGAGGAGCGCCGATGCAGCGTCTGCTGGTGGTGTTGCTGGTGTCGGGGGCGACGCAGGCCCACGCGCGCGACTACGTGGTCCGTTGGGCCGGCGAGCGCACGTCGCTGGTCGAGCAGTTCGACCGGCACCTGAAGGCCGAGCTGCTGCGCCGTGGTGACACGGTCGTGGACGAGGCGCGCGGCGAGGGTGCCATCGTGCTGCAGCCGACCGTCGTGCTCAGCGGCGGGGCCCTGGTGCTCGAGGTGGTGGGCGTCATGGCCCGCAGCCACGCGCTGTTGGGCGCGGTGCGTACGCGCGCGAAGGTGCGGGGGCTGGTGCGCGACGCCGTCGTGCAGGCCCTCGTCTTGCGCAGCTGCAGCGACGCGCGCTTCGGGGACTGAGGGGCGACGCTCGGTGTCTCAGTGCGTGTGGGGTCGGGCACCCACCTGACCACGCGAGTGCACACCAGGTGTCCTACAAACACCTCCATTCCTTTGGAATGCTGGGGGGTTCTACGCTCGCTCCGCTGGTCCCCGGCTTGCTGAGGGACAAGGAGCCCATGATCCACCACCGCGCCCCAATCGCCCTCACGCTCGCTGCGCTGCTGGTGACCGGCTGCGATGGGCTCATCACCGGCGGCTCGCGGCCCATCACCACGGTCGGACCCAACGGCGTGACCTGCCCCATCTCGCCACGGCCGGGCCACACCATGATTCACCGGCTGACCAACGCCGAGTACGACAACACCATTCGCGACCTGCTCTTCGTGCCCTCGACGCACGGCGCGACCTTCGCCAGCTCGTCGGTGGGCTCGAGCGGCTTCACCAACCAGTCCGACGTGCTCACCATCTCGGACCAGTTGCTCGCCGATTACGGCCACGCCGCCGAGGCCATCGCCGACCAGGTGCTGGCGACCAAGGGCACGGCGGGCGGCGCGTGGTCGCAGGTCGCGGGCTGTATCGCCACCATGACCACGCCCACCACCGCCTGCGTGCAGACCGCAGTGCGCACGCTGGGTGACCGAGCCTTCCGCCGGCCCGTCGAAGACGACGACCTCGCGCAGTTGATGGCGGTGTACGCGCGCGAGCCGACGCCCGCCGACGGCTTCCACGACGTCATCATGGCCGTGCTGCTCGACCCCCGCTTCATCTTCTCCTACGTCGCGCACCCCAGCCCCGACGACCCGAACGTGGTTCAGGCGCTCGACTCGTACGAGCTGGCCTCGCGGCTCTCGTACTTCCTCTGGCAGTCGATGCCCGACGAGTCGCTGCGCGTGCTGGCCGGCGCGGGCACGCTGAAGGACCCCGCCGTGCTGCAGGCCCAGGTGGTGCGCATGTTGGGCGACCCGAAGGCCGCCTCGTTCGCCAACATCTTCCGCCGTGACTGGGCGCGGCTCTCGCTGCTCGAAGGCACCAACGGCTACGGCACGGTCTCGGCGCAGACGGTGGCCGACCTGCGGCAGGAAACGCAGCTGCTGATGCAAGACGTGCTGGCCAACGATCGCAGCCTGCTCACCCTGGTCAACGGCGACCACACCTTCGTGAACCAGAACCTGGCCTCGTATTACGGCTGGTCGATCTCCGGACTGTCGACCACCACCATGACCCGCGTGCAGATTCCCGAGGCGTCCCGTCGCGGCCTGCTGACCAGCGGCGCGGTGATGCTCACCGCCGGCGGAGGCGCGACCTACACCCACCCGGTGCAGCGCGGCCGCTGGGTGATGGACAGCCTGTTCTGCGCGCCGCCGCCACCTCCTCCCGTGGGCGTGTCGACCGTGCTTCCGATGTCGTCGAGCAACCTGCCGATGCGCGACCGCCTCACGCAGCACACGCAGTCCATGGCCTGCAGCGGCTGCCACGCTTCGATGGACCTGTGGGGCCTGGGGCTCGAGAACTTCGACATGGCTGGCCAGTGGCGCACCACCTACGCGGCGCTCAACAACGCGCCCATCGACGCCTCGGGCGTGCTGGCCGACGGTCGCACCTTCTCAGGGCCCGCCGAGATGCTGGGCGTGCTCGCTGCCGACCCTGCGGTGCCGGCGTGCCTGGCGCAGAAGCTGATGACCTTCGCGTTGACCCGGCCGATGAGCAGCGTCAGCGACACCTGCACCGCGACCACGCTGGGCACGGCGAACATCACGCCGACCTCCACGCTCTCGGGACTGGTGACGCAGTTGGTCCAGACGCCGCAGTTCCAGTCGCAGGAAGGAGCTGCACCGTGAAGCGCCCCTTGCTGGCTCGACGTTCGTTCCTCAAGGCCGCAGGTGGTTTCGCGCTCGCCGTGCCCACGCTCGAGGCGATGTTCGACAACCGTGCGCTCGCGGCCGGCGGCGCCGACCCCAAGCGCTACATCTGCCTGTACCAGGCCAGCGGCACCTACCTGAAGGCCAACGACGGCGCGTTCTGGTACCCGGGCAGCACCAACGGCCCCCTCGACGCGGCCAACCTGCCGGCGGTGTTCTCGCCCTTCGCGGCGAACGTGAACGACCTCACCATCGTTCGCGGCTTGAAGAACAAGGCGCGCAACCAGTGCGGAGGGAAGGGCGGCGACCATTCGACCGCGGTGGCCAGCTACTTGACCAGCGCGCCCTACACGAACGGTGACGACCCGGCCTGCACCATTCAGGGCGACTCGTTCGAGCAGGCGATGGCCAAGGCCAACAACCTGAAGGCCTGGGCGCTGAGTGCGGGTGGCTACGACGGGTACATCGCCGACCTCACCGCGTTCGACTACGCGCGCACCGTCTCGTACCTGGGCGGGCAGCAGGCCAACGTGTTCCTGAACCCGGTGAAGCTGTTCACCACGCTCTTCTCGGGGCTGCCGATGGGCGGCACGCCGCCTCCGAAGCCGCCGGTGTTCGCGCGCAACAAGAGCATCCTCGACAGCGCGGTGGCGGGCATCGCCAAGCTGAAGTCGAAGGTCGGTACCGCCGACCGTCAGCGCGTCGATGCGTACTACTCGGGGCTGCGCGCCTTCGAGTCGACCTACCTCACGGGCGATGCGGGCGTGACGATGAGCTCGTGCGTGGTGGGCGCGCCGCCCGCGTCCAGCCTCGACAACGAAGACCACAACGGCACCGGCACCGACTTCGTGCCGCGGCTCAAGGCCTTCATGGACTGCATGGTGCTCGCGATGCAGTGCGACGTCGGGCAGATGTTCAGCCTGATGTTCGAGTACGAGAACACCAACCGGCAGTTCAAGAACCAGATTCCGTCGAACCTCATCTACCAGGGCGCGAACATGGACACGCCCGGCAGCCACAATGAAATCGCCCACTGGAGCGACGGCGGCACCGGCGAAGAGGCCGAGCGCAGCCACCGCTGTGTGTCGCGCGACCGGTTCTACGCCAGCCAGGTGATGTACCTGGTCAACGCGCTGAAGGGTGCCACCGACCCCAGCGGCGCGCCGATGCTCGACAACACCATCATTCAGTGGGGCGTCGGGCTGGAAGACGGCAACCACAACACGGACGGCATGCAGACCACCACTGGGCACCCGACGGTGCTTGCGGGCGGGAAGAACATGCTGAGCCTGGGCAAGTTCGTGTCGCTGCCGAACAACGACTTGAGCGACCTGTACTTCACGCTCAACTCGAAGCTGGGCATGGGGCTGACGAGCTTCGGCGGGAGCACGACCAAGCTGACCTTGTGACGGTCGAGCCCGACTTCGGGTTCATCAGGAGATCGGGTTCTCGATCGTCAATTCGGGAAAGAGCGTGAAGTCGCGGTCGCGTGAAAGCAACGCATCGACCCCGTGCGCGAGACACAGGGCTGCTACTCGCGCGTCATGAACCACCGGACCTCGAACACGAGGGCGATTGGTCAACCTCTCGAGGATGGTGAGAAACTCGTCGGTCTCACCCATCAACCGCAGGTGCGGCGACGACGTCCAGGCGGCGATCTGCTCCCAGGCAGCTGCGGGGGTGCTCGCACTCGCTTTCCAGATTCTGGGGTTGGTGACGACGCTGAAGAATTCGTAGATGCACGGCCAGGGAATGGCCCAGGGATCCGTCCCCTCGGCGAGTCCCTTCACGCACTGAAACGCCTTCGCATGCTCGGCGGCTTCCCGCCTGTGCGCGTACACGAGGATGTTGGTGTCGACCGCCTTCATTTCTCAGCGCCCGCCGTAGATCTCGGCGCGGAGGTCCTGCCAGCTGAGCGCCTCGAGCGGGTTTTCCGCGTCCGCATCTCCAACGCTGCAGTCGCGAAGGCGAAAGGCCGCGCGCGGCTGGTTCTTCAGCGCGAGGCGAAGCCCCTCCTCGACCAGAGCACGCAGAGGCTGCCCTGTCTTGCGCGCATGCTGCTTCGCACGTTTGAGGAGTTCGTCCGAGAGGTCGAGCGTCGTCTTCATACAGGGCAAGCGTACCCAGCATGTTGAGTATGGGCAACCCATACCACGCTTGCGCGCTCAGTCCGGCCCACGAGGAGCCGGAAAACGCTGCTTGAAGGTGAAGGCCTCGACCGTCGGGCCTTCGGCGGTGATGCGGTGGAGTCTCGCCTTGCCCTCGGCTGGTGTGGGCAGCTCGCCTTCACGAATCCACCACAGCGCCAGCGCGTGGCCACCCACGACGGCCTTCTGGTCGACGAACCACTCGCGCCGGCCCGCGTACACCTCGGCGTGCGCGGTGCGGTAGGTGTACGCGTGCAGCGCCTCGATGGATTCCCAAACCGACATGTTGAAGAGCACCAGCGGGTCGTCGAACTCGCGCTGCTGCAGGTCGCGCGAGTCGGTGAGGTAGCGCCAGACGAAGCCCGGGCTGCGGTCGGCCAGCTGGTTCATCTCGTCGAGCCGCGCCGCGCAGACCGTCGCATTGTCGGTCGACGGGGTGCCGCAGGGCATGACCGCGGCGGTGTCACCCGCGTCCGTCACTGCCGGGGGCGTTCAGCATCACCTTCTCGGCGCCCAGGAACGCCAAGCTGATTCCCGGGGAGTGGACGGTGTCGATCATCGGGCGAGGGCAGACCGCGCAGCACGTGGCGACGGTGATCATCACCACGCACTGACTCGAGCGTGGGCGCGTACGACGCCCTCCGCGCACCCCAGCGGGAACTCAGGGCCTCGGGCCGTCGACCGCCGCGTAGCCTCGTCGAATGGCATACCTCGTCAGATCGGCGACGCCCTGCATGCCCAGCTTTCGCAACAACCGGCCCCGCAACGCGTGCACCGTCTTGTCGCTGAGCACCAGGCGAGCGGCGATCTCCTTGGTGTTGAGGCCGCCCGCCACCAGGGTCAGCACCTCGCGTTCGCGGGGCGTGAGGTGTGGCTCGTCGGGGTTGGCGCGCGAGGAGGGGGTGATCACCGCGTCCACCAACACGCCAGCCACCGCTGGGCTCACGTATCTCTTGCCGGCCGTCACCGCTTCGATCGCGGCCACCAGTTCGTCGTAGGCCGCCGATTTCACGACGTAGCCCGAGGCACCGGCCCGGAACATCTCGGCGACGAACTCGCGGGTGCCGTGCATCGACAGCGCGAGCACCCGACAGCGCGACCCGAGCACCGCCACCACCTGCCGCGTCACCTCGGTGCCGTTGAGCACGGGCAGCTGAATGTCGACCACCAACACGTCGGGCTTGAGTTCGAGCGTCGTCGACACGGCGGTCGCGCCGTCCGACGCTTCACCGACCACCTCGATGTTCGGGTAGCTCGACAGGCAGGTACGCAGGCACTGACGGACGAGTTGGTGGTCATCTGCCAAGACGATCTTCACGAGAAGGACTCCTTCGCTGGCCCCCTGGTGAATCATGACAGGGGGCTGCGATTACCGCTCGCACTTGAATCGAGACTTTTTCTCGATTGCGTGACCTCACCCTACATGTCGCCCAGGTCCCGTCGGCCTCAGCCCAGGGCCAGAAGCGCGTGAGAGGCGCGCGCAAAGGCGCGCTCGAGGGCCGCCACGCCCGAGGGCTCGATGGGGCTCTGTCTTTCGAGCGCCAGCGCAACCTGCACGAATTCCGTGGCGCCGAAGCACGCCCCCGCGCCAGCCATCGCATGCGCCAGCCGCTGCGCCTGGGCGTGCTCGCCTCGACGCGCGGCCCCCGCGAGCTCCTTGAGCCGCTCGGGCGTGTCGGTGACGAACCCCTGGACCAGTTCGGCGAAGGCGCGGCCGGTCTGGGAACGCATGCGCCGGACCAGTGGCCCGTCGAGCGCGGGGGGGGCGTCGGAGGGCGTCAGCCACCGCCCCAGGACCGCCTGGAGCTCTTCGGCCCAGAAGGGCTTCGCGAGGTGCTCGTCCATGCCGGCTTCGAAGCTCAGGTCGCGCTCGTACTTCATGGCGTGCGCGGTGACGGCGACCACCGGGGTGCGACGCCTGCCCAGGCTCGCCTCTCGGCGCCGCCACTCGCGGGTGGCACCGTAGCCGTCGAGCACCGGCATCTGGCAGTCCATCAGCACCAGATCGAAGGGCTGCCGCTCGAGCGCGGCGAGCGCCTCGGTGCCGTCGCGAGCGACGGTCACGTCGACGCCGAGCCGCTCGAGGAGCACGCGCGCCACCTCCTGGTTGGTAGGCACGTCTTCGGCCAGCAGGACCCGCCGCCCATCGAACCGTACCGGCGCCGTCGAAGGCGGCTCAGGCGTGGGGCCCGCGCCGAGCACCCGCAGGGGCAAGGTGAGGCTGAAGGTGCTGCCGCGGCCGGGCTCACTGGCCACCGAGAGGGTACCCGACATGAGGCTGGTCAGGCGCTGCGAGATCGCCAAGCCGAGCCCGGACCCACCGAACCTTCGGGTCGAGCTGCCGTTGGCCTGGGTGAACGAGGTGAAGAGCCGGGGCAGGACCTCGGCGGGAATGCCGACGCCCGTGTCCTCGAACTCGATGACGAAGGGGTGCTCGGGCTCGTGCCGCACCCGCACCGTGACGGTGCCGCAGTCGGTGAACTTCACCGCGTTCCCCGCCAGGTTCAACAACACCTGGCGCAGCCGCACGGGGTCGGCCTCGACCGTACGGGGCAGGGCCGGCGGGTAGTCGAGCCGCGTGACCACCCCCTTTCGTTGGGCCGCGGGCGCCACCAGGCGCATCACCTCGTCGAGGACTGCGCCGAGGTTCACCGCCTGCGGTTGCAGTTCCAGCGCGCCCGCTTCGACCTTCGAGTAGTCGAGGACGTCGTTGAGAATGCTCATCAGGTTGCGGCCTGACAGGAGAATGGCGTCGACGTATTCCTTCTGGGTCTGGCTCATCGGCGTGTCGTTGAGCACCTGCGCCA
>CAIWFK010000663.1 GCA_903911905.1 uncultured Myxococcales bacterium
GAGTAGAGTGACCACGCGTAGAGCAGGAAGCTCCCGAAAGTGAGCAGATAGGCCCCGTAGACGTATTCCTTCCCGTCGGCGATGACCCCCTGGGGAATGGCCTTCTCGATGCCGACCGGGTGCTGCGGAGCTGGCTGCGTTGCAGGGGCCGGGCCGGGCGAAGCAGCCGGGGCGGCAACGGGGCTTGGCTGGGGCGGAGCGACGTCGGCCAGCGCATGCACTGCGCCGACGCAGCTGACGAGGGTCAAAAGGCGCAGGGTTTTCATGACGCGGTTGCTCCAGTGGGGGCGTCGATGGGGGGCAGCTCGAGCGCGCTGGTCTGGCGCGAGCGGGCGATGCGGTAGCGCAAGTAGATGAAAACGAAGAGGAAGGCGAAGAACGTGGCCTCGCCCCAGGTCAGGACCACGCGCATCGGCTTGTCGAGCGTCGAGGCGTTCGACTGCACCTGGTGCAAACTGTTCCACCAGCGAACCGAGAACCAGACGATGGGCAGCGACACGTATCCCAGAATGCCCGCCGCCGCGCTCCAGGTGGCCCGGCGCTCGGCGTCTTCCGTGAAGCTTCGGAAGGTCAGGTAGCCGACGTACGAAAGCAGCATCACCGTGGTGGCGATGAGGCGCGGGTCCCAGTCCCACCACACGCCCCAGGTCGGCCGGGCCCAGATGCTGCCCTGCAGCACGCCGATGGCGCCGAAGTACACGCCGACCTCGGCCGAGGCCTCGGCGATGGCGTCGGTCACCCACGACTTCTTGAAGAGGTAGGCAATGGCCGCGCCCACGTTGACCGTGAAGGCCAGCATGCAGGCCCACACGTACGGCACGTGGATGTAGAGGATGCGGCCGACGTCGCTCATGAAGGCTTCCTGCGGCGCCCACACCAGGCCCAGGTAGAGCAGGCCGGCGATCATCGCCACGCCCAGCCCCGCCAGCACCTTCCACACCCACGCGCGGGTCGACGGCACCGCCAGGTGAACGATCGACAGCAGCGCCACCAGCGCCAGCAGTACCCAGGGAGCCCAATACGGCATGGTCAGTCCTCCTCGACGACCCGCGGGAACAGCAGGAACCCGACGGACAGATAAATGAGATCAAACGCCGTAAGCAACTTGACCCACGAAGACAGCTGCTGCTGGGGATCAGCCACGAGGGCGAACTTGGTCGCGCTCACCGCTGCCAGCAGCATGGGTACCAACACCGGGAACAACAGCAGGGGCAGCATCACGTCGCGGGCCCGCGCATTCGATGAAATCGCCGAATAGACCGTTCCCGGAGCGCTGATGCCGATGCAGCCGAGCAGGAGCACCAGCAGCAACATGCCGAAGTTCCTCGACAAGTCGACGTCGTAGAGAGCGACCGAAACGGGCAGGAGCACCAGCGAGAGCCCGAAGAGCAGCGAGGTGTTGCCGGCCACCTTGCCCAGGAAGATGGCCCGCGGTTCGACCGGCGCCAGCACCAGGCCCACCATCGCCTGGTTCTCGCTTTCCACCCGGAACGATTCTCCCAGCGACAGCGTGCTGGCGAAGAGAATGGCCAGCCACAGGTAGCCGGGGGCATGCACCCGCAGCATGGTGATGTCGGGGCCCATGGCGAACGAGAAGAGCAGCAGCGTCGAGAGCGCGAAGAAGATCAGCGCCGTCAGCCGCGCGCGGGTGCGCCACTCGATGAGCCAGTCCTTGCGCAGCACGAGCCAGGTCGAGCGCAGCAGGCCGGGCGGGGTTCTGATGGGGGCGGTCACGGGTCGACCCTCCGGCCCTGGTTCAGGTGGAGCCGTTCCTGGGTCAGGGTGAGGCCCTGCTCGATCAGGTGGGTGGCGAGCACCACCGAGGTGCCGGCGGCCTGCAGCTCGCGAATGAAGCCTTCCATCTGGGAGATGCCCGCGGGGTCGAGCTCGCCGAACGGCTCGTCGAGCAGCGCCACCTTCGGCTGCTTGAGCAGCAAGCGGGCGATGGCCAGGCGCTTGCGCATGCCGGCCGAGAACTGTCGTACCGCCTCGTCGCCACGGCCGCCCAGACCCACCCGCTCGAGCATGGCCGGCACGGTGGTCGCCGGCGGCAACCCCAGCAGCTCGGCGAGCATGCCCAGGTTCTGTCTCGCGGTGAGGTCGTCGTAGAGGAAGCTGGCGTGCGAGAGCAGCGCGACCTGGGTGCGCACCCGATCGCGGGCCGAGCGCGTCTCGTCGCCGTAGACCACGATGTCGCCAGCGGTGGGAAACGAGGCGGTGCTGATCAACCGCAGCAGCGTGGTCTTGCCCGAACCGTTGTGGCCGGTCAGCAGCAGCGAGCGACCAGCGGGAAGGGTGTAGCTGACGCGCGCCAGCGCCCATCGGGCGCCGAACCGCTTGCTGACGTCACGAAGATCGAGGGCAGGGTGGTCAGACACGAGGCGAGTGGGGTCTAGCAGCCTCGCCCCGTTCTTCAAGGGCTCGTTCTGGTTCAGTTTTAAGTTACGCTCACCAGATGCGCGTGTTGTTGCCTCTGCTCGGCCTGGTGCTGATCGGCTTCTGTGTCGAATCGACGGTGGTGGAGTACGCGTCGGCCCGGACCCGGGCCTCGCCCATTCCGTGCGGCGTCTTCGTCGACCAGCCGATGGAAGAATGGGTGACGCTGGCGGGCTGCAACCTCGACTTCGAAGACGCGGTGCTCAGCGACGGCGCTGAACTCTACGAACGCTATTCCGACCGCCGACAGGGGCTGTCGCATTCGCTCAAGGTCGACGAACCGACGTGGAAGGTCATCTACGCGCCCATGTCGAACCGGTACCCCAAGCAGGGCGAGCCGGGGCACGCGGTGCGCGCGGTGGCCGCCATCACCGATCGCGACGCCCTGGCGTACGTGAACGCCGTCGAGCGGGCCAAGACCCAACGCGATCGCGATCGGCTGCTCGAGAAGTCGCGCGAGCTCGACCGGCTGGTGGCCGTGCCCCAGTTGGTCGGCCACGGTGAGAAGTGTCCCGAAGCCGAACGGGTGCAACGCGTGCTGGGCAGCCTGTCGGCTCCCACCCTGGTGGTGCTCAAGCCCGGCTCGGTGCCCGAGCCCGCGGTGTCGGGGCTGGCCTTCTTCTCGGGCGCGTTCGGGTTGTTCATGATGCTGATGGGGGTGCGGCAGATCAACCGCCGCGCCCAGTCGGCCGTCGACGAAGTCCAGGTGGTCAACACCAGCGACGTGCGAGTCGAGGTCGGCGAGCTGGCGGCCCTGCGTGAAGAGGAGCGGCTGGCCCGACTGCAGCAGAAGCGGAAATAGAACGAGAGATCGCCCGGCGCGCTCGTGCGTTCCACGGCGCATGCTGAAGATCCAGGTCGCCAGCCCTTGTGATGAAAAGTGGGAGTCGATGCGCGGCGACGACCGCACCCGGTTCTGCGACCGGTGCCGGTTGCGCGTGCACGACGTGAAGGGCCTCTCGGAAGACCAGGTGCTGGCGCTCTTGCGCGCAGGCGGTCGGGTCTGCGGCCGACTCTTTGCGCGCGCCGATGGCACGGTGCTGACTCGCGATTGCCCGGTCGGCCTGGCGCGGGTGCGGCGCAACTTCGTGGTGGCCGTCACCGCGTCGTTGGCGCTGGTGTTCGCCGCCTTCGCGGTGCGCCC
>CAIWFK010000664.1 GCA_903911905.1 uncultured Myxococcales bacterium
GTTGACGGTGCTCATGCGAACGATTGCGTGGTCGACCCTGTTGTTGCTCGCCTGCCAGACACCGCCCGGCTCCGACGCAGGCGCGCCTGCCGATTCGGGGGCGGTTGCGGGCGATGCCGGCTCGGGCGCAGATGCTGGCGCTCCCGGCGATGGCGGTGCGGGGCTGTTGGCCGCCGCCGAGCTCGTGTCGCAGCCGACCGACACCTCGATGACCGTGACCATCGCGGTGAAGGAAGCGGCCGAGTCGTACCTCGAGCTTCGGCGCTCGCCTTCGACCGGCGCCTTCGACCTGCAGACCCCGATGGTGACGACCCCTCCCAATGGCGTGGCGATGATGGTGGCCACCATGCTCTCGCCCGACACGGCCTACGACTTCCGGGTGCGGGTACGCGCGGTGGGCAGCGCAGACTTCGAGGTGCGGCCGACCGGCTCGTTCCACACCGCGCGACCGGCGGGCGCACCGTTCGTCTTCACCGTTCAGGCCGACAGCCACCTCGACGACAAGTCGCTGCTGGCGCTCTACGAGAACACCCTGGCCAACGTGGTGGCGGACCACCCCGACTTCCACGTGGACCTCGGCGACACCTTCATGACCGAGAAATTCTCGCAGCCCTTCACTGGCACGGTGATGCCGGCGATGGACGAGCCGACCGTCGACGCGCGCTACCTCTTCGAGCGTCAGAACTACGCGACGCTGGGGTTGTCGGTGCCTCTGGTGCTGGTCAACGGCAACCACGAGGGCGAGGCCGGGTGGATCGCGGCGACTGGCGCGAACTCCGACGCGGTCTGGGCCACGCGGGCGCGCAAGCGGTACTTCCCCAACCCGACCGCTGGCTCGTTCGTGCTGGCGCCGCCCCAGAACGACCCGCTCGTCGGGGTACGGGACAGCGTGTGGGCCTTCACCTGGGGCGACGTGCTGCTCGTCGGGCTCGACCCGTACTGGTGGACGGTGAACAAGACCACGGGCGGCGAGAACTGGGGGTGGACGCTCGGCGACGCGCAGTACCACTGGCTGGAGCAGACGCTGGCCGCGAGCCACGCGAAGTACAAGCTGGTCTTCCTCCACAACCTGGTGGGCGGCATCGGGGCCTCGAACCGTGGAGGGGTCGAGGCGGCGACGCTCTACGAGTGGGGCGGCCATAACGCCGACGGTGGGGTGGTCTTCGCACAGAAACGGCCCGGCTATTCGAAGCCGATTCACCAACTGCTGGTCGACAACCACGTGACCGCGGTCTTCCACGGGCACGATCACCTGTACGTGCACCAGGAACTCGACGGCGTCATCTACCAGGAAGTCCCTCAACCCAGCGCGCAGAATGGCAGCAACTACCCGGTGCTCGCCGCGGAGGGCGGCTACGACGCCGGGCTGATGCTGGGCAGCTCGGGGCACCTGCGCCTGACGGTGAGCCCCACCGAGCTCAGGTCCGAATACGTGCGCAGTTGGGTGGTGGGGCTGCCGCAGGGCGTGGCCAACCGCGCCGTCGCCGACAGTTGGACCGCACAGCCCTGGGTGGGGCCATGACGCGCTCGAAGGTCGTCGCCCTGCTGTCCGTCCTGGCGGGGTGCTCGGCGCCCGTGACGACGGCCGATGGCGGGCGCGATGCCGGGGGCGCGGTGGTCGACGCCGGGCCCGAGGTCACGCTCATCAACGCCTCGAAGTACAACACCGTGCTGGGTCGACCCACCGACTCGAGCGTGGCGGTGAGCGTGCTGGCGGGCGCCGCGGGTGACGCGGTCTTCGTCGAGTACGCCACCGCGCTCGACTCGTCGAAGACGAGCCTCTTGGGGTCGCAACAGTCCACCCCGGTCAAGTCGATGGCGGGCGAGCCGATGGTGGTCGACCTCACCGGCCTGTCGAAGGACACGCGTTACTACTACCGCGTGCACTACCAGGCGGGCGGCCAGGGCGATGACCCCGACGCGCTGCACACCTTCCACACCGCGCGCGCGCCGGGCAGCACGTTCCACTTCGGCGTCCAGGGTGACAGCCACCCCGAGCGCTACGACAACAAGATGTTCCACCCCGAGCTCTACACGCTGACGATGGAGCAGGTGCGCGACCGCCAACCCGACCTGTACTTCATGCTGGGTGACGACTTCTCAGCCGAAGACATCGCCGCGACCTTCAAGACGGCCAACTTCCCAGCCGGCTACATGTTCCAGCAGACGGTCGACGGCGTGACGCCGTACGCGCAGTACCAGCAACTGCCTGCGCCCTTCTCGCAGTCGATGGTCGTCGATGGCGTGGGCGCGCCGCGACACAACGCCGCCTACCTCGAGCAGCGCGAGCTGTACCTGGGGCTGCTGGCGAACGCGACTGCCCTCTTCCCGGTCAACGGCAACCACGAGCAGGCGCACCTGGCGAACGTCGGCGGCATCTTCAACGACGTGGCGGTCTTCGCGGCGGACGGCCGCTTGAAGTACTACCCGCTCCCGGCGCCGGGCTCGTTCTACTCCGTCGATTCGCAGGTGATGACGTCGGTCAATGGCTACCCCACGCTCGCCGCGCCCGACGGGCTGCTGCGCGATTACTACGCGTTCACCTGGGGCGA
>CAIWFK010000665.1 GCA_903911905.1 uncultured Myxococcales bacterium
GGCGTCGGCTGGCGGGGCCCCCTGCAGCTTCTTGCGCGC
Source organism: uncultured Myxococcales bacterium (assembly GCA_903911905.1). Taxonomy (GTDB): domain Bacteria; phylum Myxococcota; class Myxococcia; order Myxococcales; family Myxococcaceae; genus Xiheilimnobacterium; species Xiheilimnobacterium phototrophicum. The sequence goes on from CAIWFK010000665.1 coordinate 40, forward strand.
CAGCAACAGGTGCGAATCGCTGCCTGCGTGGGCGTAGCCGGTCTTGAACGGCAGCTTGTGCTTCTCGGCGGTGCTCCACGACTTGAGCATCTGCTCCTGAATGGCCTTCACGAACTGCCCCTTGGGCGGGGTGTAGGTGCCGAAGTAGGTCAGCTCGTAGTCGGGCGTGTTCAGGAACTTGAAGGGAATGCCCGAGTCGTCTTCGAGCACCGAGCCGCAGTGGTCGAGCAGGTAGCCGCGCGACCGGCTGAAGTTGCGATCGTGCATGATGTACGAGGCGGCCTTGAGGAACGAGTTCGGGGTGCCGAGCGACTCGAGGTACGTGAAGAACCCCGGCGTCTTGTTGGCCACCGGGTTCGAGAGGTCGAGCCGCAGGTAGACCAGCTCGCGGGTGACGTCGCCCGCGCCGCGCCGGAAGTGAATGCGCCAGCCCGCCGCGCCCGTCTCGGGAATGGTCTCGACCGGGGTCATCGCGCCCGTCGCCGAGTCGATGGCCACCGACTGCACGTCGATCAGGTGCTCGCCGTTGCGCGCCAGGAAGAGGAAGAGCACCGGCAACACGCCCTTGAGCGGGCTCTTGATCATGTCGCCGCCCATGCGGCTGGTGATGAAGTAGCTCATGTCGACGGTGGTGCGAATGGTGCGGCGCAGGCTGGTGAGCGCGTCTTCGACCTCGGTGGCCGGCAGCTTGTCGAGCGGCGCGGTCTGGCCGGGGCGCTCGAGGCCGCAGAGCACCATGGTCGGCGCTTCGGGGTAGAGCACGTCGGCGCTGATCGCGTCGGGGCCGCCGAAGAAATAGACCAGCGACGCCTTCGGGTCGATGCGCGGCCACAGCTCGGTCTTCGCCCACTCGCGCATCGGGGTCAGGCGCTTGGTCTCGAGCTTGGTCCACATGCCGTCGAGCTCGGTGCGGTGCGTCTTCCACGCCGGCGTCTGCTCCAACTGCGCGAAGGGCCCCGTCGGCCCCGAGCTCAAGCCCGCCAGGAACCGGGCCTCGGCATCGAGTGCCGAGATCGAGGTCTCGTCGGTGGTGGTGGCGGTGGTGGGCGGGGTGAGGCCAGCGTCCTGCGCGAACGAGGTGATGGAGCAGCAGACGGCGGCCAGCAGCAATGCACGAAAGAACATGAGGGGCGACAATGTGTCAGCCCCGGCCCGCTCCGTCGAGGAAGTGTTGAGCCCCACCGACCGCTCGTGCGATGTCCTCTGACCATGGCTGAGGTCACTCCCGACGTGAAGGCGTTGCCGAAGGCCGAGGCCTGGAGGCAGCTCGCGCAGCAGGCGCACGCGGTGCTCGAAGGCGTCGACGACCAGGTCAGCGCCATGGCCACCATCAGTTGCCTGGTGCATCACGGCCTGGGGCTGTTGTGGACCGGGTTCTACCGGGTGGTGACGCCAGGCACGTTGCTTCGCGTCGGCCCGTACCAGGGCACCCTGGGCTGCCTGGAGATCGCCTTTGGTCGGGGCGTCTGCGGGGCTGCCGCGGCCACCTTGAAGACGCAGATCGTACCCGACGTGAACGCCTTTCCCGGGCACATCACCTGCGACGGCCGCAGCGCCAGCGAGCTGGTGGCCCCGGTGTTCGGGCCCCACGGCGAGCTGATCGCGGTCTTCGACCTCGACTCCGATCGCCTGGGCGCCTTCGACGAGGTCGACCGGCAGGGGGTCGAGGCCCTGCTGCGGTGGTTCACGCGGCCGTGAACCGAAGAGGCCGGGGGGAAAGGAACCTCCCGACACCACTGGAACGCGGCGCAGGCCCCTGCTAGGAGCGCGGGTCCCAAGGCGGGCGTTTCCGCCAGATTTCTCAAACAGGCAGCCCGCCGAAGTGGCGGGAAATGACGAAGGATTCCTCTCCGTGAGCGAGCAGAAGAAGCCGGTTGCAACGTTCGGTGATGCGATGCTGGGCATTCCCGCTGGTCGTCGTGACGAACGCGATGAAAAGAAGCCGGCGGGCCGCGAAGAATTCCCGCGCAAGCCCCGTGAAGACAAGAAGGGCCCGATGGTGGTGGTCAAGCGCGCCGGTGGCGTGGTCGAGACCCGCGTCGAGAAGCCCGAAGCGCCCGCAGGCGAGAAGCCGGCTGGTGCTGAGGTCGCGGCTGCCGCTCCCGTCGTCAAGCACGTGGTGCCGACGGGCCCCTCAGTGGCCGACGACGTCGCCGAGCAGGAAAGCTTCGCCGAGATGTTCGACAAGCATGCGAAGGACGGCGGCATTCCTTCGCGCAAGTCGATGCCCCGCGTGGGCGAGAAGGTGAAGGGCAAGATCTTCCAGCTCGGCGCCGAGATGGCGTTCCTGACCATCGGCAAGCACGAGGCGATGATCGAGCTCGACGAACTGAAGGACGACCAGGGCATTCTGCGCTCGGGCGTCGGCGACGAGGTCGAGGCGCACGTGGTCGAGACCGGCGCCAAGGGCATCATGCTCTCGCGGCGGCTCTCGCGTGGCGCGGCCTCGCTGGGCATGCTCGCCGAGGCGCGGGCCACCGGCCTGCCGGTCGACGGCCTGGTGCTGGCGGTCAACAAGGGCGGCCTCGAGGTCGCGGTGGGCGAGGCGCGCGCCTTCTGCCCGTCGAGCCAGGTGGACGTTCGCCCCGTGAAGCTCGACGAGTTCGTCGGCCAGCGCCTCACCTTCCGCGTCACCGAGGTGAAGGACCGCAACGTGGTGCTCTCGCGCCGCGTGCTGATCGAAGAAGAGCAGAAGGTGAAGGGCGCCGAGCTCAAGAAGACCCTGTCGGTCGGCAAGGTGCTGACCGGCCGCATCGTCAACGTGCAGCAGTTCGGCGCGTTCGTCGACGTGGGCGGGCTCGAGGGGCTCATTCCGGTCAGCGAGATGTCGCACGTGCGCATCGGCCACCCCAGCGAGGTGGTGAAGGTCGGTGACGAGGTCGAGGTCGAGGTCATTCGGCTGGAAGACGCTGAGCCCAACTCGCCCGACAAGAGCAAGCGCAAGGACCGGCTGACCCTGTCGATGCGCAAGCTGATGGACGACCCCTTCACCCTGGCGCTCGAGCAGCTCAAGGAAGGCGAGGTTCGCAAGGGCAAGGTGGTTCGCCTGCAGCCCTTCGGTGCGTTCGTCGAGCTGATGACGGGCGTCGACGGCCTCATTCACATCTCGGCGATGAGCGATCGTCGCATCGCGCACCCGCGCGACGTGCTCAAGGTGGGCGAGGAAATCGAGGTCAAGATCGAGAAGATCGACCCCAACGAGAAGCGCGTCGGCCTGCGCCTGGTCAAGGACGGCACGCCCATCGGTGAAGGGGTCGCGTCGAGCGAGAAGCACGACTACCCCGAGGCTCCGGCGGCCGAAGAGCGCAAGCCGCGCGCCGCCAAGCCCCGCCGTGGCGCGGTGGTGGTGGGCAAGGTCAGCCGCATCGAGCAGTTCGGCGTCTTCATCGAATGGGACGGGCTCAACGGCCTCATTCCCGCGAGCGAGACGGGCACCGAGCGCGGCACCGACCTCAAGCGGGTCTTCCCGCTGGGCAAGGAACTGAAGGCCGAGGTCATCGAGATCAACGGCGAGAAGATCAAGCTGTCGATCACCCAGGCGCAGCGCAGCGAAGAGCGCGCCGACCTCGACGCGTGGAAGAGCGAGCAGTCGAAGAAGGTCTCGAGCTCGGGCGGGTTCAACTCGCTGGCCGACAAGCTCAAGGGCCTCAAGCTCAGTTGAGTTCACCGCTGTAGGTCGTCAACCCACCCACGTGCCCGCAACCAGGGGCCGTGGGTGGTGTTGTATTCGGGGCGCATGCGTTCGTGCTTCGTGGTGGTGCTGCTGGTCTCGACCGTCGCTTCGGCCCACAAGGTCGAGGTCGACCTGCTGGGCGCGAGCACGCCCCAGACTGCCGACAACCCGCGGACGGGGGCCCTGGGCGTCAACCTGTCGGGCGTGGCCACCCTGAGCGATGCGGTCGACCTGAGCGCGCAGCTCTCGTACACCCGCGACCTGGCCACCTCGAGCGCCACCACCCACTCGCCCGGCAGCAACGCCTTTGCCGGCAAGGTGGGGGTCGATCTGTCGATTGGCACCCACCTGACGCTGTCGCTGGGGCTCGAGGGCGGTCCGGCGGCGGTCTCGCAGAGCGCCACCACCGTCACCATCACCGCGCCCCGCGCGGGGAAGACCACCACCAGCGACGTGGTGCTGGACGCCACCAACACGTTCTACGGCGCCAGCCTGCTGGCCAGTTGGGACACCGCGGGTGACTCGGCGCTGGAATGGGCCTTCACGCTCGGAGGCCAGGTCGACCGGTTCCTCACCGAGCAGCAATTGAAGGGCAACGCGACTCTGCAGGCGAATTGCGCGACCACCCCCACGTTGCGGCGGTGTTCACTGTTGACGCCGCAGGACAGCGCGTTGGTGCAGGGCGTGTTGAGCGCGGGCGTGCTGGCCACGCTGTTCGACGACACCGATCTGTCGTTCGACTTCGCCTGGTACCTGTACGATCAAGACCCCAACGACGTCGGGTACTACACGGTGGCGGTGGCCTCGCGGTCGTTCTCGACGGGCACGGGCACGCCGGTGGCGCCGTTGACGTACCGGCTCAAGCCGCAGGTCACCCACCGGTTCGGGCGGCTGACCGGGAAGCTCTGGTATTCGTACGGGCTCTACCAGGGGCTGACCGGCACGGTGCATTCGGTGGGCACGCGGTGGCAGTACCGCTTCGAGGGCGGGGTGTCGGTGTTCGTGACGGCCAGTTGGCAGCGCGACGTGGGCTTCGACGGCACCCCGAGCGATTCGGGCAGCGCCATGCTGGGCGTGAAGTACGCGTGGTGAATCAGGGCCGGCGGTGCAGCACGATCGCCGTGGGCGGCATCACGCCGGTCACCGTCGCGCGCGGGTCGGTGCTCATGCCGCGGTCGCAGGTGTCGCTCAGGGCCACGGTGCAGGGGCCTTCGGGGGCATATTCGAACCGCGCGTGCAGCACGCGGCCGCCGATGAGGTCGACCCGCTGAAGCAGGCGGTTGGTGCCCTCGCAGCGCAGGTCGACGACGCGGCAGTCTTCGGTGCCCTGCACGTCATCGGTCTCGATCTGGACGTCGAGGCGGCGCGGGGTGAGCTCGAAGGTGACCGTGTCGCGCTCGACGGGCACGGTGACCTTCTTCAAGGGGCGGTCCCGGTCCATCAGCGCGACCAGCACTGGCGCGCGGGGGAGCGCCTCGAGCGGGTAGGTGCCGGCGTGGTCGACCGGCACCGAGGTCTCGAGCGGGGGCGCATCGACCGTCACCCGCAGCGAGAGCGCCGAGAGCAACGCGTCGCTGGGGGCGACGACGGTGGCGGTGATGGTGCGGCCGGCCGAGAGCACGACGAGCTCTCCCTCGCCCTCGAGCCTGATTTGCGTGTCGGCGAAGCCGGGGGCGCCGGCCTCGAAGTTCAGCTTGCAGGTCTGGCAGGTGGCGACCAGCGAGAACGCACAGCGCCCGCTGCCGTCGCTTCGACAGACGGGCAGGTCGCCCGAGGTGATGCTGGCGCCCGAGAGCGGCCGGCCGGCCTCGTCGTGAATGGTCGCGCTGAAGGCCCGGGTGAAGGAATGCTGGCCGTTGGGCACGGTGCCGGTCTGGTTGTCGTCGTCGGGCTCGTCGATGGCGGGCGGCGACGGGGGCGCGGGCGACGGTGTTGCTGGCTGCGGCTGGGCGAGCATGGGCACTGGCGCCGCAGGGGCCTCGTGGTTTGCCTGGGGCGCCGGGGGCGGGTCGGCCGCGGGCCAGAGCAGCAGCACGGCCAGCGCGACCCCGAGGGAGATGGCGAGCGCGACCAGGCGGTTGGTTCGCTTCATTGGTCGAAGGCGGCCGGGGTCTTCACGAAGCGATCGCGGCAGAGCTCGGAGCAGAACCAGACCTGGTGTCCGGCGTGGTCGACGTGGAGCGCGGTGGCGCCGGTGCGCACCTTCATGTGGCACACCGGGTCGGTCTCGAGGGTGGCGTCGTCGGCAACGGCGGCGGCCTCGAGGGGGCGCTGGGCGAGCCAATCGACGAGCACGGTCAGGTCTTCGTCGGCGATGAGCCCGTCGTACGAGGGCATCTTCAGCGGGTAGCCGCGCACGCGCTTGAGGTCGGGAGCGACGATCGATTCGCGCAGGTACTCGCGGTCGACGGTGACCAGGTTCGACGCTTCCATTTCTCGGGTCTTGCCCAGCAGGCCACGCAGGGGCGGCGCCAGCTCGGGGCGCTCGTGGCAGGCCACGCACGAGAGCTCATGGTACAGCACGTCGCCCGATTTTCCGGTGGCGGCGAGGACCTTTTCACCCGCGCGCGAACGGGTCAGCGTGCGGGTGTCGCGCAGCAGCGCCTCGAAGTCTTCCCGGTGGTCCGAGTCGTAGACGCCGCGCACCTGGCCCTCGCCGTCGACCAGCACGAAGACGGCGCTGTGAATGACGCTGTCGATCGCGTTGGGAGCGGTGTTCTTCTCGGCGGTGACGTGGAAGCCAGCGGCCAGGGCGGGCAGGGTGGTCGGGGTGGTGGCCAGCAGCAGCCAGCGGGCCTCGTCGGGGGCCCATTGCTTCGCGTAGGCCGCGAGGACCTCGGGCGTGTCGTGCGCCGGGTCGACCGAGAACGAGACGAAGCGAACCTCGACGCCCGTGAGCGCGCGCTGCGCCTGCACCAGCTTGGAGGTCAGCAGCGGGCAGACCGTGCGGCAGGTGGTGAAGATGAAGTTGGCGACGTACGGCTGGCCGCGGAGCTTCTCGGAGGTGACCTGCTCGCCCCGCTGGCTGGTGAAGGCGAAGGGCGGGGCCGGGAAGAGCGGGTCCAGCGTCTTGCGGGGGCCGGCCAGGGCCTCGACCGACGAGCCCGACGGAGCGCGTTGGACGATCGCCCCCACCACGATCAACGCGGAGGACAGGAAGGCCGCTATGAGAATGGCGCCCCAGAGCTTCATTGGTCCTCATGGTTACTCCCGTCGGGCAGGGGGCGCGTCAGAAAGTGTTGACGACGGAGTCAGGGTTACGTACACGCATCTCGCGGGGTGGAGCAGCCAGGTAGCTCGTCGGGCTCATAACCCGAAGGTCACAGGTTCAAATCCTGTCCCCGCAACTGACGTAAACCGGAGGGGCCATCAGCGGCTTGCTGATGGCCCCTTCGGCGTTTCGGTCACTTCTCCTCTTTACGCGGCGCGCGCCACGTCGGTCGGCATCGCCGGCTCAGGGGCCGGCACCGCGGGCACCGTAGGCGCGGTCACCACGGTCGGCGTCTTCGTCGCGTTCGCCGGGTGAGCGGTTCGCTTGCTCCGCGGCTTGGAGGGCATCGCCACGCCGCTGACCTTGAGCAGCGCCGCGCCCTGCGCGACCAGGAAGTTGACGTGCAGGAGCGAGGTGGTGACCACCTTCGACCGGGCGTCGAACGTCGCGGTGGCCTCGGTAAGCGCAGCTTCACTCGCGAGCCACGCCGCCTTCAGCTCGCCGACCCACTTCGAGAGGCCCGGGCCGGCGTGCGGCACGTGCTTCACCAACTCGGTCAGCTGGCCCGAGATGGCGGCAAGGTCGCCCGCATCGGTCGTGAGCAGCGAGCGCACCTCGCTGCGTCGGCCCGCCTCGATCAGCGGCACGATGGCGTCGGTCACTGACGAGA
>CAIWFK010000666.1 GCA_903911905.1 uncultured Myxococcales bacterium
AGCTCGCCGAGCGCCTGGGCGCCGAAGGCATGGACCGCACCACCATCTACCGCAACCTGGTCGACCTGACCGACGCGGGGCTGGTGCAGCGCACCGACCTGGGCGACCACGTCTGGCGCTTCGAACTCAAGCGCACTGCCGACGAGCCGCGCCACCCGCATTTCACCTGCGTCGACTGCGGCGCGGTGGCCTGCCTGCCCGAGGTGACGGTGTCGGTGAAGCCGGGCGGAAAAGGCGTGCCGCGCTCGCTGCTCAAACAGAAGGTCGAGATTCAGCTTCGCGGCACCTGCGACGCCTGCGCCTGACGGCGCTCAGAGCGAAGCGGGCTGCGGGAACGAGTCGAGCACCGGCGTGCCGGGCATAGGCTGCCCGAAGCGGGTGCGCAGCACCGCGCCCACCGCCACCGTGCCGAGGGCCAGGGCCGCCAGCACGTTCACCACCGGCACCTGCCAGAGCAGCAGCATGACCACCAGCCCGAGCGCGAGCGCCAGCGCCTGGGTCTTGCGCAGCCGACCGGTGGGAATCGCCGCGCCGATGGTGTTGGCCACCGCCGCCATGCCCACCACCCAGCTGGCGAAGAGCACGGGAATGCCGACGCACGAGAAGGTCAGCAGGGGGCTGGCGATGGCGCCGGCGGCCGCGTTACGGGGGGCCTCGGAGCGAATCGCCGCTTCGATGGCCTTCATGCGCGCCGGAGCCAGGAGCATCAGCACGAACCCCAGGCCGAAGAACATCGAGAACTCGAGCAGGAACACCGCGAGGCGCTTGCCGGCCCCGTCGCTCTCGGCCGTCGCCTCTTCGTGCTTTTCGATGCGCCGGGTCTGCACGATGCCCTTCGAGATGGCCGTGCCGAGGCCCGCTCCACCCACCGAGAGCATCTCGCCGTGCACCACCGCGCTCGGCGCGCGCACCACCCGCCCACCGAACGAGGTCGCGTTGCCGTCGACCACCGCGTTGTCCTTGATGATCACGTCGCCACCGAAGGCCACCACGTCACCCTCGACCCTGGCGTCTTCCTCGATGGTCACCGGGCCACCGAACGCGACCGCCTGGTCGACCTTCGAGCCCTTGTCGACCGTCACCGGCCCGCCGGTGGACACCAGGTTGCGGTTGAGCTCGGCGTGGGCGCGCACCATGTCGCGCACCGCTTCGGCTTGATCGCGCTGCGCCTCGGCCAGTTCCTGCGCCTTTTCACGCAGGGCCTCGGCCTCATCGCGCGCCTTTTCGGCGGCGTCACGGGCCTGCTGGGCCGCGTCTTCGTCGTCGTCGGCGTCGGTGGTCGAAATGGCCACCGGCGGAGCGGGAGGCGAGGGGGCGACCACCGGCGCGCCTGGCGCAGGCACGCTCGCGGTGCTTACGGCCCCATGGCCACGCACCACCCACAGCTTGCCTTCGTGGGTCAGCTCGAGGCCGTAGATCTTCGAGACGGTCTGTAGCGCCTCGTCGGCCGGAATGTCGGTGAGGTTGACCTGCACCGGTTCGTTCAAGTCGCCCGCCACCACCACGTTCAGGTTGCCCTGCCTGGCGATCTGCTTGATCGCGTCTTTGAGCGAGCCGTCGAACTGCAACGCGACGGGCGAAGAGGCCAGCACCAGCGACACCGCAATGGGGAACATCATCGTCATGACTGCACCTTGAGGCCGGCCAGCGGAGCCAGGCGCCGCAAGGCCCCCAGCGACACGCCGACCGACACGAACAGGCCCACTGCCAGAGGCAGTGCAGCCGTGGTCCACAGCGCCCCCAGCCCGCTCCCCATCGCGACGAGCCCGTTGCGCAGCGTGATCGCCAGATCGGCCAGCAGGGTGCCGAAGCCCCCAACGCCCGAACCGGCAGTGAAGAGGGCCAGCGCCGCGCCCACCGTCACCGTGACGATGGTCGCTGCGGTCAGCACCTCGGTCCTGGAAGGCGCGCGGGCCGGAGCCGTCGCCACGCGCGTCATCACCTGATGAACGAAGTCGGAGGGCGGCAGCGGGTCAGCCAGCCGCAGCAGATCTTTCTCGAGCTGCCGGTGCTCTTCGGCCACCTCGGCCCGGCCCTCGTCGGTGTCGGCCACCTCGCGCAGCAGCGCCTCGAGGTCGGCGTCGTTCCACTCGTCGGTGCTCATCAGTCGTGCTCCTGGCCACCGTCGGCAGGCTGCTCGGCGGCCTTCATCTTGTTGCGCAGCTTCTCACGCGCGCGGAACAGGCGGGCCATGATGGTGCCGGGTGCCACGTTCATGATTTGCCCAATTTCCTTCGTGGTGCGCTTCTGCACGTAATAGAGCGCCAGCACTTCGCGATCGTCGACCGAGAGCGTGGCCATCGCGTCTTCGAGCGAGCGGCGCTCCTGCCGCATGATGGCCCCTTCTTCGACCGTCGGTTCACCCGATGGCAGGGTCTGGGCATGCGGCTCGACGTCTTCGGTCTGCAGCCGGGTGCGACGGCGCAAGAGGTCGAGGCAGAGGTTGCGGGCGATGGTCAGCACCCACAGGTCGAAGGGCCGCGCGTCGTCGTAGCGATCGAGGTGCTGGTAGGCGCGAAGGAACGTTTCCTGCGCCACTTCGGAAGCCTCGGCCTCGGTGCGCAGCATGCGCCGGCACAGCCCGAACACCGGGCGTTGCGTGGCCCGCACCAGGGCCGCGAAGGCGTTCGAGTCGCCCTTGCGCGCCCGCCGCACCTCGTCGACCCAGGGCTGCGGTGTGATCGATTCGGACGCCATCAGACCCAGCGACAGGCTGTTGAGGGCTTCGAAGGTCGGCATCGCAATGGCGTCCACGTCACCATTACGTTCCGCCGCCAACCCCCATTGCCGACTCGACCTCGAAAACCAGAACCCCAGTGGTTCTGGCTATTTGACGTTGCGCATGCGGTTCTGGTGCTTGGTCTTCTTCTTCTCGCGGGCGCGCGCCAGGTACCCGAGATCGCGCACCTCGGGGGTGGCGGGTTTCTCGGGCTTGCCGCTCTTGTGGTTCGAAGGCGGGGGCCGCGTCGAGCGCTCGAGCCGCTCTTCCTCGGTCAAGTAGGGCGCAGGCCGTACGTCGTCGGGCTCTTCCTTCTTCACCCCGAAGTGGAACAGCCGCTTGACCACCAGGGTCGCGTAGCTGCCGGGGGGCAGGGTGAAGGCGATGTTCACCTTGAGCGAGCCGCGGTTGAGCTCGTCGGGGCGGGGCTTGCCGACCACCAGCTTCTCGGGCTTGACGACCAGGGCCCGCTCTTCGTGCTTGAAGTAGAGCAGCCGGGGCGCCTCTTCGATCTTCAGGTGCGCGAGCTCGAGCTTTTCCTTGCCCAGCACCCACTTCACCGCCTCTTCGACCTTGGGGTCCGTGAAGGTGGTGTCGGGCGCCAGCAGGGGCACGGTGGTGCGGCGCAGGTACTCGAGCACGTCGAGCTTGGCGTCGCGGTGATGCAGCACGGTGCCCGCCTGGTACGGCATGGGGAAGAGGCTCTCGCGCGGAAGGATGATCTGCAGCAGCCGGCGCGCGCTCTCGTTCCACAGGTACGACTGGTAGGTGAAGAGCAGCATCGCCCGGTAGTCCGAGTCGATCTGCAGGAAGGCCTTCACGAAGTCCTTCGGGTCCTGCCGCAGTTGCTTGATGATGCGGAAGTACTTCTTGCCGGCGTCGAACGGGCAGCGCTCGCCCCAGTTGCCCCAGTTGTCGCGCCAGAAGGCCTTCACCTTGGCGTCGTCGGTGCGATCGAGCTCGCTGGGCACCGCGAAGTAGTTGTGCAGGGCGGCCTCGAAGTCGCCGCGAATGAGGTCCTTGGCGATGAAGCCCTGGCCGTGCTTGAGCGAGCCGAAGCGCTGGCTGTCGAAGTAGTTCACCACCCCCAGGCGGTGCACTTCGCTGGCGGCCAGCGTCACCTCGTTGAGCTCGCGCTCGGCCACCTGTCGCACGGTCACCGCGAAGCGGTTCGAGGTCGTGTTGCGCGCCGAGAGCGCCTTGTCGGTGCGACCCAGGGGCTTGAGCCGCAGGTCGGGGTCCTGCACGTCGATGTCTTTTCCATCGACCGCGATCAGCTGCTCGGTACGACCCTGCTTGTCCTTCAGGCCGCAGTAGGAAATCGACCCGGGGCGCAGCCCGAAGCGCTCCTGCAGGCGGTTGATGGCGTCGAAGGTGGACAGCTTCTGCTTGTCCATCATGTAGACGCGGTACTGGCCCTCGGGGACCTGGTCGAACCGGTACGATTCCTTGACCGAGAAGTCCTCGGGTTTCTGCTTGAGCTTCATACGACCTCGAGGGTGAAGGCGGGGATCATGTCGAAGGTGTAGCGACCGGGCTTGCCGCGCAGGATCGAGCGAATCTGCCGGGCCGCCTGCTGCGAGAGCTTGAGCGTGGGCACGCCGTCGACCTCGACCAGCCCCGCCACGTCACCGGGCACCACAGCCACGGAGCTGCGCTCGCCCTTGACCAGGAAGGGGCGCTGGTGCGCGATGCGACCCTTGAGCAGGGCGATGAAGGTGTCGACCCCGTCGCTCGACAACGCCCAGGTCGCGTCCTTCGGCCTGCGGGTCAGGGAGCTGGAGGCCGGCGTCATCAGGCCCAGGCTCGAGCCTTCCTTGCTGACCCGCTGCTCGATGACGGCGCGGGCGCGGGGGCTGACCAGCATCGAGGTGCGCTCGGGGTCGGTCACCAGCAGGGGCGAGGCCACCGCCAGCACCTCGAGCAGCCCGCGAGGGCTCCATTCGCGCACCAGGCGCTCTTCGTCGCGGGTCAGGCCCACCGCGGTCAGCACGCGAACCCGGTCCCATTCGGTGGACACCGGCTGCAGCTTCGGGTCGAGGGCGAAGGCCACGGCTGCCAAGTCGCTGCCCTGCACCACGGGGCCCGGCAACACCAGGCTCTGATCGTCGCCCACCGGTCCGGTCGCGGCCAGCGCCGCCAACGACTGCAGCAGCGCCACCGACCAGGCGGGCGGGGCCAGCTCGTCCTTCGTGCGGGGCACGCGCACCGTCAGGCCCAGGCCCCGGTGCTCGAGCCCCTGGCTGACCAGCAACCAGACGGGCGTCGTGGGGGTGGCGGTCTCGGCGCGCGACCACACGCCAGGCGACAGTGGGGCCAGGCCCAGCTCGAGCAGTCGGCGGCTCCAGGCGGCGCGCAGCTCGGCGTCTCGTGTCTCGGGCGGAGGCGCCCGGGGGGCGGGTGGGGGCGGCGGCGCGGGGGAGGGGCGGGCGCGCGTGGCGGCCCTGGGCTTTGCCTTGGTCCTGGCCTGGACCGTTGCCGGGCCCGCGTGCTTCACCGGCTTGGGTGATTTCTGGGCGGGCCGGGAGGCCCTGGCGGGTCGGGCGGCCTTACGCGTTGCCATCGACGGCGCTCTTTACCCGGCAACGGCCCGAAAAGCTTGTTTCGCATTCCCTCCGACAGACTGGTGCGACGCCGGGGGCGCTCTGCTAGCGTGTTTGGGGTCTTGAGCTCTCAGCAACCACCGATTCCGCTGACTGATCTCGCCCAATCCGCCCGCCCGGGCCAGGTGTACGCGCCGGGGCAGTTGCGGGGGCCTCGCTTGTCTGGGCGGTTCGCCGACGGCAAGGTCGGTGAGTTCCCCCTGGCCGAGAAGACCTCGTTGGGGCGGCACCCCAACAACACGCTGCGCCTGGTCGACCGCGAGGTCAGCAAGGAGCACTGCGTGATCATGAAGGAGGGGTCGGTCTTCGAGATCAACGACCTCAATTCTTCGAACGGCACCTTCGTCAACGGGCGCAAGATCAAGAAGCTGCGCCTGCGCGACGGCGACGAGATCGCGCTGGGCAACAGCCGCCTGGTCTTCCACAGCGGCGACGGCGTGGGGTCAGGCAACACCACCAATTCGGCCGGCGTGACCGTCGTGGCCAACGCGCAGTCGATGCCCGCCTTCCTGGCCACCGTGGCCCAGATGGAGTCGGCCGAGTTCCGCCCCGCCGACAAGCTCAACGACCTCGACACCCTGCGGCAGGACTACGAGAAGCTGCGCATCGCCAACGAGTTCCACCGCCTGGTCGGCATGGAGCGCGATCTCAAGAGCCTGCTCGACAAGATTCTGAAGGTCGCCTTCCAGTTGCTGGCGGCCGACAACGCGGTCATCTTCCTCACCACCGAAGACGGCACGCTCGAGCCGCAGGCTGTGCTGCGCCGCAAGCAGAACGACAACAGCGAGGTCGTGGTCTCGGACACCGTGCTCAAGCGCGTCGCCGAGACCCGCAGCGCGGTGTTGACCGCCGACGCCATTCTCGACTCGCGCTTCTCGTCGTCGGAATCGATCGTCGCCCAGGGCATTCGCAGCGCCATGGCCGTGCCGCTGCTCAGCAAGGGCAAGCTGCACGGCGTGCTCTTCTGCGACACCCGTGAGCGCACCAACGCCTTCTCGGAAAAGGACTTGAAGGTGTTGGCCGGCATCGCCTCGCAGGCGGCGATCGCGCTCGAGAACGCCGAGCTGGGCCAGACCATCGAGAAGGAAGCCATCGCCCGCGCCGAGCTCTCGCGCTTCCTGGCGCCCGCCGTCGCCGAGGCGGTGGTCAGCGGCAAGGTCGAGCTGTTGCGCGTCGGTCGCCTGGCCGAGGTCAGCGTGATCTTCGCCGACATTCGCGGCTTCACCACGATGTCCGAGGCCGAGAGCCCTCAGGAAATCGTCGGCATGCTGAACACCTTCTTCACCGCGATGGCCAACTGCATCTTCAAGTACGAGGGCAACCTCGACAAGTTCATCGGCGACTGCGTGATGGCCACCTGGGGCCCGCCCATCACCCACCCCGACGACGCGGCGCGATCGCTCAAGTGCGCCCTCGAGATGCTCGACGCGATCAACGAGATGAACGCGCAGCGCGAGGCCAACGGCAAGAAGGCCATCGAGGTCGGCATCGGCGTCAACACCGGCCAGGCCGTCGTCGGCTACATCGGCTCGAGCGACCGGCACGAGTTCACCGCCATCGGTGACTCGGTCAACACCAGCTCGCGCCTCTGCGGTCTGGCCAAGGGCGGCGAAGTGCTGGCCAGCGAGGTCACCGTGCGCCGTGCTGGCCGTGGCTTCCGGGTCGAACCGGTTTCGGTGCTGCAGGTCAAGGGCAAGGAAAAGGGCGTGCCCGCGTACCGCGTGCTGGCCTTCGACTGATGTCGTC
>CAIWFK010000667.1 GCA_903911905.1 uncultured Myxococcales bacterium
CCGTTGCAGTCGTTGTCCACCCCGTCGCAGACCTCGGGGCTTGGCGTGCCCGGCAGGCAGCTCGCCACGCCGCCGTTGACGCACAGGGCCTGGGTGCGCGCGCAGGCGCCGATGCCGCAGGTCTGCTCGCCCAGGCCGTCGTCCACCAGCCCGTTGCAGTCGTTGTCCTTGCCGTCACAGACCTCGGGGAAGCAGCCCGCGTCGGGAATCTGGGCCAGGCGCGCGCCACGACACTCACAGCCCGAGCCAACCACCAGGAACAGGCCGAAGCCGGCGACCAGGAACGAACGCATGCGCGGGCCGTAGCACAGCCGAGGAGGCGTGGAGTGTGACAGCTCGATGGAGCGGGCGTTACCAACCGACTGGAATGGCCCTGAAGGGTCAGAAAAGCCCGGTCGGCTGCGGTCGCGCACCGCCTGACGCCAACGACGACGAGCACCTCGGGCCCGTTCCAGTTGGCAGATACCCGAAGGCGCGCGACGCGAGCCCTTGGCCATCGAGCCCGTCTTGCGGCCCTCACCCTTCCTGCGGCTCGGTCGACAACACCCCACGTCGCAACAATTCACCGAGCGCCGCCCGCACCTCGTCAGCGGGTGCCCCGAGCGCGGCCACCAGCGAGTCGAACGAGCGCATCTCGCTGCGCACCGCCTCGAGCACCTCGAGTTGCCGCCGGGTCGCCAGCCGCGCGAACAACCGCGAGAGCTCGACGTTGACCGTGAGCATCGACGGGCTGGCCACCGCCCGCTTGAGCCGCCGCTCGAGCGCCTCGGTCGAGGCCCGCACCGCGTCGTCGACCACCTCGAAGACCCACCGCGCGCTGGCCGCCACCTGCAGCGAGGTGTCGGGCTCGAACTGGCCCGCGCCTTCCGACCCCAGCAGGGCCTCGATGGCGACGACCCCGCTCAACTGCCGCGACCCCAACTGCGCCGAGGCCTTGACCAGCTGCCCACGGCAGACGAGCACCTCGGCCCGCAACAGCTCGTCGGTGACCACCAACTGCCCACGACAGTCGAGCTCGGCCAGCGCCCGCAAGAGCCACACCGCGCCCAGTTGCCGCAGGTCGACTGGCACCACCCGGCTCGCGCCCTCGGCCAGCCGCCGCCAGGCCAGGGAACGGGGTCGGGCCAGCATGCCCACCGCGTCGACCAGCGCCTTCACGTTCTCGCCCTTCTGCAGGTAGGCCCGGGCGCCGGCGCGCGCGGCGTGCAGGGTCTCGACCTGCTCGGGCTGGGAGGCCACCAGCACCACCGCGCTTTCCCGCGCCACCACGTCGTCGCGCAGCGCGCGCAGCACACCCCACCCGTCGAGCTGCGGCAGCTCGAGGTCGACCGTCACCACGTCGTACGGGTACGTCAACGCCGCGCGCAGCCCCGCCGCGCCGTCACCCGCCGCGTCGACCACGTACCCCGCCTGGGTCAACGCCTGTCGCGCGGGGTGGCCGAGCCCGGCGACCGGCTCGATCACCAGCACCCGCGTGGCGCGACCTCCCGCCATCACCGGCAGCATCACCGGCTGCGTTTCGACCTTGCCGTCGTACCAGTCGACCTGGGTGGGCTCGTTCTCGAGCAGGTGCGCCAACGCCGCCGCGTCGCGCAGGCTGCCGAGGCTGGCCTCGACCAATTCGCCCTCGAAGAAGGTCACCTGCCCCTCGAACGGCGTGTCGGCGTAGACCACCAGCGTGCCCGACAGCCGCGCCCGACGCGCGAAGGCCACCAGGCGGCGCTGCATGGTCGCCACCTGAACCTGCGTCGCCTGACATTCGGCCAGCAACTGCCGGGTGCGCGCGCCGGGGTCGCGGGTCAGCGGCACCTGCCAGAGGTCGACCGCGCCCACCGACAGCCAGCGCAGCACCGCCGGCACCCGCACGTCGTGCGCCACCGCCACCACCGGCACCGCGAACGACGAGCCCTGCGCGCGCAGCGAGAGCGCCAGTTGCCGCCCACCCACGCCGGGAAAGGTCTCGCCCACCAGCACCACCGACGGCAGCACCCGCGCCACCTGCGCCGGCAGCCCCTGGGGGTCACCGCGCAGCACCTCGAAGCCGGCTTTGGCCAGCGACGAGCGGACCGACTCCAGCACCGGGTCCTCGAGCACCACCAGCGCGCGGGGCGTGGTGTCCACGGTGCTGAGTAGGGCGTCGTCCACTTCGAGCGAGTCCATGACGGTTCGACTTTTTCGCGTCTGGCGGCCCGAGAGTAAAGCCTTTGCCTTGTGGCGCGCGGTCTGGTCGCGCTAACGAGCCCGCATGTCGCTCGCCTCGCTGCTCGATGCCAACGCCGCTGCGCCCGCCCTCGCTGCCCACCTCGACGGCCTCTCGCCCGAGGCCCGGCGGGCCGAGGCGCTCTGCCTGTCGCGAGCCCACCAGGCGAAGCTGTTCGAAGCGGTCGACGGCGCGCAGGCGCTGCGCGTCGACGACATGACCCTCGAGGCCGCGCCGCTGGCCGGCGTGCCGTGGGAAGGGCTCAATTCGCTGCCGCTCTTTCGCAGCTTCGCGAAGGTCTTCTACCGGCCCGACGACCCGACGGCGGCCAGGGGCGAGCGCTGGGGCTACAACCGCACCAACGGCCTGGTCACCACCACGGTCGGCCCGGGGTACTACGTCGCGGTGCCGCACGGCGCGAAGGAAGTGCTGGTCGACTACACCCGCACGCCGCCGAAGACGCCGGTGGGTGGCCCGACCTTCCTGCCCAACGACGCACGGCTCTCGCGCTTCGTCTACTACGGCACCCAGGACGTGCTGCGCCGGGTCTCGGCCCACGTGGCCATCGGTCGCGCCATGCGCGCGGGCACCTGGCTCGACAACTGGTTCGTGCTCTGCCGCGCCTGACGCGCGGCGAGGGGTTCAGCGCTTGTGCTGCGAGCCGCTGGCCAGCACCGCCACGCCCCACATCGCCAACCCCACCACCGTGCCGATGGTGAAGATGATGACCACCGTGGTGGCGCCGTAGATCAACCGCACCTGCGGCCCGCTCAGGTGGTCCGCCGCCCACGCCGTGCGCATGGGCTGGAAGAGGCCGACCAGGTCCAGGGTGCGCGCTGGAAACGCCTCGAACGCCAGGCTCATCTTGTCGGCCCAGCGGTAATTGCCCCACCGCCGCGACAGTTCGACCAGCGTGCCGGCGACCAGGTACAGCACCGAGAGTACCGTCGCGTTGCGCAGGCTGAGCGTGAGCGCGTCGATGGGGCTCAGCGGCTTCTCGTTGGCGTCGGGCATGTCGGGCATCACTTCGCCAACTGCTTGCGCAGCGCCGTCGCGTTCTTCCTGGCGCGGGTCGCTTCGAGTTCGTTCTGGTCGATGCGCGAGACCAGCTCGTATTCGGTGAGCGCGCGCGGCAGGGCGTCGC
>CAIWFK010000668.1 GCA_903911905.1 uncultured Myxococcales bacterium
CAACGGCGCGGGCAAGACGACCCTGGTGCGCACGCTCATCGGCGAACTGCCCCCCACCAGCGGCACGGTGAAGCTGGGCCCCCGCACCAAGGTCGCGTACTTCGACCAGCAGCGCGTGCAGTTGGACGAAGAGTCGACGGTGCTCGAGGCCGCCTGGCACGACGAATGGGTGACGCTGGCCGACAAGAAGGTGCGGCTGAGCGATTACCTGGAAGACCTGTCGTTCCCCGTGCTGATGCAGCGCATGAAGGTCAAGGCGCTGTCGGGCGGTGAGCGCAACCGCTTGCTGCTCGCTCGCCTGTTCCTCGAGGGCGCGAACGTGTTGGTGCTCGACGAGCCGACCAACGACCTCGACCTGGTGACCTTGAGCGTGCTCGAGCGCCTGCTCATCGAGTTCCCCGGTGCGGTGCTGCTGGTGACCCACGACCGCTACTTCCTCGACAAGGTGGCGACGTCGATGCTCGCCGTCGAAGGCGATGGTCGGGTCACGCGCTACGAGGGCAACTGGTCGATGTACACCAAGCTGCGCCCCAGGCCGGGCGATGCGAAGCGCGCCGAGGTGGTGGTACCCGTTGCGGCTCCGGCTCCGGCTCCGGCGGCGCCTGCTCCCGCAGCGGCGAACGCGAAGAAGAAGCGCTCGCTCTCGTTCAAGGACCAGCGCGAGCTCGACGGCATGGAAAAGGCCATCGAGATCGCCGAAGGGAAGAAGGCCGCCATCGAAGCGCAGTTGGCCGACCCCGCGGTGTTCTCGAGCGCGCAGAAGACGATGGAGCTGACCACCCAGCTCGACGCCGCCACGCGCGAGGTCGAATACCTCTACGCGCGCTGGTCGCAGTTGACGCAGGACTGACTAGCGCTCCTTCACGGTCTTCTCGAGCGTCAGGCCGTGCTTCGCCATCAGCCGGTAGAAGGTGACGCGGTTGACGCCGGCCTGCTTCGCCGCGGGTTCGACCCGGCCGCCGGTCGACGCCAACAGGCTGCGCAGGTACGCCTTTTCGTTGGCCGCCACCCAGGTCTCGCGCAGTTGGGCCAGGGTGGGGGCGCGCTCGACGCGCTTGCTGGTGCGGGGCGCGGCGGCCTGCATGGTCTGCGGCAGGTCCTGCGGCTGCACCACGTCGCTGCGCGCCATGATGACGGCGTGCTCGAGCGCGTTCTTCAGCTCGCGCACGTTGCCGGGGAAGTCGTGCCGCAACAGCACCGCCATCGCCTCGGCGCTCAGGCTGGTCACCCGCCGCCCGTGCTGCCTCGCCGCCTGCTCGAGGAAGACCTGCGAGAGAATGGCCAGGTTGTCCTTGTAGCTGCGCAGCGGTGGCAGCTCGAGCGAGACCACGCTGACCCGGTAGAGCAGGTCTTCGCGGAACTGGCCGCGCCGCGACCTGGCCAGCAGGTCGCGGTTGGTGGCACAGATGAGCCGCACGTCCACCCGGGCGGGCGCGGCGTTGCTGCCCAGGGGCGAGACTTCGCCGTGCTCGACCGCGCGCAGCACCTTGGCCTGCAGGAGCAGCGGCAGTTCACCCAACTCGTCGAGGAAGAGCGTGCCGCCGTGCGCCTTCTGGAACTCACCCACCTTGTCGAAGCTGGCGCCGGTGAAGGCCCCCTTCACGTGCCCGAAGAGCACGCTCTCGAGCATGGTCTCGGGAATGGCGGCGCAGTTGACGGTCACGAAGGGCCGGCTGGCGCGCTTCGAATTGAAGTGCAGCGCGCGGGACACCAGGTCCTTGCCAGTGCCGCTCTCGCCCTGCACCAGCACCGGCGCGTCGGTGGCCGCCACCTGTTCCATGCGGCGCTCGACCTCGAGCCAGGCCGCCGAGAGCCCCTTGATGACGAAGGGCTTGCCGCCGTCGGCCTCGGCCTTGCGCGCCAACTGGGCCCGACGCAGGTACTTGGCGGCCGTCTGCGCGATGTCTTCGAGCGCGGTGCCGTGCGCGTCGGCGAAGGCGTGCTGCTGGCGCGCCGAGACGGTCAACACGCCCATCGGCCGCCCCTGCCAGGGAATGGGTACCGCCAGCACCGAGCCCACGTCGAGGAAGTAGCGGGCGTAGTTCGGGTCGCTCGCGGTGTCGTTGCAGCAGTAGCGCGCGCCGCGCTCGAAGCAGGTCAGCGCGATGCCGTTGGGGCGCCCGTCGGTGCGGTGATGCAGCACGATGCCGTGGCCGGGCAGGGCCACCACCACCCCGTCGACCAGGTGGAAGTCGAGTGTCAGGCCCCGGGCCTTCGCGTCCCACAGGAAGACGGCGCCGCTGGTGGTGCGCGTCTGCGTGCAGGCCACCTCGACCAGCCGGCGGGCCAGCGTCTCGATGCTCGCGGAATGAAGCTCGGCGTCGGTGAGCGATTGCAACGACATGTTCAAGAATTGAAACAGATGTTGCGACGGTGCAACAGGGGCCCCTGCGGCGTTCGAGTGATGCGGCAGGGTTGCGGGAACGAAGGGTGGCGGTACGGCGCGTGCAGAGTCCTCTGCTCGCAAGGGGGAGGCGCGGTGCCTGTTTCGACGGGTACCGCGCCTGTTTTTTTTGAGCCTACCGGGCGTCGAGCACGTCGCGAAGCAGGTCGGGTCGGTCGGTCATCACGCCACCCACGCCCTGTGCGATGACCTGGCGCATGTCGGCGGGGTCGTCGACGGTCCACACGTTGACCCATTTGCCGGCGGCCTTCGCGGTCTGGGCCAGGTGCTCGTCGAACACCCGCAGCCCTTCCCAGTCGAGCGGCATGTCGAGCACCAGGAAGCGCGGGTCGTCTTCGACCGGTTCTCCGCTGCGGGCCGACATCACGAAGGCGGCGAGCGCGTTGGCGGGGAAGAAGTGGCAGGCGTCGGGCAGGGCCTCGACCAGGCGACTGGCGAGCGCGTCGTGTTCGCTGCCGATGCACAGGCGCTCTCGCAGGGTGGGCCGCTCGCGCACCAGGTCGGCGAAGGGCTGCAGCGCACCGTCGGTCTTCACCTCGAGGTTCACCCGCACGTGCGGGAAGGCCTCGAGCACCTCGGTCAGTCGCGGCACACGCACGCCCTGGCCGCGCAGCGTGGGGTGGTGGAAGGCCGCGTCGAGCATCGAGAGCTGCGAGAAGGTGAGCGCGCTCACGGGGCCCGCACCGTCGGTGCAGCGCTCGAGCGTGGGGTCGTGGAAGACGACGACTTCACCGTCGGCGGTGGCGTGCACGTCGAGTTCGAGCACGTCGGTGCGCCAGCGCTCGACCGCGGCGCGAAAGGCCACCATGGTGTTCTCGGGTGCCAGCTTCGCGCCACCGCGGTGGGCGATGTGGAGCGGCGCCTTGAGCCCGTCGAAGAAGGGGTGCGCGGGCACGGGGTTTCAGCCTTCGCGGCGCTCGAGAATCTCGACGCCCAGCATGGCCGCGAGAAAGCCACGCACCTGGTGCTCGGGCTGCGGCGTGGCGGCGAGCAGTTCGGCGGTGGTGCGGTTGCCGTCGATGCGCGAGAGCAGCACCGCTTCCCACTTCTCGAG
Source organism: uncultured Myxococcales bacterium (assembly GCA_903911905.1). GTDB lineage: Bacteria > Myxococcota > Myxococcia > Myxococcales > Myxococcaceae > Xiheilimnobacterium > Xiheilimnobacterium phototrophicum. The sequence continues at coordinate 3,459 of CAIWFK010000668.1, forward strand.
CTGCAGTTCGTGCAACTGGTACGCGGGGTGCTGGCTGGGAATGAGTCGGTCTTCGAGCGTGATGAGTCGGGCCAGCCGCTCGGGCTTGTAGAGCTTCTTGATGCCGCGAATGATGAGGTTGCCGGGGAAGACGTCGAGCTTGATGCTCTCGGCGCGCGCCTTCTCGCGGAAGGTCACCACGAAGCGGCCCTCTTCCCAGCCGAAGAGGCTGTAGATGATGCTCTTGACCTGCTGGCCCACGTACCAGAGGCGCTCGGTGTCCTTGAGCAGGCCGCGCTCGACCAGCACGTCGCCGGTGCGCCGCTTCGACTGGGCGGCGACCACCGCCACGTCGTCGAGCTGCTCGGGCTTGATCTTGCCCACCCGCACCAGGAACTGGCCGAAGCGGTCGGCGGCGAGGTTCGAGAGCGCGAACACCGGCTGACCGCCCTCGAAGTACACCACCTTCTTGACCTTGCCCTTCTGGCAGTACAGCTCGCCCGTCTCGCGCGACTGGTAGAAGGCCGAAATGAGCCCGGGCAGGTTGTTCTGCAGTTCGCCCTGACGGGTCCCGCGCACGCCGCTGGGCGAGCTGCCGACGAACGAGGCTGCGGGTGACGACACCGGCCGCGAGCCCGACACCGGCCCCTTGAGCGCACCGGCGGTGAGGTTCTCGCCCTGCAGCTCGGCGGTGATGTTGCCGCCGCCGGTCACCTTGATGCGACCGGTGAGCTCCATTTCGTCTTGCTCGTCTTCGGCGTCGACGTCGATGTCGAGCTCGACGTCGAAGTCTTCGGGGGCGGCGGGCGGTTTGGGGGCGCTCGAGGCCGGCGGCGGCGCGGCGAGCGTGGGCGGCACCAGGGCCCGCACGTCGTCGAGCAGCTTCTTGGCGTCGAAGGGCTTCTCGAAATAGCTCGAGCCGGGGAAGCGGGTGAGCGCCTCGGTGGAATGGCGCGAGCCCTTGAAGACGCCGCTCATGAACATCAGCGGCACGCCGGGGCGCGCGGCCCTCAGCGCGTCGGCGACGTGGTAGCCCATCATGTCGGGCAAGAGTACGTCGACCAGCGCCAGGTCGAAGGGTGTGGTGCGAGCCAGATCGCTGGCCTGCTTGCCCTTGTTGGCCCCCACCACCGCGTACCCGGCCTCTTCGAAGAGCGAGGTGAGCAACGCCACCAGCTCTTTGTTGTCGTCGACGACGAGAATGGTGGAAGACATCGAGAGGTAGGTTACCCTCAAGGGACCCCAGCCCCAAGCCCGAGGTAACATGAACCGTCAGTTGCTGGTTGCGTTGCTGTTCTCGGTCACGAGCGCCACCGCCGTGCGCGCGCAGGTCTTCGACGCCTCGATTCCCGACGCCTCGGTCGGTCAGGGCGGGGCCGATCAGAGCAGCGAAGAGAACGACCCCAACGCCTACCCGTGCCTCGACTCCACCGTCTGCGAGAAGGGGTACGTCTGTCGCAGTGGAACCTGCGTGCCGCCGGTGAAGTCCGGCAGCAGCGGCAGCGGGTGCAGCACGGCGGTGATGCCGCTCTCGCTGTTGGGCGTGCTGGCGTTGATGCGCCGCGCCCGTCGCGGTCACTGATCGGTGCGGTGGAAGACCAGCGGGTAGCTGACGGTCGCGCCGCCGCCGTGGGACGCGGGGAAGCGCCAGGTCCGAACTCGCGAGACGACGCACTCGTCGAGCTCGGTCGACAGCCCTTCCTTCGCGGCTGCGCTCGAGACTTCGCCCGAGGGCTCGATGCGGAAGACGAAGACCAGCCGACCGTCGAGCGACGGGGCGCGGGCCAACGAGCGCTCGTAGCAGGCGCGCAACTGGCCCAGGTGCTGGTGAATGACGTCGCGAATGAGCTTCTTGTCGAGGCAGCCGGTCGAGTCGCAGGTCGGCTCGGGGTCGGGCAACCGCTCGGGGCCCACGTGCTGCTTGCCGCACTCGGCGCCCACGCACGGTCGCGCGACGCCGGTCTGGTGTGCCACGCCCACCCGGCCGATGTCGGCGCGGCCGCCGAGGTCGCCGCCTCCGCCACCGCCGCGCAGGTCCAGGCCGCCCAGGCCTCCGGCGTTGGCCAGGCCACCACCACCGGCATTGCGCAGGCCGTCGAGCGCGTGGTCGAACGAGCCCGCGCCCAGCCCCTGCAGCGACGAGAAGAGGCGTGAGGCCGCGAGCGTCGGTGCGCGGGGCCCGACGCGCGCGATCGAGGCCTGGCCGGGAGGTGCTCGGCCGCTGGGCGTGCGTGCGGGCGTGGGTTCGGGGGTGGCAGCGCGGTGCACGACGGGAGGAGGAGGTTCGACCATGGGCAGAATGCGCCGCAGCCGGGTAGGGTCGAGGTGCGGGCGGTCGTCGTCTTCCAGGCCCGCCACGAGCGTCTCGGCGCGAGTGACCAGCACCGCCGCGACCAGCCCCGTCAGCAGCAGCACGTTGAGCCAGCGGTAGTCGGGCGCGGCGCCGCCGGTGGCGCGCGCGGGGGTGCGTACGGTGAAGGCGTCGAGCGTCAGCGCTCCCGATGAGAGGCGCAGGCGCTCGTGCGCGCCGATGGGAAGGCTCCAGCCGTCGGCCTCTTCGGTCGCGGTGCCATCGGCGACCAGCTCGGTGAGCGCGTGGGTGCCGCCGTCGCGCTGACGCCGGCCGGTGAGCCCGGGCGAGAAGGTGCAGGCCCAGGTGCCGTCACGAAGGGCGAAGCGCACCGCACCCACTGGCAGGCCCAGTTCGCCACCGGGGCCCAGCTGGAGCGAAGGCCGGTGCTCGTCGACGAGCCACGAGGTCAACGGCCGGTCCTTCCATCGCACGCGCACGGCCAGCGAGGTCGCCATGAAAGTCCAGACAGCGCGGCGGGCGCGAGGTTCCCGAAGCGGCCTCGCGCGAGGGCCGGGGCGGGCGCGGCCGACGAACTGCTCGACCACCGGTTGGCGCGTGGCTGGGTAGCGACACCGAGGAGCACGGTCGTGCGCGGGGCCGTGGCGGGTCGAGCTGGTTCGAGGTCTCTGGTGATTCTGTGAAGCTGAGGCCCGGAGCGGGTCGGCTGAATCTCACACAGAACGAGCCTCCTCATCGCAGCCGCAGTGAACCCGCCGGCCCAGGACCTGCCGTGGAGCGTGTCGTTGGTCGTGCTGGGCCCGGCGCTGATGCTGGCGGTTGCCTCACCTCGACGCAGCTCGTTCGTCTCGTTGGGCGTGGCGGTGGTGACGGTGCTCGGCCAACTGGCGTGGGCTTCCCACGCCGCGTTCCTGTCGTCCGAGCAGGGCCCGTGACGAGGGCGTCGTCAGAGCTTCTCGGGGAACGCCGAGAGCCCCACCCGTCGCCCGTCGGGGTCGCGGAAGTAGAGCGTGTGGTTGGTCGAGCCCTCGAGCGCCACCTTCGCCGCTGCGAGCCGCGTGAGGAACTCGTCCTTGCGCTCCGGGGTGATGGCGAAGGCGAACATCTCGAGCGAGTCGATGGCCAGCGGTGGCTCGCTCGCTTCCTTGCGCTCGAGCATGAGAATCGTCTCACCGGCCTCGATCCACACGCTGCGCTCACCCTGGCGCCGGCTGACGTTCAGGCCCAGTACGCCCGTGTAGAACGCCTCGAGCCGGGGCAGGTCGGCGGTGCGCAGCGCGAGGTGGTGAAGACGCATCGCTGCCTTCAGCTCCGCGGGCCGATGACCCAGCGCGCCGACATGCGCGCGACCAGTTCGCCCGCTTCGTTCTTCAATTCGGCGGTGACCGTCTGCTCGAGGTTGCCAGTCACCGTCTCGGGCGCGTCGCACACGCATTCGGCGGTGATGGGCCCGCGCGCCTTCTTGAAATACTCGATGGCCAGGTTGTTCGGAATGCCGCGCGCGTCGTCTGGCAGCGAGTACATCATCGCCACGCCGGTGGTGGCCTCGGCCAGGTTGATGAGGGCGATGGCGTGCACCGAGTTGAGGTGGTTGCGCACGCGCCTGGTGTCCCTGATGCGCAGCTTGGCGTAGCCGCGGTCGAGGGAGACCACCTCGGGGCGCACCGTGCCGGTGTACGGCGCCAGTTGGCCCAACACCCGGCCCATGATTCGACCACCACCGGGCACCGAGCGCAGCACGCCCCAGGTCGAGCGCAGCGTGGCCGGCGAAGCGAGGTTCTTCAGGTTTCCAAGCAGGGAACTCATGACCGTCGCCCTTAGCGTCAAACAGGGCTTGACTCAAAATTGAACGAACGTTCTATTTGGAGGCGAGCATGGCTCGGCCAAGGAAATCAGAGGCGCGCAACACCCGGCAGGCGATTCTCGATGCCTCGCTCGACCTCTTCGCCGAGCACGGCTATTTCGGCACCTCGATGCGGGAAATCGCCCGCACCGTCGGCGTTCGCGAGAGCGCGCTGTACCACCACTTCGATTCGAAGGAAGCGGTGTTCCGCGAACTCATCGCCCACCTGGGCCCTGGCCGCATCGGGCAGGTGATGACGGTCGACACGCTGGGGCTGGCGCGCTCGCTGGGCGTGCGGCAGATGCTGCGGCGGCTGCTCGACATGGTGGTCGTCACCTGGACCATTCCCGAGGAAGCCAAGCTCTTCCGGGTGATGTTGCAGGAAGGCATGCGCCTGGCCGCCGCCGAGGTGGTCAACCCTGCCGACGCCATCACGCGGGTGCGCGCGAGCATGGCCGCGCTCTTCGGTCAGCTCGCGAAGGCGGGGCTGATTCGCAAGGTCGACCCGCACGCCACCTCGGCCATGCTGATGGGGTCGCTGTTGATGTTGCGCGTGCTCTACCAGGGCGCGAGCAGCGACTTTCCCGCGCTGCAGCGCGAGGCGGCGAAGGTGGCCGACCAGTTGTGGGTGTTCCTCGAGCCCGGGCCTGAGGCTCTCAAATGAACGAACGTTCACTTCATTTCAGTCGGGAGGCGCCATGGCGCTGCTGAAGCTGGCCGTGCGGAACCTGCTGCGCAACCGCAAGCGCACCGTCATCACCCTGGTCGCGCTGGTGGTCGGCGTGAGCGCGATGATCGCCACCCGCGCCTTCATCAACGGGTTCCGCGGCATGATCATCGAGAACCAGACCCGCGGCGTGCTGGGGGAATTGCAGGTGCACCACGTGGGCTACGTGGCCAACGTGCAGAGCAGCCCGCTGACCATCGACATGGTCGACTCGCCCGAGGTGCGCGCGAAGATCGCGGCCGTGCCGGGCGTCGGGGTGGTCAGCCCCCGCATCGACTTCGGCGCGCAACTCTCGACGCCCGATCGCACGCCGCCGCACGAAGACGGCAGCGAGCTGCCCGAGGCCGACCGCGGCACCTCGACCTTCATGATGGTCACCGCCTTCGAGCCCGCGCTGGAAAAGCAGGTCACGCCCCGCCGGTGGGACTGGATCGGCGCCGGCCGCGGGACGATGTCGGAAGCGGGCGATTCGACCTCGCTGGTGCTCAACGACGACTTCGCCCGGGCGCTCAAGCTCGAGTTGCTGCCGGCCGGCGCGGCGCTGCCTCCGGTCGAACGCCAGGCTGCGCTCATCACCGGAGATCGCGAGCAGGCGCTCAACGGCGAGAACGTGGTCATCGGCGGTACCTTCGCCTCGGTCACCGCCAACGACCGGCGCATCGGCTTCCTGCCCTTGGCGCTCGCCCAGCGCCTGTTGCGCATGGAAGGCCGGGTCACCGAGTACGGCCTGACGCTCGAGCCGGGAGCTGACCTCGAGCAGGTGAAGGCTGGGCTGCAGGCGGCGCTGGGGCCCGAGTACGAGGTGCACACCTGGGCCGAGCGCATTCCCTTCCTCACCGACCTGGTCGAGACCCAGACGAAGATCTTCAACATCGTCTCGACCATCGTGCTGCTGGTGGTGCTGCTGGGAATCGTCAACGCCATGTTGATGAGCGTGCTCGAGCGGGTGCGTGAAATCGGCACCATGCTGGCGGTGGGTATGCGGCGCTCGCAAATCACCCGCATGTTCCTGATGGAAGGCGCGGTGCTGGGCGTGGTGGGCGGCGTGCTGGGCATCGCGGTGGGCCTGCTGCTGGTGCTGGTGATGAGCCAGGCCGGCATCGAGCTGCCCGCGCCCGGGGCGAAGGTGGCCTCGGTCATTCACCCCACCGTCGAGCCGTTCTTCGTGGTGCGCACGCTGGCCCAGGCCGTCATCGGCTCGGCGCTGGCGGCGATTCTTCCTGCACGACGGGCGGCGGCGCTGCGACCCGTGGAGGCGCTGGCGCACACATGAGCCGACTTCCCGCACTCGCCATTCGCAACGTCGGCCGCAACCGCCGCCGCACCTTCATCACCGCGCTCACCATCGCCTTCGGCGTCACCATGGTCGTCTCGGTACGCGGGGTGATGTTCGGCCTGCAGACGATGATGATTTCCGACACCGTCGAGGGCCGCCTGGGCGCGCTTCAGGTCCACCGCGCGGGCTACCTCGACGCCATCGATTCGGTGCCGCTCACCCTCAACCTGCCGTACACCCCCGAGCTATTGCAGAAGATTCGGGCCGTACCGCACGTGAAGGGCGTCACCGGGCGCATTCAGTTCAACGGGCTGGTGTCGAACGGGCAGGCGCAGACCATGTTCGTGGGGCGCGGGCTCGACGTCGGTCACGAGCTGGAAGTGTGCCCCCAGTTGGCCAGTACGGTGAAGCCCGGCGGCGGGCCGCTGGGCGCGGGTGACGACGCGGCGGCCTTGCTGGGCTTCGAGTTGGCGCAGTCGTTCGGGGTCGGCGTGGGGCAGACGGTGGCGTTGCAGACCACCAGCCCCTCGGGCCGCGCCAACTCGCTCGACCTGAAGGTTCGCGGGCTGTCGACCTCGGCCTTTCCGCTGGAAAACAAGCGCGTGGCGACCGTGACGCTGGGCACCGCCCAGGCGCTGCTGGGGCTCGAGGGCAAGGTGACCGAAATCGCCGTGGCCATCGACGACGTAGCGCGGGTCGACGAGGTCGCAGCAGCCCTGCGCCAGGCCCTGGGCGAAGGCTACGAGGTCAGCACCTGGCGTGAACTGCAGCCCTTCCTGCGCGACATCATCTCGCGGCAGAACTTCGTGCTGGGCATGGTCTCGTTGATTCTGCTCGTCATCGTGCTGACCAGCATCATCAACACCATGTTGATGAGCGTGTTCGAACGGGTGCGCGAAATCGGCACCCTGCTGGCGGTCGGTGTGCGGCGCGCGCAGGTGATGTCCATCTTCCTCATCGAGGCGGCGGTCATCGGCGTGCTGGGCGGCCTGTCGGGCGCCGTCGTCGGGCGAACGTTGGTGGCCATCGTCGCCTCGCGCGGCATCCACTTCGAACTCTCGGGGCTCAACGCGGTCAACGTGCTGCGGCCGGTGGTGACCTGGCCCTTCGTCTTCGGCGCGGTGGCCGTGGCGATTCTGGCCGCGCTGGGTGCAGCGCTCTGGCCCGCGTGGCGCGCTTCTCGAATGAACCCCGTCGATGCCTTGAGGAACTGAAAAAATGCGAACTGCGCTCATCTGCACGCTGCTGCTCTCGACCCAGGCGCTGGCCGGCGCGCCGACCGTCGACGACATCTTGAAGAAGTACGACGCCATCATGGGGCCCACGGTCTTCGAGGCCGAGAACGAGATGACCTCGACCCGCGAAGACGGGACCACGCGCACCTACGTGATGAAGATGCTCAAGAAGGACAGCGACAAGTTCCGCATCTATTTCACCGGGCCCGCTGCGGTGAAGGGGCAGGAAATCCTCCGCATCGGCGACAACGCCTGGGTGTACCTGCCGAACCTCAAGCGCGCGACGCGCATCGCCAACCGCGAGAGCTTCCAGGGCGGTGACTTCAACAACGCCGACGTGCTGCGGGTGAACTACCAGGCCGACTACTCGGGCACGCTCATCGACTCCGACGTGCCCGACACCTGGTGCGTGCAGTTGAAGGCGAAGAACGCCGAGACCTCGTACGACGCCATCACCCTCTACGTGCGCAAGAGCGACCTGTTGCCGGTGAAGGGCAAGTACTTCGGCACCTCGGGCAAGTTGATTCGCAGCGCCGAGTTCACCGACGTGAAGGAGCTGTCGAAGGGCTTCGTGCGCCCGGTGAAGGTGGTGATGCACAACGAGCTGGTGCCCGCGCGCAAGTCCGAGATGGTGGTGCGCGAGATGAAGCTCGACGTCGAAGTGCCCGCGCAGCGCTTCACGCAGACCGACCTGGGGAAGTGACCATGCTGCTCGTCGCTCTGCTCAGCGTGCTCGCGGCCGAGGCTCCCGAGGCGGGAAGCGAGGTCGATGCGGGGGCGGCGATGGAAGCCCCCGCAGCCGAGGTCACGCCCGCGCCCGCCGCTGCGGTCGACGTGAGTGCCCCCCCGCCTGCGGCGACCCCCGAGCCGGCGAGGAAGCTGGTCGAGGCCACCGGCTACGTCGACAGCCGCAGTTCGTTCACCCGGGTCAAGACCTGGGGCCTGGTGCCCACCGACGACGTGCCGCAATTGCAGGAACTGCTCGAGTTCAACGCGCAGGTGAAGGTGAAGTGGCGCGAGCGCAGCTACCTGTCGAGCGACGTCTCGCTCATCGGCAACGTGTCGGGCGAGTACCACGGGCGCGACGCCACCACCCAGGCCGACGTTCGGCTCGATGATCACAACAGCGCGCAGGCCCTGCCGGTGGTCAGCATCAACGAGTTGTACCTGTTCCACGAATTCATTCCGCAGCTCAACGTGGTGCTGGGCAAGAAGCGCGTGGTGTGGGGCCCGGGCCTGGCCCTCAACCCCACCGACCTGCTCAACCCGCGCCGCGACCCCACCGACCCCACGCTGCAGCGCTCGGGCTCGTGGCTGGCCGAAATCGAGGCGCCCTTCGAGACCATGACCTTCTCGCTGCTCTTCGCGCCCACCCAACTGAGCGCGGCCTCGGGCATTCCCACCGCGTTCGTGACGTACCCCGGCTGGAACAAGGTCGACGACCTGGCGCACTTCCAGCTCGCCGCGCGCTGGTACCTGCTGGTGAAGGACGCCGACGTGAACGTGATGGCGTTCTACGGCAATTCGAGCATCGACGCGTTCCGCGACAAGTTCCGCGTGGGCCTGACCTTCTCGCGCTACTTCTTCACCGACTACGAATTGCACGCCGAGGCGCTCATTCAGCAGGGCAGCGCACGCCAGACCATCGACCCCGATTGCGTTGCGAGCACGGTGGGCGCGCTGACCTGCGTGAAGGCGGGCACGGCGGTGCTGCAGACCACCCGCTTGAACGACCACGCCTTCCTGCCGAAGCTGCTGGTGGGCACCAAGCGACAGTTCAGCGACGACTCGCTCATCTCGCTCGAATACCTGTACCAGGCCGACGGGTGGGACCGCGCGCAGTTCCAGGCCTTCGCCAACGGGCTGTCGCTGCTCGACGAAGGGCGGCGCGCCGGGCTGCCGGTCAACCGCATTCCCGGCGCCAGTTCGCTGTTGGGGCAGTCGAGCTCGACCGACGGCCTGCCGGCGCGGGTGAGCTTCGACCCGCGCGGTCAGCACTACCTCTTCCTCACCTTCCAGAAGCCGCGCATCTTCGACGACTTCACTGCGAGCGTGGTGGTCATCGCCAACCTGACCGACCTCTCGACCATCTGGACGCCGTCGCTGGCCTGGAGCGCCACCGAGTGGCTGACCCTGACGCTCTACGCCTTCGTGCCGCTGCAGGGCCCCGACGCGCTGGCGGTGACCACCCCGCAGGGCAAGCCGGTCAGCGAGTTCTCAGCCAGTCCCTACGCCGTACGTGCGCTGCTGGAAGCGCGCGTCTTCTTCTGAAAGCCGACCATGAGCCACCTCATCGAGATGAAGGGCATCACCAAGACCTACCAACTGGGCAAGACCGACGTGGTGGCGCTGCGGGGCGTCGACCTCACCATCGACGCGGGTGAGTTCACGGTGGTCACCGGGCCTTCGGGCTCGGGCAAGACGACGCTGCTCAACATCATCGGCTGTCTCGACCGGGCGACCAGCGGCAGCTACGTGCTCGATGGGGTCGACGTGGGCACGCGCGACTTCGACGACCTGGCCGGCGTGCGCAACGAGAAAATCGGCTTCATCTTCCAGAACTTCAACCTCATTCCCGTGCTCGACGTGGCCGAGAACATCGAGTTCCCGGTGGCGGTGCGGAAGAACGCCGAAGACCCGGCGGCGTTGCGCGCGCGCGTGGAGCAGTTGGCGAAGGCCGTGGGGCTCGACCAGTTCCTGCATCACAAGCCCGATGAGTTGTCGGGCGGTCAGCGGCAGCGCGTGGCCATCGCCCGGGCGCTCATCACCAGACCGCGGTTGGTGCTGGCGGACGAGCCGACTGCGAACCTCGACTCGAAGACCAGCGAGCAGATCATCGACCTGATGCTGGCGCTCAACCGCGAGCAGGCGGTGACGTTCCTCTTCTCGACGCACGACGCACGGGTGGTCTCGCATGCTCGGCGCGCGCTGCAGATTTCCGACGGCCGAATGGTCGCCGGCGCGATGGCGCACTGAGCGAGCGTGCTCCCGGGAAGACCGCCTCGTGAGCAGTTGCTCGAAGAACGGGAAAACGCCGCGCCAGCAACAGCCAGCGCGGCGCTTCAGGTGAGAGTGGGAATTCTCTTCAGCGGGCGTCGTAGCCCAGCGTCAGCGCCGGCATCACGCCGACCGCGAGGCCGGTGGTGTTCGCCGTGACCGAGCCGCCCATGCTGTCGCCGGTGACCGTGGCGTAGGCCGCGTTCGGGGCGAAGAGGAAGAGCACGTCGAGGCCGATGTTGAACCCCGAGCGGCGACCGGTGCGCTCGTTGCGGTGACCCAGGTTGAGGCCGATCTTCAGGTCGAGCGCGGGCATGAAGCCGCCAGCGACGACGGTGGTGGTCGAGGCCGCACCGTTGGTGTTGGCCGAGGCAGCCACGCCGGCCCAGCCGCCGTCGGCGATGGCAGGACCCGCCGCGATGGACAGGCGGTCGAAGAGCGTCATTTCACCCAGTACGCCCAACTTCCACCAACCGGCGACCGAGATGGACGCCGAGGTCGTGCCGTTGGGGTTGACCGAGCCGCCCACGCCGAAGCCGAAGGTCGCGCCGCCGTTCACGAACACACCGAACGTGCGGTTGACCTGGTAGCCGATGCGGCCTTCCGCGCCGAAAGTGACGGTGGTCTGCGGCAGCAACAGGCCAATCTGCCCGTCGATACCCCAGCGAACCCGGCCTTGTTCTTCGACCATGGGCGCGTCTGGAGGCGGGGGCGGCGGCGGCGCCATGCTGTCCTGGGCCAGCGCAGTGAACGACGAAACGAGAGCTGCCATCATCAAGGTGCGGTTCATGTGGCGCCGATTGACGCACGGCCCGTCACCCGATTCAAAAATATTCCCGTGCCTTTTCGATTCGATGCACTGCGTCGACGCGGCGTGATTTGTTGACGGACGTCATGCGCCCGTTCTTCCGACCCTTCCTGGTGGTCGCCTCCCTTGCGGCGAGCGTGGCGTTCGCCAGCGAAGGGCACGCCGACCCGTCCGCGCCGGTGGTGCTGGGCCTGGCGGTCATTCTGCTGGTCGCCAAGCTGGCGGGTGACGTCGCGGTGCGGGTGGGGCAGCCCGCGGTGTTGGGCGAATTGTTGGCAGGCGTGGTGCTGGGGAACCTGCCGTTGCTCGGCGTGCACACCTTCGAGCCCATGGCGGCCAGCCCTTTCCTCGACATGTTCGCGCGGGTCGGCGTCATCGTGCTGCTCTTCGAGGTGGGGCTCGAATCGACGGTCGCCCAGATGATGAAGGTGGGCCTGTCGGCGCTGCTGGTGGCCATCATCGGCGTAGCGCTTCCCTTCGCACTCGGCTTTGCGACGACCCGATTGGTGCTGCCGGGTCACCCCATGACCGTGGCCCTCTTCATCGGCGCGACGCTGACCGCGACGTCGGTGGGCATCACTGCCCGCGTGCTCAAGGACCTCGAGCGCTCGCAGACGCCCGAGGCGCGGGTGATTCTGGGCGCGGCGGTCATCGACGACGTGCTCGGGCTGGTGATTCTGGCGGTGGTGACCGGCGTCATCGTCGCTTCCGACGCGGGCGGGTCGCTGGCGGTGTCCGACGTGCTGCTCACCGTGGGGAAGGCCGTCGGCTTCCTGATGGGCGCGCTGGTGCTGGGCACGCGGCTCTCGAAGCGGCTCTTTGGTCTGGCGTCGTTGCTCAAGGTCCGGGGCGTGTTGTTGGCCTTCGCGTTGGGCATCGCGTTCCTCTCGTCGGCGCTGGCCGACTTCATCGGGCTGGCGCCCATCGTCGGAGCCTTCGCCGCAGGGCTCGTGCTGGAAGACGTGCAGTACCAGGACCTGGTCGACCGCGAGCACCACTCGCTCGAGGAATTGATTCACCCCATCGCCGGCTTCCTCGTGCCGGTGTTCTTCGTGCTGATGGGCATGCACACCCAGCTCACCTCGTTCGCGCAGCCCGGCGTGTTGGGCCTGGCGGCGGCGCTGTGTCTGGTGGCGGTGGTGGGCAAGCTGGCGTCGGGTCTGGGCGTGCGAGGGTCGGCGGGCGCGAGCCGGCTGACGGTGGGCATCGGCATGGTGCCTCGTGGAGAGGTCGGGCTCATCTTCGCGGACCTCGGCTCGAAGTTGATGACGCACGGGGAGCCCGTCGTCAGCCCCGAGGTGTTCTCGGCGGTGGTGGCGATGGTCATCGTCACCACCATGGTCACCCCGCCGGCGCTCGAGTGGAGCATGAGGAGGTCAGCGTGAGGTACGCGGTCTTTCTGCGGGGCATCAACGTTGGTGGGCGCAACACGGTGGTGATGGCGAAGCTGACGAACTCACTCGAGGCGCTGGGGTGCGCCGACGTGAAGACGTTGCTCAATTCAGGCAACGTGGTGCTCACCTCGAAGAAGTCGGCGGCCGGGGTCGCGAAGGACGTCGTCGCGGCGGTGGGCTTCGAGGTCGAGGTGTTGGTGTGGACCGCAGCCGAGCTGACCGCCCTGGTCGACGCGACGCCGTTCGCCGACGTCGCCGACGACCTGAAGCAGTACGTGTGCTTCACGAAGCGGCCCGTGACGCTGAAGGTGCCGGTGCGGTGGGACACGTTCGGGCTCGAGGCCTTTGGCGCTTTGCGACATGCGGTGTTCCTGCGCTCGTTCCCGGTGAAGAGCCCGCGCCCCGGGTACCCGCCCGAGCTCGAGCGGGAAGTGGGGCCGACCACCACGCGCACCTGGAACACGGTGCTCAAGGTGCACGCTGCGGCGCAGCGCTGAGTCGAGCTCTGCACGTCGAACGCTTCCAGTTGCGCTGCGGCGTGGTGCCGACTCCGCGACCGCTCACCTTCGTTTTCGACCGTTGGCCCCTCGCGTGCAGCGTCGACTCCTCGCCGGGCACGCGTCTCCTCACGTCCGCGCTTCGTCGTCGCGTGCCCACTGTCGGTGAGGCTGCCTCGCCACGTCCCACCGGCGGTTGGGGGTGGATCCACCCTTGCACTGTCGGTGCGCATGACGCCGACCATCGACACCGTCCCGCTTGCTGCCGTGGCCGCTCGCCCCCGACTTCGTTTCGGCCGGCGAATCCTCCCGTTGGCGGCGGGGCTGGGCCTGGTGACCCGCTGGGCATTCGCAGGCGCGCTGGGCCTGGGCTTCTTCGTGGCGGTGCTCGCGCTGGTCGCAGCCTTCGCGCTGGCGGGTGGGGTCGAATCAGTCCAGCGAGCGCGCGCCGCCCGCAGTTGGGTCGTCGCGGCGCTCTTCTTCGCGGCGATGGTGGCGCTGCGCGACTCGCCCGAGTTGACGGCGTTCAACGTGCTCGCCGTGGTCGGCCTGTTGGGCCTGGCCGCTCGAGACGCGGTGGCGGCGCCCGAGCGCACCCGCCTGCTCGACTTTCCCCGCTCGACCCTCGAGGCCGCGCGTGGCTCACTCTCGAGCACGCTCGAGGTGGGTCGCGAAGCGGTCGCTCAAGCACTCGAACTCAAGGAGCGCGCGCCCGGCTCGACCGCGTCGGTGCTGCGGGGCCTCGCGCTGGCCTGTCCCGTGGTGCTGGTGCTGACCGCGTTGCTCGCCTCGGGTGACGACCACTTCCACGACGCGCTCTCGGGCGTCACCGGCACGGTGCCCGACCTGGTGCTCCTGGCGACCGACTGGGCCTGCTGGTCGCTGGTGTCGGGGGCGCTGGCCGGAGGCTCGCTGACCTGGGCCCTGCGTCGACGCCCGCTCGATCGCGCAGACCACGCCATGCCCATGGCCCGCCGCACCGTCGGTGCGACCGAGGGCCTCATCGTGCTGGGCAGCGTGGTGTTGGTCTTCGCCGCCTTCCTCGCCGTACAGGCGGCCTGGCTCTTCTCGCAGGACCCGTCGGCCCGCGGCACCGGCCTCACCTACGCCACCTGGGCGCGCAAGGGCTTCGGCGAACTCACCGTGGTCGCGCTCCTCACCTGGTGGCTCGTGGAACTGACCCGCAAGCACGTGACCGCCACCGGCGGCGCCGACCTCGCGCTGCGCAGCGCCAGTTCGGCGGTGCTCGCCCAGGCGCTGGTGCTGCTGGTCTCGGCGCACCAGCGCCTGGCGCTCTACGATCAGGTCTACGGCTTCAGCGTCACCCGCATCTTCGCGCACGCCGGCCTCGCCTTCCTCGGCCTCGGGTTGGTGACGCGCCTGGCGACGCTGTGGGTGGCGAAGGGCTCGAGCGCCCAGTGGGTGGTGGCCTCGGCGCTCGGCGTGCTGGCCGCGCTCAACCTGCTCGACCCCGACGCCTTCGTGGTGCGCGCGAACCTGGCGCGCACCTCGGCGACGGTGCAGACCGACTGGTGGTACCTCTCGCAATTGTCTGCCGACGCCGCGCCAGCGCTTGCAGCCGTGGCGCGCGATGGCAGCAACGACGCCGCGCTGGCCCACTTCGCCTGTCGAATGAGCGCGCAGCAGGTGACCTCGCTTTCGGGCTTCAACTTCTCTCGCGCCGCGCTCGGGCACGAGCGGGTCGGCGACTGCGGCGACGAGGACCACTGAGCGTGACCTTGGCGGGGCGTGGAAGTAGGGTCCGCGCCTTCTTTGCTTCAGGAGCCGCCCGTGACTGCACCTGCCGACTTCAAGCCCTACGTCGCCGACGATGCCAAGGTCGCCGAGTTCACCCCCAAAGCCATCTTCCTGGGAGCGCTCTTCGGCATCATCTTCGGCGCGAGCACCGTGTACCTGGCGCTCAAGGCCGGCCTCACGGTCTCGGCGTCGATTCCCATCGCGGTGGTCAGCATCTCGCTGCTCAAGAAGCTGGGCGGCTCGACCATTCTCGAGAACAACATCGTGCAGACCATCGGCAGCGCGGGCGAGTCGATCGCCGCGGGCGTGGTCTTCACCTTGCCGGGCTTCCTGTTCCTGGCGCGCGACCCGGCCACCGGTCAGAGCGTGGGCGCGGGCTTCTTCACCTACTGGACCATCTTCACCCTCGCCCTGCTCGGCGGCGCGCTCGGCGTGCTGATGATGATTCCGCTTCGCAAGGCGCTCATCGTCAAGGAACACGGCGCGCTGCCCTACCCCGAAGGCACCGCCTGTGCGCAGGTGCTCATCGCCGGCGAGAAGGGCGGCAACCTGGCCCGCACGGCGTACATGGGCCTGGGCTTTGGGCTGGTCTACGCCGTGCTGCAGCAGTTGCTGAAGGTCATCGTCGACACGCCGACCTGGGTCAGCCAGATGCGCTCGAAGGTCTTCCCTGCCGCGACGGTGAACGCCGACATCACGCCCGAGTACATGGGCGTCGGCTACATTCTCGGCATTCGCAACGCGGGTCTGCTGGTGGCCGGTGGCGTGCTGGCGTGGCTGGGGCTCATTCCGCTGTTGGCTTCGCTGGTGCCGCCCGACGCCATCGCCGCGCAGCTGACCAAGCTGGGGTACCCGCTGACCAAGTTCGCCTGGAACGCCGAGACGCACGACTTCGCCAAGCTGAACACCGCGGTGTACTTCGCGTACATTCGCCAGATCGGCGCGGGCGCGGTCGCGGCGGGCGGTTTCATCACGCTCATCAAGACCATTCCCACCATCGTGCAGGCCTTCCGCGGAGCCATGGCCTCGATGAAGGGTGGCGTGGCGGGTGGCACCAAGCGCACCGAGAACGACCTGCCGATGTCGGTGGTCATCTTCGGCTCCATCGCGCTGGTGGTCATCGTGGCCATTCTGCCGTTCATTCCGGGTGCGGGCTTCGGCAGCAAGCTGCTGCTGGGCGTGCTCATCGTCGCGTTCGGGTTCTTCTTCGTCACCGTGTCCAGCCGCATCGTCGGCATCATCGGCAGCTCGTCGAACCCCATCTCGGGCATGACCATCGCCGCGCTGATGGCGACCTGCCTCATCTTCGTGGCGCTGGGGTGGACCGGCGACGTCTACCAGCCGATGGCGCTGTGCGTGGGTGGCATGGTTTGCATCGCCGCGGCCAACGCCGGCGCGACCAGCCAGGACCTGAAGACCGGCTTCCTCGTCGGTGCGACGCCGCGCAGCCAGCAGATTGGTCTGATGATTGGCGCGGTCGCCGCGTCGTTCGCCATCGGCCTCACCGTGCAGGTGCTGGACAACGCGCACCTCGACTCCGCGACTGGCCTGATGGTGCACGCCATCGGCAGCGAGAAGTTCCCCGCGCCGCAGGGCACGCTGATGGCCACGCTCATCAAGGGCCTGCTGGCGATGAACCTCGACTGGCAGTTCGTGCTGGTCGGCGTGTTCATTTCCATCACCATGGAGCTGTGCGGCGTGCGCGCGCTGGCCTTCGCGGTCGGTGCGTACCTGCCCATCTCGACCACCTTGCCCATCTTCGTGGGCGGCGTGGTGCGCTGGCTGGCCGACAAGAAGAACGGCGTGAAGGAAGGCGGCGACCACGGCGGTGAAGAAGAAATGGGCCCGGGCAACCTCTTCTCGACGGGGCTGGTCGCGGGTGGCGCGCTGGCCGGCGTCTTCGTGGCGATTCTGACCGCCAAGTTCGAAGACCGGGTGCAGGCGATGTCCATCGAGAAGCCGTTGGTCGACGCGCTCGGAGCGGGCGGCTACCAGGTGCTCGGCGTGCTGGCGTTCCTGGCGATGGCGGTGACGCTGTTCTTCATCGGCACGCGCAAGGACCCGTCGGCTCCGGTGGCCCAGAAGAAGGCCTGACGCCGGCGCGGTCTTCCGCGTGGGACGCCGTCCCACCCGTGAGACGGTGATCAGTCGGGAAGAGCGCAGCGATTTCGCGGCTCTTCGGTCGGCACGTGGGCCGCACTGCGGTGGGGCTCACCCGCAGACCAAGGAGCCCACGTGGCCCTGAACATCGACTCGTCGTCCCGCAGTTCCAGCTTCGACCCCGTTGCCAGCGATGCGCCGTCGACGCCCGAAGCCGTGTCCTCGTCGTCGCCCGGCCTGACTGGCAGCGCTTCGCCGACCAGCTCGTCGGGCAGTGCTGCGGAGGCCTTCTCGGGCCCCGACTGGTACCCCCCGCCGCGTTCACCCCAAGCGCAGCTCGAGTCGCCCACGGTGCCGCCGCACGAGCTCCAGGCCGAGCAACTGCAGACGCTCAGCTCACGCGTGGCGTTGCGCAAGGGGCTCGAGCTGCCCATCGCCGACCTGCTCAAGCATGGTCACCTGGTGGGGCCCGACAGCCCCGCGTGGGGTCGGTTCGAGAACGCGCTGCGCTCGGCGCCGGTGAAGGACTCGCTGGGCCAGCTCTCGCGCTGGGACGCCGCCGACATCATCGGGGCCGACGTGCGCAAGGCGCTGCCGAACGCGTCGCCCGACCGCCAGGCCGACGTCACCCAGAAGCTGGTGGGCCGCGTGCAGGAACAGTTGCTCTACGGCGGCGTCGCGGCGTTCAAGGACCAGACGGTGCACTCGCTCGAAAAGCGCGCGACCGAGCTGACGCAGTTCGCGAAGGACCCGGCGCAGGTGAAGGCGCTCGAGACGTCGCTGCGGCACCTCGACCACGGCACGGCGGTCGACCGCCAGAAGGCCCAGGCGCTGCGCGCGAAGCTGGGGGTCGAAGGCGAGAAGCCGCTGGCCGCCGAGCTGCGCGAGAGCGCCCGCAACATCCGCACCGCGGCACACGAGCTGAACGAGGTGTCGGGTGACCGCATCTTCCGCGCGCTCAACGGCTTCGAGGGGCGTGACGAGCTGATGCAGCGCGCCGGCATCAAGCCCGGCAGTTGGGCTGCGCAGGCGCTGGCCAACGGTCAGGCCAAGGGCGTGGCCGAGCAGAAGACCATCGAGCGGCTCGAGAGCGCGCTCAAGTGGAGCAGCCTGCTGGCCGGTGGGCCCGTCATGGGCGCGGTGGTCGACGCGGCCATCGCCATTCCCGAGGTCGGCGGGGCGTGGAACAAGGCCTCGCTTGCCCGCGCCGCCGAGGCCAGCGGCGTGATGAAGGCCGGCAGTGGCGAGGACGCGGAGCGGAACGCCAGGGCTGCCACCGGGGTCGCTGCGGCGGAGGTCCTGCTCGGTCCGGCGCTCTCGAAGGGGGCAAGCCATGCGATGGGCCACCTTGCGCCGGTACTCGGGAAGGGCGTGGCGCACGTGGCGGGTGAGGTGGTGTCCAAGCTGGGCTTCGACGCCGCCGGTCGGGCGCTGCACCGCGGCGAAGAGTAGCCTCGTCGACGTGATGGAAGAGGAAGCCGCCCTGGCGAGAATTTCGCCGGGGCGGTTTTTCGTTTTCTGCTGTCGCTCAGGGGACCTGCACGCAGAGGATGCGGGCCTTCTGGTCGCAGGTGCCGCTCAGGTTGCCGTAGTCGACGTTGTCGGCTCGGCCGAAGCGCGCCTCGCTCGTCGACTGGGTGCTCAACAGGTCCACGCAGCCCCCTCTCCAGAGCAGCGTGTCATCGATGATGAGGTCTGCAGAAGCAGGCCACGGGAGCACGCCAGCTCGAACCACCATTCGGTGGTCGGCCGTGACCTGTGGCTCGGCCAGGGAGTACGTCGTCGTGTAGGGAGGCACGGTCGTCTCGATCGCCGGCACGCCATCGGGGCGGAACCACGTTGTCCCCGGAAACGCCGGCAGCACGGTGTGAACGGCCGACGTGTCGACCTCGGCGAGGAACGTTCCGGGCAGCCCCGCATCCAGCGCCTCGGCCTTGCACGCGGCATCGAACGCCACGCGCCCATGCCCCGACGGAAAGGCGTCTTTGGTGATGAAGCTCAGAGGCGAGCCCCGTGGCGCGGACTTCGGTGGGAACGGCGCCGCATGGTTGGCCTCGAAGCAATAGACCCACGTCGGCGTGTCGCACGTCTGGAGCGCACACGGGGTGCCGCAACCGCCGTTTTCGGCGTTGGACCACCCAGGAATGCCCAGCAGGCCGAAGCCCGAACGGTACTGGTCGCTCGAGCTCTTGCTCGACCAGTCGTTGCACGAAGGACCCACGTATCGACCGAACTCGTCGGACGCCGTCGCGACGACGCGGGCGCTGAACCGGGCCGAGTAGACCCAGTCCGATGACAGCTCGTCGATGAAGGGAACGATCGTGGTGCCATCGTCGAGGACCCAGCCGCGCACGCCGGGGGGAAATCGGTCTCTGACGTCTTGCTTCGAAGTCGAGAGCCAGGGCACGAAGGTGCCACTCAACCCGGATGTCGCGGCTTCCTGCTGACAGAGCGCGTCGGCGACTCCGACGCCTCCGTCGCCGTCTCCGAGGTCGCCGGCCAGGTAGGACCCCTTGGTGACGATGACGTGGTTGTACGACCGTACGCCGGCGGTCACCGTGCTCGCGCTGGAAATGGTCAGCGTGCAGGACTGGGTGAACCCACTGCAGGCGCCTCCCCAGGCGGTGAGCGTCGCGCTGGTCCCAATCGTCGCACTGAGCGTGAGCGTGCTGCCGCGCTGCACGGTGAAGACGCAGGTCGCCGAGCAGACGTCACCAGTCGGCGTCACCGTCACCACGCCCGTGCCCGCGTCGACGTCGAGTTGGTCGACGATGACCGTCAGCTTCACGGGGTCGGTGATGCCGCCGCCTGTTCCACCGCCCTCGCCTCCACCTCCGACCGGCCCGCCATCCTCCGAACTGTGAATCACATGGTCGAACCGGGGACACGCCATCACCGCCACCGCGACCAGGACTGCCCACGACGTTCGACGCATACGACCTCCCACCTGCGACACCCGGCCAGTCAGACACCTCATGTCCCCAGCGTGGGACACCTTTCAGTGCCCGTTCGTTCGAGCGGTGAAGGGCCGGGGCGCGTTCCAGCGGAGCGACTGCGCGCTCGCACTCGCCCTGTTCGGCCAGGAGCTCGCCTCGCAGTCCCAGCAACTGGCGGGTGCTTCGCGCTCATCTCGTCGTCGAGTCGGTCGAGCGCCGACAGCGTGAGGAGGACGAGCCCGACCATCACGTCAATCGAACTGCACCGGCTGCCCGCGCGGCGCACCGACCAGGGCCCCGTCTCGCATCACGAACGCCCCACGCACGATGGTGCCCACCGGCCACCCGCGCACCCGCTTGCCGTCGAAGGGCGTCCACTTCACCTTGGACGCGATCCACGAGTTCTCGATGACCCGCGAGGCCCGCAGGTCGACCAGCGTCAGGTCGGCGTCGTACCCGGGCACGAGGCGCCCCTTGCGACGGGCATTGAAGACCCGCGCCACCGAGGTCGAGCTCAAGTCGACGAAGCGCTCGAGTGACAGCCGGCCTTCATTCACGTGGTCGAGCATCACGGGCACCAGGGTCTGCACGCCCGGCATGCCCGAGGGCGACGACGGCCACGGCTTGGCCTTCTCGTCGAGCGCGTGCGGCGCGTGGTCACTGCCCAGCACGTCGACCAGCCCGCTCTGCACCGCTTTCCACAAGGCGTCGTGGTGCCGCTTCTCGCGAATGGGCGGGTTCATCTGCGCCAGCGTGCCCAGCCGCTCGTAGCAGTCGGGCGCCCACATGGTCAGGTGCTGCGGCGGCACCTCGATGGTGACCAGGTCACGGTTCGCCTCGAGCAGGGGCAGCTCACCGGCGGTGGTCACGTGCAGCAGGTGCAACCGCCGCCCGGTCTGCCGCGCCAGCGCGATGATGTTGCGGGTCGAGTCGACCGCGCACTGCTCGTCGCGCCACTCGGGGTGGAATTCGACGCCCTTGCCCTCGAACAGCGGCTTGCGCGCCTTGAGTCGCGCCTCGTCTTCGCTGTGGCAGGCCACCCGCTTGCGGCCGCTCTCGAGCACGCGCTTCTGCACCGCCGGGTCGTCGACCAGCAGCGAGCCGGTCGAGCTGCCCAGGAACATCTTCACCCCGCAGCAGCCTTCGGCGCGCTCGAGCTCGCCGATGTGGTCGGCGTTCTCGTTGCTGGCCCCGATGAAGAAGGCGAAGTCGACCCACGAGGTCTGCTTCGCGCGCTCCACCTTCCACGCCAGCCGCTCGGCCGAGTCGGTCGAGGGGTTGGTGTTCGGCATCTCGAAGTACGCGGTGACGCCTCCGAGCGCGGCGGCCATCGACCCCGAGCCCAGGTCTTCCTTCCAGGTCAGGCCCGGCTCACGGAAGTGCACCTGTGGGTCGATGATGCCCGGCAGCACGTGCAGGCCGGTGGCGTCGACCACCTCGGTCGCGGGCCGCCCCGCCAGGTGCCCCAGCTCGGCGATGCGCCCGCCGACGATGCCCACGTCGAGCTGCTGCCGCCCCGAGGGCGTGACGCACACGCCGTTGCGCAGGACCAGGTCGAACATCGGAAGGCGCTCCTTGCCGGTCAGAGCTGCGACGAGAGGATGTTGGCGACGCACATTTCGTCGGTCGAGTTCTCGCCCCAGTTGGTGTCGGTCGACGGCACGCCCGGGCCGTGACGACCCGGCGAGTTGTCGAAGACGCACTTGACGCGCAGTTGGTCACCCGGCTCGAACTTCAGCGACTGCGCCAGTTGGAACTCGTTCTGCCAGTGGAAGTCCCACGCGGGAATTTCGAGCACCTTGATGTGGGTGTGGTCGGCCTTGTCGAGCCACAGTTGGCCGGTCGCACCCAGTTGGTGCATGTGGAACATCACCGCTTCGATGCCGAAGCCCTTGCTGTTGTCGAGCGGGCTGCCGAGCAGCTTGAAGAAATCGCGCGGGTCGGCCGCGTACTGGAAGGGCACGTTGGTGGCGTTGGCGGGAATGGGCATCGCGCCGGCCACCCAGGCCACGTCGAGCAGCGGCTGGTAGGCGAACTGGGTCTTCACCGTGTCTGCGACCTGGAACTGCATTTCGGTCTGGTCGGGCTGCGGGCCGCCGGAGTTCGCCACGTTGTAGTGCATCTGCATCACGATCATCGCGCCGGGGGGAATCATCACGCCGCCGCCGCGGGGGAAGGTGCTGCCGTCCTGCCCGGGAATCCACGCGGTGAGCAGGTTGACGGCGAACTGCTGCGGCCGGTTGCCGAACGGCCCACCGAAGCACTGGTAGCCCGGCAGCGGGTCTTCGGCGTCCCACATGGGCGGGTACTGCGCGGCCTCGGGCGGCACCACGTAGAGCGCGAGGTGGTGCCCCATGCTCGGCACGCCGGGCAGGGCAGTGACGCCGGTGATGAACTGCTGGGTCGTACCCGGCCAGGTGAGCACGAAGCAGCGGTAGTCGTCGGGCGAGACCTGGGGCGTGTACGCGTCCTTCATCTTGAGCGAGAGGTCGACGTGCTCGATGCCGCCGCCGAGCGCAGGCAACGGCGTACCCGGCTTCTTCAGGTCGCCCACCGGCGCCTTCGCCGCGGCCCAGGCGGTGATGGTGGCCTTCTGCTCGGCGCTGAGGGTGGGGTTGCGCAGGTACGTCACGTCGGCGGGCCCAGCCTTCCACGGCGGCATTCGGCCCGCGTTGACCGCGTCGGCGACGGCCGCGGCGTGCGCGGTGGCGTCGGCGGCGTTGTCGAGCGCGAAGGGCGCGGTGCTGTTGGCGTGGTGGCAGTTGATGCAGCGCGCGTCGAGAATGGGCTTGATGTCCTGGGCGTAGGTCGGGCCCGGAGCCTGACAGGCGGCCAGGGTGCACAGCGACAGCAACGCAAGGACCGGGAAAGCGCGCATGCGGTGCGCATAGCACGTGGCGTGGTACCGTCGCACGATGCTGCCGTTTCTTTTGGTGATGCTCGCCTCGGCACCCACCGTGGGGTCGACGTACCGGGTGACGCTCAATTCGACCTCGCAGACCCGCCTCGAGGGCAAGCCTGATTCCCGCGTGCGGGCGCCCGGGGCGACCACGGTCGACGTGAAGGTGCTCGAGATGAACGAGGCGACGCCCAGCAAGGTGTCGGTGACGGTGGTGCGCAGTGACGTGCCCGAATTCCAGGTCGGCACCGAGCTGGTGCTGGCCACCATCGACGGCGAGGTGTCGCTGACGGGTGGCCCGCCGATGTCGAACGGGTCCCGCGTCTTCACCCTGCGCGTGTTGCTGGCGTCGTTGATCAGCCCCGACCCGGTGGTGGCGGCGGCGAGCGCGGCGACGGCCCCGTGCTCCAAGCAGACCCTGGGTGCCATCGGCCTGGCGGCGGCCCGCCTGACCAACCGCGCGCTCTTCGATGCGACCATGCGGGTCGTCGACGGCGCGAGCGCGACCTGCGTCAAGGGCAAGGAGGGCGACACCTGGTCGGTGACCTTCTCGCTGCTCAGCGAAGGCGCCCAGGACACCGTCATGCCCTTCACCGGCACGGTGTCGGTGCCAAAGGGCGCGTGGCGCGCGAACGCCGACCTGAAGTCCACCTTCGACCTGAACCGCGCGCAGAAGGTCACCGGGACGCTGGGGTTCAGTTCGACCACGGCCGCGGCGCATCAATAGCGACCCGGCCGCGTGATACCCTTGCGTGATGGTTTTGCTCGCGTTGGTCGTGATGGGTGCGGCGCCGTCGGTGGGCTCGACGTGGCGCGTGGTGCTCGACGAGTCGATTCAGGCGCAGTTCAGCTCGAACCAGGGCGAGCTCGAGACCCAGAGCATCGCCGCCGGCGCGAACACCGTCGACCTGAAGGTGCTCGAGGTGAGCGAGGGGCGCCCCACCAGGCTGGGGTTGTCGGTGGTGCGCAGCGCCGCGCACGAGTTCCAGTATTCGTCCGAACCCATCACCCTCAGCCTCAACTACGGCGAACCGGTGCTGCAGGGAGGCCCGCTGGGGAGGCCCGATTCCCAGGTGGGCTCGATTCGCCAGTTGCTCAAGTCGTTGATCAGCCCCGACCCGGTGGTGGCCGCGGTGGCTGCTGCGACGAGCCCCTGCTCGAGCGAGGCCGGCCAGGCCATCGGCGTGGCGGCAGCGGCCCTGGTCAACCAGGCCTCGAATGGCGGTCGACTGCGGGTGGTCGACGGGGCGAGCGCCACCTGCGTGAAGGGAACACGAACCTGGAAGGTGAGGTTCTCGCTGCTCCAGGAGCGTTCGACCGACCTCACCATCGCCTATTCCGGCACGGTCAGCGTTCCGGTCGGTGCGTGGCGCTCGAACCTCGACCTGCGCGGCACCTACCAGTTCAAGCCGACCGGGAGCCTCATCGAGCTCAAGGGCAAGGGCTCGGTGGTCTTCACCTCGAGCACCTCGGCGCACTGAAACGGCACTGCCTGGAGTGAGCTGATGGCCGACTACGAAGTGAGCGCGGCGTACCTCGACACCTTGCTGCGAGCGCTCGACAAGGCCGGCGAGCTGGCGGCGGTGGTGCAGGGCGACGCCCGTCTGGGCGATCTGGCGAAGGACCCGTACATGAGCGCCTGGCACCCGGCCGAGCTGCTCGAGTCACTGGGCGAAGGCGTGGTGCTGGCCTTCGGCCCCCAGCGGCTGGCCGCCCTGACGGGAGAAGCGCTCAGCACGCGGTTCGGCAACATCGTGCTGCCCATGATTTCGTCGGCGGTGAAGGCGGGCCCCGCCGCGGTGCTGGGCAAGCTCGACGCGGTCCTCAAGGTCGCCCTGCGCGGGGTCAGCGTGCGCTGGGCGCCCGACCCCGACGGGTTGGGGGGCCAGGTGGTGGTGCGTTACCCCCGGCCGGTGGCGGGCCACGTGGCCCAGTCGTGGCGGGGAATCGTGGGGTACGCGCTGAGCGCGACCGGGCGAAACGGCAGGGTGGAAGGGGTCGATCGCTCGCCAGACGGGCAGGTGCTGACGACCCGGGTTCGCTGGGCCGCCTGATCCACCCTGCCTGAAGAGGTTGACGCTCCGGCGGGCGCGGAATAAAGGCCCACCCTCTGCTCTTCAACGGGCATTCCGTACACGTCTCTGCCAACAGGCACACAGAAGGAGCCACCCCGTGGCCAAGCGAATTCCGACGTATCAGCCCTCGAAGGTGAAGCGGAACCGGTCGCACGGTTTCCGCAAGCGCAACGCCACCAAGGCGGGGCGTGCGGTGCTCAAGCGCCGTCGCGCGAAGGGCCGCAAGCGTCTCGTCGTGCGGGCCTACGACAAGTAAGGCCGCGCGTGGCGGGTGAGGCGTCGACGCCTGGGCGGTGGCGCTTCCCCAAGGAGCTGCGGCTTCGTCGCCGCTCCGAGTTCCTGCGGGTGCAGGACAAGGGCCTGAAGATTCCCGCCGACTGCCTGCTCGCGCTGGTGATGCCCGCGCGACCAGCGGTGGCCTCGGCTTCTGCCTCGCCGTCATCAGCCAGGTCACCTGACCACGTCCCCGTGACGAGGGTGGGGTTCACCGTGTCGACCAAGGTCGGCAACGCGGTGGTGCGCAACCGCATCAGGCGTCGTCTGCGTGAGCTGTTCCGCAAGCGCCGACAAGACTTCCCCAAGGGCCTCGACATGGTGCTCGTGGCCCGGCAGTCTGCCGCGCAAGCCGACCTCGCGCGTCTGACCAGCTCGTTCGAGCGCGTGGTGGTCGAGCTCAAGAAGAGGTTCAAGTCGTGATCCGGCTCGTGACTCAGTTGCTGCTCGTGCCGTTGCGCCTGTACAAGGCCTTCGTCTCGCCCCTGCTGCCGCCGAGCTGCCGCTTCCACCCGTCGTGCAGCGTGTACGCGATGGGGGCCATCGCCGTGCATGGCCCCTTCAAGGGCACGTGGCTGGCGATGCGGCGGGTCGGCCGGTGCCACCCGTTCAACCCGGGCGGCCTCGACCCGGTGCCCGACCTGCATGGCCGCAAGGCCGAAACGGTGCTCGAGACGCTCGAGCCCACCCTGGCGCGTCGGCTGACCGAGCCACCGCCTCCCCACCTCGCTGCGGTGTCGACGCCGCAGCACCGCACCTGAGCTCGTCAATGGATCAGCAAAAGCGACTCCTTCTCGCCATCGCCCTCTCGTTCGGGCTGACGTTGCTGTTCACCAACTTCGTGTGGAAGCCGCAGGCCGAGGCCGAAGCCGCACGCCTCGCGGCGCTCGACGCGGGCCTGGTGCTGCTGGCCGACGGCGGCACGGTGCCGCTCGACAAGCCGGTGCTGGCGGCGGCGACGCCTCCGGCCCCGACGCTCGATGCCGACGGGGGCGGGCTGCCCGTACCGGCGCCGGTCGCCGAGGTGCCGCTCAAGCTGGTGACCGCCGAGCGCGCCACCACGAAGATGACCTTCACCTCGGAAGGCGCCGGCCTGACCGACGCAGTGCTGCAGGGCAAGCGCGAGCACGTGCTGCGCCAGCTGAGCATCGCCGAGGGGTACGCCAAGCTGTTCGGAAAGGACTTTCCCCAGGGGCCGCAGTTCGACCTGGCCGAGCCCATTCCCGGCGGGTTGCCGCAGTTGGCGGTGAGCATCACCGGCGCGACGCCGTTGAGCGGCACGCAGCGCTACGCGGTCACCGAAGAATCGCCGGGCAAGCTGGTCTTCACCGCCACCACCGGTGCGTACGAAGTGGTCAAGACCTTCCGTTGGAACGTGGCGGCGCCCGGTGAGAAGTCGCCGGCGGGCTACCTGTCGACGCTCGACGTGCAGGTGAAGAACGTGTCGAACGTGGCGGTGGGTGGCGAGCTGCTGGTGCACGCGGTGCGCGCCATCGACCCCACGCAGGAACAGGGGCCGAGCATGTTCGGTGGCATCGGCAACCAGGCCTCGGTGCTCTGCCGGGTGGCCGACGACATCAAGCGCAAGGTGCCTCCGGCCGAGGGCAACGGCTTCCTCGGGCTGGGCAGCGGGCCGGTGTACGACCTCGAGGGCAAGGGCCTGGTGCACTACGTGGGCATCGACCAGCAGTACTTCCTGACGGCGGTGTGGCCGAAGGAAGGCGCCATCGAGAGCCGCTGCCTGCTCAACGCCACGGGCACCTCGCGCACCGCGAGCCTGGCGCTGCCGCTGGTGCTGCAGCCCGGCCAGACCCTGGCCAGGTCGTTCGGCGTCTACCTGGGCCCGAAGGACCTGAGCCTGCTGCTCGACATCGGCAAGTCGCCGCCCGAGGCGCCGGCGACCACCGTGTTCGACCCGGGGCTCGACAAGACCGTCGACTTCGGAATCTGGGCGGTCATCTGCAAGGCGCTGATCGTCTTCCTGCGTTTCTTCCACGGGGTGGTGGGCAACTGGGGCATCGCCATCGTGCTGCTGACGGTGATGGTCAAGGTGGTGCTGCTGCCGCTGACCCACCGCGCGATGGTCTCGGCCGAGCAGATGAAGAAGCTCCAGCCGAAGATGGAGGAGATCAAGAAGAAGTTCCCCGACGACCGCGAGAAGCAGAACCTCGAGGTGATGAAGCTGTACCAGGAGGCGAAGGTGAACCCTCTGGGCGGCTGCCTGCCGCTGCTGCTGCAACTGCCGATCTGGGGTGCGCTCTTCACCACCCTGCGCACCAGCTACGAGCTGTACGGCGAGCCGTTCTACGGGGTGTGGAGCGACCTGACCTCGAAGGACCCGACCTACCTCTTCCCCCTGGCGCTCGGCATCACGATGATCGTGACCCAGCGGCTGCAGCCCCAGATGTCGATGGACAAGTCGCAGCAGATGCTGATGACCTGGGTGATGCCGGTCTTCTTCACCGCGGTGATGATGAACTACCCCGCGGGCCTGGCGCTCTACATCTTCACCAACAACCTCTTGTCCATCGTTCAGCAGTACGCGCTGCGGCGCTGGTTGGCGCGGGGCAACGCGGGTACGGGCGCGGTGGTGGCGAAATGAACGACGTGCTCCCCACTGCGGTGCCGGCCACCGTGGCCGTCGACCTGAAGCCGAAGGTGCACGAGCTGCTCACCAGCATCTTCTCGCTGATGAAGTACCCCGCGACGCTCGACTTCAAGGACATGCCCGACGGCGCGCTGGGCGTGGCGGTGAACTTCGAGGGCGAGCTGCCGGGCATCACCCCGGGCAAGCGCAGCTACCTGGTCGACTGCATTCAGTTCCTGGTGAACAAGGCCATCAACCGGCCCAACGTGCCGCGTCGGTGGGTGAACCTGGGCGTCAACGCCTTCCCCGAGCCGCGCGTGCCCGGCCAGCCGGTGGCCAAGCCCGAGAAAGACCCGGCGGCGACGAATGCCCCCGCCAAGGGCCCGCCGGCGGTCGCCAAGCCGCCCAAGGACGCCGCGCGTGGCAACCCGTCGGCCCCGGCCATCGCCGAGGCGAAGAGCGGCAAGCACGAGAAGGTGGCGCGTGAGGCGCAGCCTCCGCGTGGCAACCAACGCGGTGGTCCCGACGAGAAGTCGATGGACGTGACGCCCGACCCGAAGTTCACCCTCGCCGGCGAGCTGCTGGCGAAGAAGGCGGTGCAGCACGGCCGCATCTACGCGGTGATGATGCTGGGCACCGAAGACCGGGCGCGAATGCTCAAGGCCGCGGCGCCGACGAAGGGCGTGACCGCGAAGGCCGACGGCGAAGGACACTGGCGGCGGGTCAGCTTCACGCCCGACAAGGTGACGCCGATTCTGAAGCGGCAGATCATGCCCGACTACGACGACGAAGAAGAAGACGACGACGCCCAGCCGACGGGGCCGCTGCCGAAGTAGTCACGTGGTCGTCGCCTGCGGCGCTTTCTCGTCGTACCTTCGAGCGCACGCATGTCTTCTGATCAGCCCAGCTTCGGCGACCAGGTCCGCTACCAGGTCGACCGCTTCCTCTCGTGGAGCCCGATGGCCCGCTTCCTGGGGCTCTTCGGTCTGTCGGTGCTGCTGGTGCTCTTCTGCGGCACGCTCGCCACCCTGGCCATGCCTCCGCCGAGCGGAGACGACCCGCCCTTCGACCTCTTCGAGGCGCTGTGGTGGGCCCTGCTGCACGTCACCGACACCGGCGCGCTTGGCAACGACAAGCCCGGGTTGATTCGGCTGGTCGGCGTCATCGGCACGCTCTCGGGCATCAGCGTGGTGGCCCTGCTCATTGGCCTCGTCAGCAGCACGGTGGGCGACAAGCTCGACGACCTGCGCAAGGGCAAGAGCCCGGTCATCGACGACCGACACACCCTGGTGCTGGGCTTCGGAGAGAAGGTCTTCGCCATTCTGCGCGAACTGCGCGAGGCGAACTCGAACCAGAAGCAGGCCTCCATCGTCATCTTGTCCGAGACCGACAAGGAAGAAGTCGAGACCGCGGTGCGCGAACGCATGGGCGACATGTGGACCACCCGCGTCGTCGTGCGGCAGGGCAGCCCCTTCTCGGTACACGACCTGCGCAAGGTCGGGGCGGGGCGGGCGCGGTCCATCATCGTGCTGTCTGACGAGTCGTTGGGTCACGAGCAGGGCGCGGGCGCAGCCGACATGGGCGTCATCAAGACGCTGCTGGCGCTGCGGCGCATTCCCGGGGCGCTCAGCAAGAACCACGCGGTGGTCGAGTTGATGGACGGCGCGCGGCGCTCGGTCATCGAGCAACTGGGCGCGGGCGGCGTCGAGACGGTGGCCATGGCCGAAACGCTCTCGCGCATGATGGTGCAGACCGCGCGGCAGAACGGGCTGGCGCAGGTCTACCGTGACCTGCTGTCCTACGAGGGCAGCGAGTTCTATTTCCAGGCCTTCCCCGAACTGAACGGGCGCACCTTCGGCGAAGCGCAGTGGAAGATGAAGGACGCGGTGGTCTGCGGCGTGCGCAAGCCCGAGCGCGAAGGGCGCGCGGCCCAGACCATGCTCAACCCGCCCGACGCCACGGTGCTCGAGGCGGGCGACGAGTTGCTGGTCATCGCCGAAGACGACGATTCGTTCTCGCTGACCGCCGCGCACGCGCCCGAGGTGCCGAGCAGCTTCGCGGGCGCCACGCCCATCGCCCGTTCGCCCGAGCGGCTGCTGGTGTGCGGCCAGTCGCCCAAGCTGGGCGACATGCTCAAGGAATTCGACAACTACGTGCTGCCGGGCTCGGAGGCCTGGCTGATGCCGTCGATGGGGAAAGAGGCCTTCACCGAGTTGCTCAAGCGCGAGGTCGGCACCTTGAAGAACCTGCGGCTCAAGTTCGTCGAGGGCGACCCCACCACGCCCGACGCGTTGAAGAAGGTGCTCTCGCCCGACTTCGCGGCCGCGATGGTGGTGGCCGACACCTCGCTGCCCGCCGACGAGGCCGACGCCCGCACCGTCATCACCGTGTTGTTGCTGCGCGAGCTGTTCGGGTCGCTGGGCGCGAAGAAGCCCCGGCTCATCTCGGAAATTCTCGACCCCCGCACCAAGGACCTGGTCGAGCAGGACTATGGCGCCGACTTCGTGGTCTCGAGCGAGATGACCTCGATGCTGCTGGCCCAGGTCAGCGAGCGGCGAGACCTGAACGCGGTGTTCGCCGACCTCTTCGATTCCGACGGCAACGAGATCTACCTCAAGCGCGCGGCCTGCTTTTCCACCGTGGGCCAGCCCATGCCGTGGCTCGCCGTGCAGAAGGTGGCGCGGCAGCGCGGCGAGGTGGCCATCGGGTTCCTCAAGTTCAACGCCACGCCGGTCATCAACCCCAAACAGGACGAGGTGCTCACCTTCGTCGCCGAAGACCGGGTCATCGTCATTTCCGAAGACGACAGCGAGGCCCCCGGCGACCAGCGCGGAGGCACCCTGGTCGAGGGCCTGAGTCCTCCGCCGCCTCCTGCCGACGACGAGCCACCCCCGGCCCCCCGGCCACCGCCGCCGGTCGAGCGCACGCCCATGCCTGGCCGCTCGGCCCTGGTGCCGCCTCCCGACAAGCTGCCCGAAGTGAAGACCGTCACCGCGGGTCCGCGCGTGGCGGGCCCCAGCACGCTGCCTCGACCGCCGTTGCCGCCCAAGCCCAAGTCATGACCCGTGCGTGCGTGGTGGCGATGACCCTGTGGGCGGCGTCGAGCCCGGCGCAGGGCCGCTTCGTGCCTGCAGGCTCGCTGTCGGTCGCACGCGTCGCCCACACCGCCACGCTGTTGGCCGACGGGCGGGTGTTGGTGACCGGCGGGCGCACCACCGACGGGCTCACCACCCTGGCCACGGTCGAGCTGTTCGACCCCCGGTCGAAGACGTGGAAGGTGGCCGCGCCCATGAGCACCGCGAGGTCGCACCACACCGCGACGCTGCTGGCCGACGGGCGGGTGCTGGTGACGGGCGGCACCTCGGCCGACCCCGACCCCACCCAGGCCCGCTTCATCGCGCTCGACACCGCCGAGGTCTTCGACCCGGTGAAGAACGCGTGGAAGCCGGTGGCGCCGCTGCACGACGCCCGCAACGGGCACACCGCGACCCTGCTCGACGACGGCACGGTGCTGGTGATTGGCGGCGCGCGGGAGCAGCGGGTGCACCTGGCGTCGGTCGAGCGCTACGACGTGAAGGCCAACACCTGGACCGTGCTCGCGCCACTGACCGTGCCCCGGTTCATGCACGTGGCCCTCAAGCTGAGCGACGGCAGCGTGGTGGTGATGGGCGGGCGCGGCGCCGGCAAGGTGGGCAGCCTCGATTCGGTCGAGCGATTCGACCCGAAGGCAGGTACCTGGAACGTCGCGCCGGCGATGACCGAGCCCCGGCAGCGCACGGGCGCGGTGCAGTTGGGTGATGGCGTGGTGGTGCTGGGCGGGCAGACGGCGAGCTCGAGCACCAACCTCGCCGAGACCTGGTCGCCCGGCGCCGAGGCGTGGAAGCCGCTCGAGAACCACCTGTCGATGGCGCTGGCCTCGCACTCGGCGACCTTGCTGGGGACGAGCGACCTGCTGGTGATTGGGGGCGAGCCTCCCAACGCGGTCGATACCACGCGCGCGCAGCGGTGGAGCCACGCCACGAAGCAGTGGTGCCTGGCGGGCGAGCTGCGGTTTCCCCGCAAGGCTCACACGGCGACAGCGCTCAAGGACGGGCGGGTGCTGGTGGTGGGCGGCACCTCGAGCGGCGTGCCCGAGGTGAGCGCCG
>CAIWFK010000669.1 GCA_903911905.1 uncultured Myxococcales bacterium
GCCTTCTTGTCCTGCTTCTTGACCGGCTTCTTGTCGCTCTTGGACGAGTGCTTCTGCGTCATGTCGGCGATTCTCCGAATATGGACGGACGACAAATTCAAGCTGAAAGGCGGTGGCTGTTACCCACATTCCCGCTCTGGATCAATCAAGTGACCGCTTTTTCTCTTGCGGTGAAGGGTCAACGCGACCCCTCACCCTTTCTGTGACAGCAGCTCGCGCTTCAGGTTGAGCAGCGCGCCCCGCTCTTCGAGGAGATCCCTCGACTCCTGGGTCAGCTCACTGGACCCCCCGGCTGCGTTGGCGCTCAGCCGGGCAATTCGCTGCAACTGGTCTTCGATGGCCCGCAATTTCAGCCTCCGACACACCACGAGGAAGGCCTGTTCCAATGCGCCGTCGTCGGCGGGCAACAGGTCCTTGCACTTCTGGAGCGCCTGCGTGAGGCCCTCGCCGGCCTCGTACAACACGTCGCTGGCGCCCTGACCTGACTGAATCGCCGCGACAAGCGTTCGTATTCCCGGGTGTTTGAGCTCATCGAAGACCCGCAGCTTGTCGGCATTGAGTAACGCGCGGGTGCGGATGATGCACGCGCCGTAGGTCGCTTCCAGCTGATCGGGCGGTGGCCCCCTGGGCCCGGCAGGCGTCGCCGGTTTGGGCGCGGTCTTCACCACCGCCGGGGCCTTGGACTTGAGTTGGGCTTCGAGCTCGACCGCCGGCAGGCCAAAATGACGGGCCATGGCCCCGAAGAAGGCGCTGCGCGTCAGCCCCACGGGAATGGCCGCGGTGATGGGCCGCAGGCGCTCCAGGGCCTCCATCTTGGCCTCGAAGGTGCCGGCCACCCCATCGGGCAGCACGGTCTCGAACAGGTGCTGGGTCAGGGGCCGGGCCCCCTTGAGCAGCTCGTGCACCCCTTCGACCCCCACCTTCCGGGCAAAGGTGTCGGGGTCTTCGCCGTCGGGCAGCACCGCCACCCGCGACGAGACGCCGGCCGCCAGAATGACGCCCCCCAGCCGCTCGACCGCCTTGCGACCGGCTTCGTCTCCGTCGAGCAGCAGCACGAGCTCCCTGGCTTCCAGTCGGTGCAGCAGCTGCAAGTGACCCGGGGTCAGCGCCGTCGAGCACAGGGCCACGGCGTTCTTCACCCCCGCCTGGTGCATGCCGATGCAGTCGAAGTACCCCTCGCAGAGCACCGCCGACTTCTTCCGACGAATCTCGTCGCGCGCCTGGTCGGTGCCATAGAGCACGTCTGACTTGTTGTAGAGCCGGTTCTCACGCGAATTGAGGTATTTGGGCCCGTCGTCGCCCTCGAGCAGGCGGCCGCCGAAGGCGATGGTGCGGCCCTCGGGCGACCGAATGGGAATGATGACCCGCCCGCGGAACATGTCGTAGTAGCCCTCGCCCTTGCTGCGCGGCGCCACCAGCCCGGCCTTCTCGCCGAAGGTGAGCATGCCCTGCTCGCGCAACTGGTCGGCCAGCTCGCTCCAGGCCAACGGCGCCCAGCCCAGGCCAAAGGCCCGCATCACGTCTTCGGACAGGCCTCGGCTGCGCAGGTACTCGCGCGCGTGGTGGCCCACGGTGGTGTCCCACAGGCGCTGGGTGAAGTGCTGGGCCGCGAAGTCGGTCGCGTCCTTCACCTGCTGCTTTTCCTTCATGCCCGGGTCGACGTCGGCCTCGAGGTCGATGCCCAGTTCCTTCGCCAGGTCGGTGACCGTGTCGACGAAGGTCTTGCCCATCAACCGCTGCACGAACGAAATCGCGTCGCCGCCCGCCTGGCAGCCGAAGCACTTGAAGCGCTTCTCGTCGGCCCACACGTAGAACGAGGGCGACTTTTCCTGGTGGAAGGGGCAACGCCCCTTGTAGCTGCGGCCCGATTTCTTGAGCTCGACGCCGTGCCGCTGCACCAGCGCGATCATGTCGACCCGCTCGCGGACCTCTTGAATCTTCGCGTCGGGGATCACGCGGGTTCGTTAGCCCAGCTTCGCGAGCTGCGCCTTGACTTCGTCGCTGATCGCCTTGCCTTCGGCCTGCCCTTTGAGCCGGGGCGTGACGATCTTCATCACCGCGCCCAGGTCCTTCACGCTCTTCGCCCCCGCTTCGGCCAGGGCCTTCGCCA
>CAIWFK010000670.1 GCA_903911905.1 uncultured Myxococcales bacterium
CTCGAGCCGCCCAAGGTGGTCATCAAGCCGCCGCCGGTGAAGGTCGCCGAGCTCAAGCCGCCTCCGAAGAACGAGCCGCCGCCGCCCAACCAGGAGCCGCCTCCCGACGCCAAGCCCGCGCCCATCGTCATCGGCGTGACCATGGACTCCACCACCGCCGCCGGTGGCTTCGCGGTGCAGGTCGGCAACACCACCTACGGCAAGGCGTCGGACAAGGTGGTCGACCCCAACTCGGTCAAAGCCTACAGCGCGCCGAAGTACGCGCCGCCCGGGGGTGCCGACACCGAGCCGCAGCTCATCGGCGAAATCAAGGTCAGCTACCCCGACGAGGCGAAGAAGAACGAAATCGAAGGCACGGTGCGGCTGAAGGTCACGCTCAGCCCCGAAGGCGTGGTCGAGAACGTGGTGGTCATCAGCGGGCCTGGCTACGGGCTCAACGAGGCCGCGCTCGGTGCGCTCAAGCGCTTCAAGTTCAAGCCGGCTACCAAGGGCGGCGAAGCGGTCGGCTACACGTTCATCTACAGCTACACGTTCCTGCTCGACTGACGTGCTCGGCGGGCCCGGTGCCCCCTCGCGGTCGAAAATCGTACGGCTTGCGAGGCGAATCGCCCCCGTGCTGGGTAAGGTGCGCGTCCCGTGGGTGACCCGAACGACAAGACGAACATCGTGGGCCAGCGCGTCTTCTCCGGGCGCTGGCGCATCGACGGGAAGCTGGGCGGCGGCGGCATGGGCAGCGTGCTGCTGGCCTTCGACCTGAAGACCCAGACCCACGCCGCGCTCAAGATGCTGGGCGTCGAGCACGCCGACAACGCCGAGCTGGTCACCCGCTTCGAGCGCGAAGCGCGCCTGCTGGCCAAGCTCGACCACCCGGGCCTGGTGCCACTCATCGCCGTCGATTCGCACGAAGGCGTGCCCTTCATCGTGATGAAGCGGCTGGAAGGGCAGACCCTGCACGACCTGCTCGCCACGCGCGGCAAGCTGCCCCTGGCCGACGTGCTGCCGCTGGTTCGGCAACTGGCCAGCGCGCTCGACTACCTGCACTCGCGCGGCGTGGTGCACCGCGACCTGAAGCCGGCCAACATCATGGTCGACGACCACGGCCGCGCCACCATCGTCGACTTCGGCATCAGCCAGCAGAGCAACGTCACCCGGCTCACCCTGCCCGGCCTGGTGGTCGGTACGCCGCAGTACATGGCGCCCGAGCAGGTGGTGACCGACGAGGTCAGCCCGGCCACCGACCTGTACTCGCTGGCGCTCATCACCTGGCAGGCGCTGGTGGGGGCGCACCCGTTCCTCGACAAGGAACCCGAAAACCTGCTCGTGCAGCAGGTCATGCACACCATTCCCCTGGCCAGCGAGCGCAACGCCGCGGTGCCGGTGGGCGTGGCGCGTCTCTTCCAACAGCCGCAGCTCGTCGTCGACCCGTTCCGCTTCGCCCTCGAGCCACACCAGCCAGTCGAAGCACGCGTCGAAGACCCACGCGAAGCACGCCGGCAAGAGCAAGCACGCGCACCAGACGCACAAGGGCCACACCCACAAGAGCTCGTTCCACACGGCGCCCTCGGCCGCCGTGAAGGGGTGGATCGCGCAGGCCCAGGCCGAGCTGGTGAAGGCCGGCATTCCGATGAGCAAGATGAACGCGGCGCAGTTGGGTGCGCTGATCGCCAGCGAGTCGAGCAACGACCCCAGGGCGGTCAACCACTGGGACAGCAACGCCAAGGCTGGTCACCCGTCGATGGGGTTGATGCAGACCATTCGCCCCACCTTCGAGCAGTACAAGCTGCCCGGTCACGACGACATCACCAACCCGGTCGACAACATCATCGCGGGCGTGCGCTACGCGGTCGATCGCTACGGCTCGATTTCCAACGTGCCTGGGGTTCGGCAGCTCGCCGCCGGCAACGCCTACGTCGGCTACTGAACGCGGCACCCCGGGCTTGCCCCGAGCCCCTGTTCCCATGCATTCGAGACTCTGCTTCGCGCTGGCCCTGTTCGCCGGGTGCGGCAAGCCGCCCGACTTCACCGTGCGCCCCACCGCGGGCCAGCTCTACGTCACCCACGCCGAACCAGGTCAGACCCTCGACGCGCTCTCTGCCTCGGGAGACGTGGTGGAATCGGGGGTGGTCGACGCCCAGGGCAGCCTGGTGTTGCGCCACCTCGCCGCGGGGTCGGGTTGGCGGGTGCGCCTTCACGGCAGCTCGCCCGAGCGCGTGACCGCGCCGCTCACCGTGACCGCCGTCGACGCGCCGCCGCCGCCGCAGTCGTTCTACGAGCAGCAGCACCTGGTCGCGAGCTTCAATTACCTGACGATGCGCGACGGCACGACGCTCTCGGCCTGGGTGACCCTGCCCCCCGGAGCGGGCCCCTTCCCCACCGTCATCGCCTACGCGGGCTACGCGATGTCGCGGCCCGGCCAGCCCGTCTCGGGGGCCGAGTTCCTGTGTGCCGACTTCCCCACCTTCTGTGACGCGCCCGAAGACCCGGCGGCGCTCTTCGCCTCGCTCTTCGGCTACGCCACGGTCAGCGTGAACATGCGCGGCACCGGGTGCTCGGGAGGCCCGTACGACTACTTCGAGCCGCTGCAGGTGCTCGATGGCTACGACGTGGTCGAGACCGTCGCCGCCCAGAGCTGGGTGCGCTTCCACCGGCCGGGCATGGTGGGGCTCTCGTTTCCCGGCATCGCGCAGCTCTTCGTGGCCAGCGCGCAGCCCCCCAGCCTCGCCGCCATCGCCCCCATGTCGGTGGTCGAGAGCACCAATTCGACCATGCGCCCCGGAGGTCTGCTCAACGAAGGCTTCGCGCTCAGTTGGATAGACGCGGTGCTCAGCAAGGCCGCGCCCTACGGCCAGGGCTGGGAACGCGACCGCGTCGACTCGGGAGACGACCTGTGTCGCGAGAACCAGTTGCTGCACTCGCAGGCCGTCGACAACATCGCCCAGGCCCGCGCGGCCGTCTTCTACGACCCCGCCCAGCAGGACCACCTGAACCCGCACACCTTCGTCGACCGCATCAGCGTGCCCGTGTTCCTGTCGGGCAGCTGGCAAGACGAGCAGACCGGCCCCTACTTCTTCAGGCTCTTCGACCGCTTCACCAACGCCCCCGCGCTGCGCCTGACCGCGAGCAACGGCGTGCACGAAGACGGCTTCACGCCCCAGGTACTCATCGAGTGGCAGCAGTTCCTCGAGCTCTTCGTCGCCAAACGGCTGCCGCGCGACCCTGCGAACGTGCGCAACGTGTCGACGTTCATCTTCGACAGCGTCTTTCATTCGCCCCTGGTGCTGCCACCGGCCCGCTTCTCGAAGTACGCCAGCTACGACGAGGCGCTCGCCGCGTGGAAGGCCGAACCCACCCTGCGCGTCATCTTCGAGACGGGCGGCGGCCGCGCCGGTGACCCTGGCGCGCCTGTCGGCACCTTCGAGCACGGCTTCACCGAATACCCGCCCCACGAGCAGCAGCCGCGA
This sequence comes from uncultured Myxococcales bacterium, assembly GCA_903911905.1. Taxonomy (GTDB): domain Bacteria; phylum Myxococcota; class Myxococcia; order Myxococcales; family Myxococcaceae; genus Xiheilimnobacterium; species Xiheilimnobacterium phototrophicum. The sequence goes on from CAIWFK010000670.1 coordinate 3,462, forward strand.
CGCCTGTACTTCAAGCTCGACGGCGGCATGGACCCGGCGGCACCCACCGAGCCCCACGCGGCCTCGGTCTTCCTGCACGACGCCGACGCCGGCACCCCGCACCAACGTCGCGCTCTCGTCGGCTGCCGACGTGAAGCTGCCCGACTACGTGTGGCCTGCTCCCGCGCCCGGCAGCGCGGTGGTGTTCGAGAGCGAACCCTTCACCCAGGACACCGTGCTGCTGGGCACCGCCAGCTTCGACCTCTGGCTCGCCGCCGGGGTCGACGACGCCGACCTCCAGGTCTCGCTCACCGAGGTGCGCGCCGACGGCAGCGAGGTCTACCTGCAGTCGGGCTGGCTGCGCGCCAGTCAGCGCACCCCCGGCCCCGACGCCACCGTCACCTGGCCCGCCCAGGCCTTCCTGCAGGCCGACGCGACCGCGCTCGTACCCGACGAATGGGTGCCGGTGCGGGTCGGCACCGCTGGCCTGGGGCACGCCCTGCGCGCGGGCTCGAAGGTGCGCGCCATCGTCGACACCCCCGGCGGCACGCGGGCGCGGTGGCAGTTCGCGCTGCTGCCCTTCGCGAACGGCACGCCCTACGCCATCGCCCACGACGCGAATCACCCCTCGAGCGTGGTGTTGCCGGTCATAGAAGGGCTCGCGGTACCGCCGACGGTACCGCCGTGCCCGGGCCTGCGTGGCCAACCGTGTCGGGCGTACACCCCGTACGTCAACGTGCCGGCGAACTGACCGCGGCCTGGCGGCGCTCGAGGTCGACGAAGGTCACGCCGGGCTGCACGCCGGGCACCGAGGCCACCTGCGTCCACTCCGCGTCGACCAGCGGGGGAAAGTGCGCATCACCATCTGGCACCCGCTGTGCCAATTTCGTCAGGAAGAGCGTCGTCACCAGCGGGAGCGCCGCCGAATAGAGCTGCGCGCCGCCGATGACGAAGGGCAGCGGGTCGCCCTTCACGCTGGCCAGGGCCGCCTCGAGCGAATCGACCACCTCGCAGCCGGCCAGCGCGCGCACCGTGCGACTGACCACCACGTTGCGTCGACCCGGCAACGGCCGACCAATCGATTCGTGGGTGGTGCGCCCCATGATGATGGCGTGGCCCATGGTCAGCGCCTTGAAGCGCTTGAGGTCTTCGGGCACGTGCCAGGGCAACTGGCCGCGGCGACCGATGACCCGGTCTTCGGACATCGCCACGATGCAGGCCAGCGGCGTCACACCGCCACCGGCGCCTTGATGGC